>JABFRS010000001.1:2946593-3263186 GCA_013141055.1 Cyclobacteriaceae bacterium | reverse complement strand
GACTTCTAAAATCCAATATTTACACCTGCCGTCACTGTGCGCAGCGCCGGGTATTGCGCTCCTGTCAAAGTACCGGCTGCTAATTCAGGATCCCATCCCTGGAACTTAAACAGCGTCCAGAGATTCTGTCCTTGTGCATACACCCGCACGCTTCTCAATTTTGCTTTATCAATCCACTTTGATGGAAGATTGTATGACAGCATTACATTTCTCAATCGCAGGAATGATCCATCTTCAACATAACGTGAGGTCTGAGCCTGGAATGAATTGGTAGTAAGTCCTCCGGTAGTTTGAATTCTTGGAATATCTGTAATGTCTCCCGGCTGCTTCCATGCTCTCAACAATGATTTTGAAAGATTATCAACATAGTAGGTCGGATTCTCAACGTTTGTTCTGTCATTATTAAATACCTGATTGCCCTGAACCCATGAGAAAAAGATTGAAAGCTCTACACCCTTGTAGTTGAATGTGTTGGTAAAGCCGCCAAAGCGTGGAGCAAAGCGTGTACCCATTGGAACCAGGTCATCTGATGAGAACTGATTGGTCAATGTACCATCCTTCTTATAGTAAAGAGCATCTCCATTTGCCGGATTCACGCCTGCGTATGGTACAACATAGTTCGTTCCAAAGGGAAGTCCGACTTTAGTAATCGTAAGTCCATTGATGATCTCTTCCGTCTCCGCAAGCTTTACAATTTTATTCTGGTTGTAGGTGAAGTTTGCACCCACATTCCAGGAGAATCCACGGAACTTAAGAACGTTGGCATTGATATCAATTTCAATTCCCTGGTTTTGCATTTTACCAACATTCTGCGCGATCGTTTCAAATCCACTGGTTCGCGACAGCTGACTATTTAAAAGAAGATTTTGTGTTGTGTTGATATAATACTCAATAGAACCAGAGATTCTGTTTTTCAACACTGAATATTCAAAACCAGCATTGAAAGACTGCACTGTTTCCCAGCTCAGATCAGGATTGGCAGGCTGGGTCTGACGAATACCAGAACTTCCATCATAAGAAAACTGAGGGCTATAAAGGGAAAGAGAAGGATACGCATCGATCTGACCATTTGCATCCAGAACACTTTGATTTCCTGAGGTTCCGAAATTTGAATAGATCTTCAGAAAATCAATTTTAGTAGTCAGGTTCTTGAAGAAGTCTTCATCACTGATTCTCCAGTTTCCACCAATGGAATAGAAGTTTGCATGCTGATAATTTGCTCCGAATACAGACGATGCATCACTTCTGAATCCTGCTTTCAGATAATACTTCTTATTGTAAGAATATGACAGTTCCGTGAAGAATGATTGCAGTGCAATCTCACGGTTGTTGCCGCTTAATCCCGGAAGATAGGTGGGGCTTACCGTGATGCCGCCATCATTTTTCAGATTGCTGGTGATTCCATATCCGGTAAAGGCATAGTCCTTTCTTTGATTGTAGACGACCTCATGATAAACAGCTGCAAAGATGTCATGAACGTCATTGATGGTCGTTCTGTAATTAACTGAGTTGGTTCCCACAAAGTTGACCACGGATGAACTTCCCCGGGATTGACTTCCACTTTGCCCGGGAGTTTGTGAACCTGTATACGTGCTCTTATCAAAGTATGTGTCATTCTCACGCTGAGTGTAATCTGTTCCCCATGAAGTCTTGACACTTAAACCCTGAACTGCAGGAACAAAGTATTCTCCATAGACATTGACAATAGCTTTAATGTCGAAGAAGTGGCGATGATTTTCAAGAAGCTCCTGAAGGGCGTTAGGTTGTCCTGATTTTATCTTTGTGTAATCCCCGTTATCGTCGTAGGGTTTCTCATACGGATTGCTCCAACGTACTGCATTGAGAGGAGATCCAATGTATGCATTGCCCTCAAGGGTCGATTGATTTTTAGAATATCCCAGAGAGCTATTCATTCCCATCCGGAAATTCTTAGCCTCATGCTGAATGTTGATTTTTGCTGTATAGCGTTGCAATCCTGTATTGCGAACAGTTCCTTCCTGATTCAAATAATTTCCTGAAATGAAGAAGGTTGTCTTGTCATTTCCACCCTGAATGCTCAGATCATGTTGAATTGTCCGTGCGGTGGTGAACAAAACATCCTGCCAGTTGGTATTGATCAATCTGAGACGGGCGATCTGCTCACTGGTCATAGTGCTTAAGCTGCTTCCGCCTGTCAGCAATTCAAAATCAATCTTCTCAGTGGAATTCATAACCTGAAGACGATTTTGTGGAGCAAAGGAAACTCCATACTGAACACCATAGTTTATTTGAGTCTCTCCTGATTTTCCCTTCTTTGTTGTGATGACAACGACACCGTTAGAACCCCGTGATCCGTAGAGCGCGGCTGCAGTCGCATCTTTAAGAACACTGATGCTTTCAAAGTCGTTTGGATTTAATGTATTGAATACTCCCGATGCTATTGGAACTCCATCCAATACATAAAGAGGTCCGTTCACACCGCTGATCGATTTGATACCACGAATAATAACACTCGCGGATGATCCTGGCTGACCGGAACCACCTGATACCAGCATGCCCGGAACTCTTCCCTGCAATACCTGGTCGAATGAAGCAATGGTGGCATTCTGAAGTTTATCGGATTTTACAACGGCAACAGAACCCGGCAATGCTCTCCTGCTCTCTTCACGATATCCCGTCACAACAACTTCTTCCAGTTCTTTAAGATCTGGTTTCATCATGATATCCAGGATCGTGCGCTTGCCTACAAGAATTTCCTGAGTTTGAAGACCAACAAAAGAAAAGATGAGTACTCCATTGGCAGGCACCACAACACTATAATTTCCATTAACATCGGTAACGGTTCCTGTGCTGGTACCTTTCACAACAATGTTTATTCCGGGTACTCCTTCTTTATCCTCTTCAGATATGACTTTACCGGAAACATTGGTTTGAGCATATACACCAACGCTCATAAAGAAAGACAGTAAAAAAAGTAGGGATCTGAACTTCATGCTATCGGTGCGTCGATGCCTTTACATTTAATTAATTTAAATGTAACAAAATATTGGAAAGAAATGCCCGCCTGGAGAATGAATACCCAAATTTGGGTGGCGGGAATTATTTCACGACTCTGAATTCAATCCGGCGATTTATTTGCCTGTTCTCTTCTGAGTCATTAGGCTTAAGAGGCTTGGTTGCCCCAAAACCTTTCTGGAGCAATCGTCTGGCTTCAATGCCATGCGTGCTCAGATAGTCTGAAACCGATTGCGCACGTTTCTGAGAAAGTTGAAGGTTATAGGCAGGTGTACCGGCATTATCGGTATGGCCGCTGATCTCCACTCTGATGGTGGGATTTTCGTTCAGGAACCGGATGATCTTATCCAGTTCGGTAATAGATTTATCCTTCAGCTCATATTTATTAAGGTCAAAAAATAAATTGTTCAGAACTGCGGTCGCTCCCATCTCAACAGGCTCAAGATATACATCCACGGAAACCGGAATCAGATTTCCTTCCGCCTGATAATTGAAATTCAAACTTTGAAACAGATAGCCAGGTCGGCTAACGTATAATCCATAATCTGCTCCTTGTGTAAGCACCATCAGATATTCCCCTGTTACAGAATCAGAACGAACGAATGACACGAGCTCATTCTTATCCATATTCAATAATTCAAGACGCGCGTTTAATGGCTTGTTGGTCTTTTTGTCCCGAACAATTCCTTTAACATAATTGCTTTTGTAACGAAGCTGGAGTTCTTCCGGAACATTGATCTCAAATATTTTTGAAGAGTTTGCTTTTTCATTGTCTTCATGGGAATAGAATCCATGCTGACCATCGGTTGTGATGAAAAGTGAGAACTGATCTTCATGCGTATTTACAGGATAACCAAAATTTACTGGCTCGCTCCATTGACCATTTTCCTTTTCACTGCGATAAAGATCGTGACCACCGAATCCAGGCATACCATTGGAAGCAAAGAAAAGTGTTCGTCCATTTACATGAATGAAGGGAGATATCTCATCATAGGGTGTATTGATTTTGTCTCCGAGATTTTCAGCCTTCGACCAACGATTTTCATCAAGCTTGTAAGAAACGTATATATCTTTTTTGCCAAGACCGGTACGGCGTTCAGAAACAAAGAACAATGTTCTTCCATCAGCAGACAGGGAAGGTTGTGATTCCCATGATGGAGAATTGATCTCAGGTCCAAGATTAACGGGTATGGTCCACTCGTCTCCTACTTTCTTACTCTCAAAAAGATCACAACTACCGTATCCCTTCCTTCCATAACAGGAAGTAAAAATTAACTGACGTCCATTGGCAGAGATCGTGCACGTTCCTTCATTGAAGGGTGAATTGATGGCTGGAGATATGGAGACAGGACTCATCCATTTTCCTTTAGGATCTTTTCTGGAGACCACAAGATCTTCTGTATCCTCATCCTTTGGCCCCAGCCTTCGCGTAAAAATAAGCTCACGCTCATCTGCAGTAAGCACCGGAAAATATTGCATCGGCGCAACATTGACCGTATCACTCAATGCGTGTGGTCTGAATTGTGAAATTTCTTTTATGTTGCGGATAGCATACTGATCATTTGCTTTCCATCGTGTTGCCTGCTCGATCTTCGCCTTATTGAGAATTTCTGCCTCCAGATATCGATCTAAAAAAAGTAATGACTGCTGATAGTTCCCTTCCAGAAGATAATTCTCGCCAAGCTCAAAGAAATAAGACTTCTGCTTTTTTGCATCTGCCGTAAGACTTAATCCTTTATTGAAAAGCTCATTGGATCTGCTGTAGTTCCTGAGGGTTTTGTAAATAAGGGCCTTGCGAAAATAAGCTTCAGAAAAATTCTCATCCTTATCAATCGCCTGATCCAACAATGAAAGTGCCTGCTTAAACTCACCACGCACCCGGAAATTATCTGCTTCTACATAAAGCTCGATCGCCTTTTTATTCCTGGTGTTGAGAACAGGTTGTGATTGAGCGATCAGCGCTGACAATATGAAAATCAGAATAATTGAATTCCTCATCGATCTATAAAGGTACTTGTTAAATGTAATGACCCACAACTCCAACAAAAATTATGCTAATTTATTATATGCCCAACCGTAATTTCCGGAGCCTCGTCCAGGAGCATTGAGTTAATAATCCTGAAGCTTTCAAATGAGGTAATCATATCCACTGAAATCTCCTCCACTTTAATCTTCTTTTCATCAATCAATCTCTGCCTGGTTGTTCCCTGCAACAAACACGAAGAAGGTGTAAACCATTCCGACCCCTTTCGGAACAAAATGTTTGCATAAGAAGTATCTGTAACGAGTTTGTTCTTAATGATGAGCACATCATCTTTATCACCCCGCTGACTGAAAAGCTCATTTAATACAGTTCTGTCTTTAAATTTATGATCGTAAGAAATTGTGTCGTTGTAAATCATTTTCAATGAACCTACTCTTCTTGGTTCATATGGTTCAAACGCCACATCTTTAACTTTCGTATCGTACGTAAGCCTGCACTTATATAATCCATTTAAAGGCACGGATGTTTTTGAGAGAACTTCCTGCAGCGACCATGGCGGAGAGATGTTAAAAAGACCCTTCCATACACGCTGCATACGCTGCTCGTGATAGCTGAGGTGATAGAATTCACCCTTCTGAACCCGGATTGTCTCAATCAATTGGGACATAGATTTTTTCTATTGCTTCCTTGTACTCACTGATAACAGAACTTTGTGCAGTGATTCCACCACCACTTCTGTAATATAAAGAGTCATTGATCTTTTCAACAAATCTGATCATGACACAGCTATCAAGGCTTGTTCCGTCAAAGTAACCACAAACTCCTGTATAGTAACCACGTTTCTCTGCTTCAGCTTCCCGAATGATCTCCAGGGTCCTCGGTTTTGGAGCACCACTAACAGAACCTGCTGGCAAGAGACTGATCAACATATCGCCTATTCTACTCCAGTAATCACCCGTTAGATGACCAGTTACTTCTGAGCTTATCTGCAACAAAGTTTTGTCGTGCGTCTTCAATTCCTCAACATATCTGAATCTTGATACCTCCACACGATCCGCTACCTGGCTCAAATCATTCCTGATCAGGTCCACAATCGTAATGTGTTCTGACAATTCTTTTTTATCGGCAAGAATGACCTGTTCAGCATTCTCCACAGAGGCATCTATCGTCCCCTTCATTGGAAACGAAAATATCTTATTGTCTTTTATCTGAATGAATGATTCAGGAGAAAAGCAGACAAACTGATCATTATAATAGATCTTATACTTCGCGTGAGATGCATGAAACAAGTCAGCAAGATCAGAGTTCGTCTTCAGCTCTGTGCAGATTGTCAGGTTCGTAAGAAATGAATCCCCCCTATTTAAATGAAGCATCACTTTATCGAAGCGCTCCTGATATTCCTCAAGTGACATAGGAACTTTGCCGAAGGTCAGATCCTTTAACTTTTCCTTTGTCTTAGAATTCGTGAATCCCTGAAAGTTGTATTGAATGAGGTCCGGATCAATTCCAGTAAGAGGGAAAGCAACGGGCTTTTCCATTTCAAAATCTATAAAAAACAGAAAAGGGACTCGATCCCGTCCCCATGTATTCAGTGTGTTTGAAAATTCCTGCTGATTCAAACCGACAGAATTAAGGAATGTTCATATACTTATGAACCTGAAGGGATATTCTCCAGCGTGGATGATTCTTTACATAATCAATGATCAGGGGGAGCATTTCTTTTTCCTTTGACCATTCAGGCTGCAAAAACAGAATACAAGAATCCGATACTTTACTTGCCTCTTTTTCAGCCCAATCAAAGTCACTTTTATTAAAGACTATGATCTTCAATTCATTGGCTGAGGAATAAACAGAAGCATGTGGTGCCTTGAATTTTTTAGGAGACAGGCAAACCCAATCCCACTCACCGGTTAATGGATAAGCACCGGAAGTTTCAATATGAGTTCTTATTCCTGCAGATTTGAGTGCGCTGGTTAAACTCTTCAGGTCATGCATCGCTGGTTCACCGCCTGTGATGACTGCCAATGGAGCGCCTGCAGCCCTGACTCTACCGATCATTTCTTCAACAGAAACTTTTGGATGTGCATCTGCTGGCCATGACTCTTTTACATCACACCAGACACAACCCACATCACAACCTCCCAGCCTCAGGAAATAAGCAGCATAGCCCTGGTAAGACCCTTCTCCCTGAATGGTATAAAAGTCTTCCATTAAAGGAAGTGATTGCAATGTCGGAGCTTGTACGTTCAATGTTATAATAACAGACTGATCTATTAAGGATGGCGCAGTTCAGTGGCACGCAAGGTATTCAACAACAATGAAGCGATGGTCATGGGACCTACGCCACCGGGAACAGGTGTGATGAAGGAAGCTTTCGGAGCAACGTTCTTGAAATCAACGTCACCTTTAATACTGAATCCATTGGGCTTTGCCGGATCATCAACTTTGGTTGTGCCAATATCAATTACCACAGCACCTTCTTTTACCATATCAGCCGTGATGAGTCCCGGCTTTCCAACAGCCACTAACAGAATATCTGCATTCAACGTGTATTGCTTCAGATTCTCCGTGTACTTGTTGCAGATGGTAACTGTCGCACGACCTTGCTCCACCAGCATCATGCTCAACGGAGCACCAGCGATCCGGCTGGCTCCCACTACGACACAATTTTTTCCTTCCGTCTGAATATCATATCGACGAAGCAACTCCATTACTCCAAACGGAGTGGCCGGCATAAGCAATGGCACCTTGGAGATAATGCTTCCGAAATTTCTGTTGGTAAATCCATCCACATCCTTATCAGGACGGATCTTATCGGTGATGCGCTCTACAGAAATATGTGATGGCAAAGGAAGCTGAACAATAAATCCATCGACATCCTCATCATTATTTACAGCGGTGATATGCTTTGCAAGTTTCTCTTCTGAGATCGTGTCGGCAAAGCGCATCATGGTATAATGATACCCTGCGTCTTTACACGCTTTCACTTTATTATCAACATATGTCTGACTAGCACCATCATCGCCCACCAGAATGAAAGCAAGGTGAGGGATCTTCTTCCCTGCCTGTTTTCGCTCAATCACTTTTTCAGCAATCTCCTTTTTAATTTCAGAGGCTACCTTGCGACCATCAATGAGAGTATAGGTTTTTGTGTCAGTCATCATCAATTAATTCGTTGACTCGTTAATGATTCTTTATTGATCCAATTTAAGTACTGCCATAAATGCCTCCTGTGGTATCTCTACGTTACCGACCTGTCGCATACGTTTCTTACCCTTCTTCTGCTTTTCCAGCAATTTGCGCTTACGCGAAATATCTCCACCATAACATTTTGCCAATACGTTCTTGCGCATCGCGCTTACCGTTTCACGGGCAATGATCTTCTGACCGATCGTAGCCTGGATGGCAACTTCAAACATGTGACGTGGAATAAGTTCCTTGAGCTTTTCACAAAGTCTTCTTCCCCAATCATAAGCTTTTGCGCGGTGAACGATGGCAGAAAGCGCATCTACCTTATCTCCGTTCAACTGAACATCAAGCTTTACCATGTCTGATTCGCGATAACCAATCAGGTGATAGTCCAATGAGGCATACCCTTTGGAAATTGTTTTAAGCTTATCAAAGAAATCAAATACAATCTCTGCCAACGGCATTTCAAAACTTAACTCAACACGATCAGACGTCAGATACACCTGGTTCTTGATGATACCACGTTTGTCCATACACAAGCCGATGATCGCTCCGATAAATTCAGATTTGGAAATGATCTGTGCTGTGATGTACGGCTCCTCGATCATATTCATGGTTGTTGGATCCGGCATCTCTGATGGTGCATTGATCTCAATCAACTTGCCATTCGTAAGAGTTGCTTTGAACTTTACAGAAGGCACCGTCGTGATCACCGTCATGTTGAACTCGCGCTCAAGACGTTCCTGAATGATCTCCATGTGAAGCATTCCAAGGAATCCGCATCGGAATCCAAATCCCAACGCTGCTGATGTTTCTGGTTCCCACACCAATGATGCATCATTCAGCTGAAGTTTTTCCATGGAAGCACGAAGCTCTTCAAACTCATGAGTATCTACCGGATAGATTCCGGCAAACACCATTGGCTTCACATCCTCAAAACCTTTGATCGCTTCTCCGGGATTCTTCACCAACGTGATCGTATCTCCTACTTTCACTTCCTTGGCAACCTTGATTCCGGAAATAAGATAGCCTACGTTACCGGCGCTGATCTCATTACGTGGATGCTTGTCAAGCTTCAATACACCAATCTCATCAGCACCATACTCTTTATCAGCATTGACAAATTTGATGAGATCGTTTTTGCGGATGGTTCCGTTGACAACTTTATAATAAACTTCAATTCCACGGAAGGAATTAAAGACTGAGTCAAAGATCATTGCCTGCAGAGGTGCATTCGGATCTCCCTTTGGAGGAGGAACACGCCTTACCACCGCTTTTAAAATATCTTCAATACCAACACCTTCTTTTGCGCTGGCTTTGATAACCGTATTACGGTCACAACCGATCAATTCTACAATCTGATCTGTCACTTCTTCCGGCATTGCCGAAGGAAGATCGATCTTATTCAATACCGGGATAATCTCAAGATCGTGATCCAGTGCCAGGTAAAGATTGGAGATCGTTTGAGCCTGGATTCCCTGTGCGGCGTCAACGATCAGAAGAGCGCCTTCACAAGCGGCAATTGAACGGGAAACCTCATAGGAAAAATCAACGTGTCCGGGAGTATCGATCAGGTTAAGGGTGTATTCCTTGCCATCCAGCTTGTATGACATCTGGATCGCGTGGGATTTAATGGTAATTCCTTTTTCGCGCTCCAAATCCATATTATCGAGCACCTGAGCCTGCATTTCACGGCCCGTAACGGTACCCGTAAATTCCAAAAGCCGGTCAGCCAGCGTGCTTTTACCGTGGTCAATATGTGCTATGATGCAAAAATTGCGAATGTTCTCCATGCCCTGTCCCTGAACTGATTTTTAAGGGGGCAAAGGTAGTTATTCCCCGGCAGAAGAAGGGGACAAATAGTGAATTTGAGGATTTGAAAATTTGAAGACGAATGCCTCTTCTATTTCACACCTTTTTCAGGATCCCAGGATTTCTGGAGCTTCCGCACGAAGACGATCTGGCCGGTGTGATAGGCATTATGGGCACTGATATTCGCAATGATGGGTGCCCAGGTTTTCAATTTCGCGTCGTCGGCAGATTGAATGATTTTTTCAAGGTCTGTCAAAACCTTATCAAGCTTGCTAACCGTCTGAGCCCAGGTGTTTTTATCAAAAGCATCAAAGGTCTCTTCATTATTTCCATTGAAGGCAGATTCCTTTTCACCTTTGAATTTTGCAAGCTGCCGTTCATTCCAGAACCATAAATGATAGGCCAGCTGACCGATCGAATGATTGCCGCTTCCATCTTTCCACATCGCCTGTTCAGCCGTGACACCTTCCAGCGCAACATTTACCGGAACGAACCAGTCTTTGTTTGTGTGCGTATTTTTAAGCTGGTCATTAAGAACAGTCTTTAACGTCTGAGCGAATGAAGATTGATCGATGATCAGCATCATTGCAATGGCTGCGAAAAGAATGAATGATTTTTTCATAGGATTAAATTAACGAATTGTAAACGACATCTTAAATACCCCATTTCTCTCCCCCACCTCTGCATTGACTTTCAGGTCGCGGTCAAAGGGATGATCCAGATTATTTCCTGATAAGTCCTCAAGTCTGCTTTCAAAAGTAATACTATAGTTTCCCGGCTTCCACTGGGTTTCAGGAACAAACTGAAATGTTCTTTCTTCATTGGAAATAGTGATCGTACCATTGATCGATGTATTTCTTTCGTCAGTTATTAATACAGCATCATTGAGCAATCCATAATCAAGTGACTCTTTGAAATTGATCGTCAAAGGATCGATGGATGCTACCGCAGGCACAATTGAAGTCCATTGTTTTATCTGTGGAGATTGATCATCCCGCAACGTGGTTATAAATTCCTTTCGATGGGACGATTTCAGCAAGATGCCTTCCTTGCTTTTCCAGTTACCTGAAATCAGTAATGTATAATGTTGATCGGTAATCAGTGGGGCGCCTAACTTTAAATTTGGAATCAGTTCTCTTTTTATTCTACCGGGATCCAGCCAAAGGGTAAGCATCGTTCCATCATTACTCCAGAGTTCTGGTTGAAGGTCAAGAAATGTTCCCTTCATGGTGTCGCGATCATTCTTCAGCACTGTTACAAAGGAGAGTGAGTGCCCCTCTTCCATCGGTTGAGAAAATCTGAGATAGATCTTTAATAGATTTTCAGGAATGGTATCCTGTGTTGGATAAAGAGAAAGCAATTCAGGAGCAGGTGCATCACTGGGAGGAATTGCTACAGTCGCAACCGATTCGTTATGGAAGAGAATATCATACTCAAGGTTGCGTGTCAGGGGAACCAACGGCTCGAATAAAACCTGGTCATTACTGATCGTAAACTCACCCAGTACATTGGTTGGTTGTTCAGATTTTATTAATTGAACCGCCAGATGCTTCGTTGGATCTTCAGAATCCTTCAGATAAGATAAAGGAATAGCAATCGCTACAGCTTTATTATTCTTCCAGACAACAGATACGGTTTTTGATTTGCCGGTTTGGCACGAAGTGAAAGAAGCAAAAAGAATGATCAGGAAAATTTGAATGCAATGGATTCGCACTTTCCTGATCAATAAAACTTATGAATTAAAGATATCGGTCGCCAGCGGTCCAGAGATCAAGGTCTCCGTTTGCTTTTCTTTGTAAAATCAAAAACTGACTATCATCAAGCTTCTCCAACTGAAGAACTCCCACCACGGGAAGAGAAACAAAATCAACACCGGCAGTAGCAAAATTCTCTGTCACTGGTTTGGTGAGTGACTCCTGATAACCTTCAATGCTTTTATACTTCACTTTGAAGACTGGTCGGCTGGAGTTAGCCATGATCAAAAATGATTCTCCGCCCTTCTTCATGGTGATCATATCCAAAGGAGAATTTCCACTTCCCATTTCAGCAACGGTTCTTCCCTTAACATGCATTCCGGCTTTCAGGTCTTCCAGAGGGAAAAGAACCAATGGAGTACAGGTGTAGCTGGCGATAAGGAATTTCTTTCCGTTAATTTCAGATACTGTAAATGTTTTAATAGGTGCAGCGTTTTCATACTTGCCGTGAGCAGCATGATAGATCTCCAGTGAGGACTGATCCTGTTGCTTTGTGAATGGAAAAGGTATTACGCGAAAAGATGAACTGAATTCCTGATTGGAAAGTCCGCTGACCATCACCTTGCCATCATAGAAACCCATGTCTGAAATAGTAGTACCGCGAAGAGGTCTGCCGCGCTGATCTTTTGCATCTTCTGCTGGTGCATTTACCAACGGTACAGAAGTGAAGCTCACGTCTTTCAGGTTTACAGCAGCGATAGCATCTCCATCTATGCGCAACAATGCTGGCGTTCCGTCAGAAAGAAAAACTGAGCAATAGACTTTTTTAGAAACAGGATTTACCACAAGATCTGTGATGGTGATATTCTGAACTTCTGCACCGAGGGCGGCAGCAATTTTCTGATCCATTTTCTTGAAGTCAACCGCTGTGGCTTTATCCACCTTCTGATTGTCCTTCGTGTCAATTGCAAAGACTGCGGCGCTTTTAGAATCTCCGATGAATAAAATTCCATCTGGACCAAATGCCAACGCGCTGATTGATTTAATCTCAGGCGTACCGTTTTCAAAACCATCGCGCAACAGAGCGGATTTGTTTGTGTTGGCGAGAATGAACATTCCTGCCACTACGATTGCAACTATTGAATATATCTTTTTCATGTTATGTGGAATTGACAAGAAAAGTAAATAAAGACGGCTTCATTTCATAAAGTTTATACACGGCTGATTGGGCTGTAAAAACGCGCATTTGGGGTCAAAAAAAGGGTGTCACTACATGGTTCCGGTTGACTTTCAGAGAGTTAGCCTACTTATACCATGACTTAATTAGGTTTTAATTAGGTTCTAATTAGGTTCTAACTAGGTTCCAATTAGGTTCTACTTAGGTTCTGACTAGGTTCCAATTAGATTCATATTATGCCTGACGCAGTTAGCCCACGATTTCAGGCCAAAATCGATACTGATGATGACTAAAGTCAAAAGCAAGAATGCAAATTGGGATACCCTCTGGTTTAAAGGGTTTTAAGAATCAGTAATGCCAACGATGAGGTTATGGGTTACTCGCTCCTCAAGGACAACACGGGGTTTGCCATCGCGGCTTTAATCGCGTGATAGCTGATCGTCGCCATCACAACCAACATGACTAAAACCAAACTGATAACAAATGTCATCAGGTCTATTTCAGTATGGAAAATGAAATTATCGAGCCACTGATTTATGAAAAAATAAGATACCGGAACTGCCAGAGCAAATCCTATCAATAGCAGCCAGATAAAATCAGAATAGATGAGCTTTAATATTCCACCCATGCTCGCTCCTACTACCTTTCTGACACCGATCTCTTTTACTTTTCTCTGAACAACAAATAAGACCAATCCATAAACTCCCAGGCATGAAATAAGAATTGCAATGAGAGTAAAGCTTTGAATGATCTTTCCAAAATTCTGATAGTTTGAATACTGCTGGTCCAGTTGCTGGTCGAGAAAAGTGAATTGAAATGATTTCTCAGAGAATAAAAGATTCCACTCTTTCTTAATGTCATCCATGGTAGAGGCGACATTCTCATTTTCAAACCTGATGCTGACGGTATTCCATTGATTGGGTTCTATTTCCAGGATGACGGGCGAGATGGATTGAGTGATCGTTGTGATATTAAAATCCTTCACAACACCAATTACCTTACCCTTCTTTCCTTCTCTGTCGATAGTCTTTCCTATTGCATTCTCAGCACTTAACCATTTGAACTCTTTTACTGCCGTTTCATTAACAACGAAAGCAGTCTTCTCGTCTGAAGGAAAATCCTTCTCAAATCCTCTGCCCGCTAACATTTTCATTCCATATGTATCTATGAAGTCAACGTCAACAGACATGTTTGCAACAAATAAATTATCCTCTTTTGTAAATCCTTCCGGAATTGCACCACGGTAAACTGCACCCAGGCCAGGCGTCACCGAAGAAATAGAAGTCTTAACGACTCCTGCATGTGATTCAATCCGGTCACGGAATGTCTGGACTCTTGTTTTAAATGTACTGTCCGCTCTCGCAAAAATGGCATTGAGATTCTGACTGTTCAATGGAACATTAATGATGTGTTCCTTTTGAAATCCCAGTGGCAGATCGTTGATGAAATTCATTTGTTTCATCAGCATCAATGATCCCGAAAGGAGCATGCATGCGATCATTAATTGAAAGACCACCAAAGACTTTCTCAGAAACTGATTGCCGGTAATTGAATCCCTGCCTCCTCCTTTAATTGATGATATTGAATTGAAGTTTGAAACAAAGTATGCAGGATATCCTCCTGCCAGCAGTGTGATTAATACAAGCAAAAGAAAAGATGATCCGATCAATTGGACATCCACTGCCTCCACAAAAACGAGTTGCTTGTTGGTGAACTGATTCAGCAATGGCAGTGTCATATAGAATACTCCATACGACAGGACAACGGCAATCAGGCAAAACAAAAAGCTTTCAGAGAGGAACTGGGAAATCAATTGAGCTCTGCCTGAACCCAGTATCTTCCGGATACCAATCTCTTTGATGCGCACAAAAGACTGCGCTGTTGACAAATTGATATAATTAATGGCTGCAATCAGCAATGTCAGGGTACCGATCGCTATAAAAATGAAAATAGTATTCATGGAGTTGGTAGGCCGTGGCTCCAGTTGCAGATTGGATTTCAAATGAATATCCAATACCGGCATGAGCGTAAACTTCTGACCGATGATCCTGTTGGGTGGACTGTACTTTTTAAGAAACTCCGGCATGTTCTTATCCACACCTTCTGAAGTCGCTCCTGGTTTTAAAAGAACATAAGTATAAGAATGACTGATGACAAAATTTGTTGCAAGATTTGTTCTCAATCTTTCAGCCGTTTCATGGGTTTCCATATCATACATGTTATCATATGGAATCAGCATATTGAAGCGAATGTGAGAGCTTTCAGGAAAATTCTTTACAACACCTGCCACCTTGAAAGAATTTCTTCCTCCAAACACAAGTGTCTCACCTAATGGATCTTCCTTACCAAAATATTTAATCGCCATCTCCTCATTGATCAGCACTGTGAAGGGATCTTTCAAAGCACGCTGAGGATTTCCTGAAATGAACTGGAACGTGAACATTTTCATAATAGCAGAATCCGCAAAGTAAATTCCACCCTCCTCAAAGGAGACAGCGTTGTTGCCTTCACCTCTGGATATGCTGGCATTACGATTATACATGCGTGCAGCTGTTTCCACTTCAGGAAAAAATTCCGTCATAACAGGAGCAATTGGCGGAGGTGTTGCCGCCAGCAATAAACCATTGGGAACAGTATAGCTCAGACGATAAAGTCTTTCTGATTTTTCCTGGAACTTATCATAGTTCATTTCACTGCGAACATATGTTATGATCAACAGCGCGAGTGCAAGACCGGAGGTAAGTCCTATAAAGTTGATCAGCGAGTAAGCTTTGTTCTTTAAAATGTTGCGCAGGGCGGTCTTGAAGAAGTTGCTGAGCATGGTGGGGGGAGGTTACCCGTGCATGTACTTGAAAAACGCCTCTTGGGTTTCATGTTTTTGATGAAAAAAGGATTTTAAAGCATGCAGGGTAGAAATGTTCCACAAGGGGAAATGCTATTTCCCGCCGTTGCTTCTCAGATCATCAAGGCAACCAGTGGTAAGCTCCGGGATATTTCCCCCCAGGAGATTCGCCACAGCATCACTTGTATCAACAGAAAAATACATGAGGCAATTCGTGTCGGTACAGTGTTTACCATTTGCATCCTGATGGGCGGACTTCAAAGGAGTTCCCCGGTTGACTAAACCGAGAATATGCCCAAACTCATGAAGGACGACTGTGCTCTCAAGAGTTGCAACGGAAGGTTGCGACACGCCACCTGAGAGATCTTTAATGCTTTTTTCGAAAATCGCCATGGAAGAACTGCCGTAGGCGATGCCTAATATTTTTGAATTTCCTGTACTTCCGGAATACTCTCCGTCGGCAAAGAAGAAATACGCTGTGAGTGTTTTACCGGAAGTCTTCTGGGTCCGGTGCAGGTTTTCATTGCTTTGAATATCAGCATCTAAATAAACTGATTTTCCGGGAGAAGCAATTTCACTTTGAACGACAGTAATCCCAGATGATTTATTCAATCGCGCCTGTAAAAAAGCTGTAAGGTTATTGACTGTTGCTGCTGATGGTTGAAATCCGTTTACATATTGAATCTCCACGATGAGCTTATCATAATTACTATTTGAAAGAAAATCCGCAGGCACTACATTATTCGGATTGGAGGAGTTGATGGAGTCATTGTCCTTACAGCCAAGGACTAAGATAAAGACCCACAAAATCAATACTGAAATTTTTTTCATATCTGAATAATAAAGACCAGGCTTTTCAACCTGGTCCTCATCATTATTAAAATTTAGTTCAACTGATTAATACGGAACAGATCCTGTGTTCGGGCCCATGAAGCCACCCCAGTACGTAGAGGATGATCTCATTGCATGAGAGTTTGTTTCCGGCCAGTGATCTTTGTCAAAACCGGGGGCATTTTCCAATACATCGCGGGTCTGATCCAGAATAAATGCGTGACGATCTGTATCAAGTTGCAGGGCCTTAAATGGAACAGCAAAGAACTTCTCGCCAATTCCTAAAAAACCACCGAACTCGATAACAACATATTCTATTGTTCCATCTTCGAGATTTAACATGATGTCTTTTACATCACCAATGCTTTGATCATGCTTATCATATACTTTATCTCCGATGATTGTTGTTGCCGTCAAAAATCTAACAGGAGTATTAGGACGTTTTCCGGTATGGTTTTCACCTGTCTGGTTTTCTACCTCCAGGTCTTTATCAAGGACTTTCATAATGTTATTTATTTGGTTTCACCTAAAAGCATCAATAGGTGTGCCAACAGGGTCATTAAAATGCCGCCAAAATTCAGGTCTATTTTACAGTGCAAGAGACTGTCAAATCTCACTGGGGAAATTAATTCACAATTTAAAAAGAGGTGATTTACCTAGTACCGAATAGAATCGTTGCTGAAAATTCAGAATCATTATAGGATAATTTCAATTCTGCTTCATGGAGGATAATGATCTGATTACAGAGCCAAAGCCCCATCCCCAAACCTGAGCTTAATTCTTCGGATTTATTAAACTCCGACGTCAATGATTGAATATTAGTTACCGGATTGATTGTCTTATTGACAATACTGACAGCATCTCTCATAATATTAATTCTTATGACTGATTGGTGTGGTGAGTATTTTATGGCATTCTCGATGAGATTAATAAACACGGTTTGTATTTTATCAAAGTCGAGGCTTTGCGAAGTATGAGTTTGTTCATCCATCAGGTTAATCTGTATCTGTGTGCCCCGCTCAATGCTTAGATACCTAACCTTTTTTACTGCTTCATAAATTACTTCTTCGAGCCTCTGCTCCGTTTTTCTGATGGATAGAGATTCACCTTTCAGTTGACTCATCAAAAGAAAATCATGAATGATCCTGTCAAGTCTCTGCACTTCCATGAGCTGACTTTCAAGGATCTTTTTAATCTGTCCATCATTTGTATTTCCCAGCGAAACGGTCAGCTCTGTTTGCATCACCGCTAATGGTGTTTTCAATTCATGCGTGGCGGAAGCAAAAAAGTTAATCTGATTTTTAATAGACAGTTCGATTCGCGAAAGCATATCGTTTAGCGTTTCTGCCAATTGACGACTTTCATCCCGGGCATCAGGAACCGGAACACGTTCAATGCTATTGGATGCGTTGATTCTGCCCGCCACACCGATAATCTTTTGAAATGGTCTCAGCATAAATCCCGCTGCAATAAATACCAGAAAGCCTGCCACCATGATGGCTAAAATGCTGGCTGTAATCAGGTACAGTTTAACATTTCTGACTTCATCCAGAAGTCTTGTATTGGAGCGGGCAAGGGAAAGAATGATTGTACCCGATTCACTTACCTTTTGTGACAGGTTGACAATCTTGAGTGTATCGATCTCATAGCTATCCAACAGGAAAAGTTCTTCTGATAAAACAGGAAAATCAGGAGAGGTGAAGATTTCCTCGTAAGAGAAATTGTAATAATGCTGAAGCCTGATGGAATACTTTGAAGGCGGAAGAGGAATGACTAAAGGATCAAGAGAAACCTGTCCCATGATCTTATCTGCCTCCATCCTAAGCTCGCGTGTATCTGCTTGTTCAAGAGTCTTCGTCACTTTGGAATAAATGACATACAACACAGGAAGGATGATTACCAGAAACACAGCAAAGAACAGCAGGGATGCCTTTGCCCTGATGCTCTTTACGAACGAATACGAAGGTGTCAATTATTGCTTGAGTAATTCTCCCTCAATATAGTATCCCATTCCCACTTTTGTATGGATGATCCCTTCACGAAGCTTGCGTCTCAACTGGGAAAGGTGCACTTCAATGACATTACTACCCATATCAAAATTCACCTCCCATACTTTTTCAGAAATTTCAGCTTTTGAAAGAACCCGGTTGGAATGCATCATCAGCAATTCAAGCAATGAAAATTCTCTTTTGGTAAGCATCACTTCAATTCCTTCCAGAAATGCTTTTCGTGATAGCAAGTCGAGCTCAAGTCCCCTGATTTTATATTTGGTGAAAGATCTGGGATCACCCTTGCGGGTAACGGCTCTGATCCTCGCGAGGAACTCTCCAAAATCAAAAGGCTTCTTGATATAGTCGACAGCTCCTGCATCCAGTCCCTGAATGACCTGATCACTATTGCTGAGTGCGCTTACAATAATGACAGGGGTATTGATCTTAAACTGCCTCATGTTCTGCAATACTTCAAATCCGTTTTGTCCGGGAAGCATAACATCAAGGACAATCAGGTCGTAGGCACCGGAAGATGCAAGCTCCAGGCCTTCACTGCCATTCGATGCGGTGTCAACAGCATATGCATTTTGCTCCAGTCCTTCTTTTAAAAAACTTGTGAGACGTGGTTCGTCTTCGATGAGGAGGATCTTCATTTGCTCTACAAATTACTGTAATAAAAATTCTTTTCCGTCGACTTTGACTTTGCGGGGCGTGATGATCCTGTAATCTTCCGAATAAATCTCTCCCTCCTTTTTTATTCTCTCATCGCCGCTTACTTCCATTTCAATTCCCTTTTTCAGGTACTTGCCAAGCTGTTCACTGGTGGTATAAGTGATCTCCACATAAACATCATTGCCTAAAATGACATTCATAATTCCACCCCGATCGGATCGGTTGACCTTTGATATTTTGCCCGATACTACAGCTGGTTTATGGTCATGCGCAACATCTGCACCCCCATAGAAACCGGCTTCCTCAATTTTCAAGGTATCTGCTTCGGAAATGATAGCATGGAGCTCAGGAGGATTCATTATTTTATCTTCTTTAAAACTGGAGTATTGAAGAGCTCGGCAAAAAGTCATTCTCTTACCAGTAGCATACTTGTTTATCCTCTGAGCATAATTGCTGGGAAACGAAACGCGAACGTCACCCTCATTTGTTTCTATCACCAGGCCAAGACAAACTGAATTCTGCTTATATAAAAATGATTTTATAAATCCTTCCTCGTTCTTAAGTCTCCAGAAATGATAGACCTCTTTTACGTCTTTGTTTGGATACTCGACTCCCGGCTTATTGTCGGTAAACTTATAACCCATGAAAGTAATGCGATCATTTATTTTGATATCATTAATTGAATATTTAGCGCCGGCCATAGGATAACTTCCCACCAGGCCACCTTCACAAATGACAGCCCGCGTATAACCATTGACCTTATACAAGTCTTCAACACGTTTGCCAAAGAATATTCTATTACGCTGGGTCCTCATATCGAATACCTGTTGCTTGTCTTCCGGCAAAGGAACCCAGGCATCACCTATTTTAATCTCAGTTATATAATCTCGGTAGAAGAAATACTCCTCCACTTTCGAAGGATTTGTGCTGGTAGCCAGAAGTTTTGAAAATGCCTCTGCCGCTTTTATGTTCACATTTACTCTTACTGTAGCAACGTCCCCTGGTTTAAAATTATCAATCATCAATTTTCCATATTGGGGATAGAATAAAAATATTGCCTTTACTCCGGACACTTCCATTTTAAGTCGCTCAAAAGCAAATCCCCATCCAATATCAATGGATTTAACGGTACCTGTAAACTCCTTTACCTCATACTTGACCTGAGCATTGAGGATCACCGGAATAAAGAATAATAAATACAGGAGCTTCTTCATGTGTTTGAATTTTGATACCAATGTATCATCACGAAATAAGGTTGACCTGAAGGAGGGATTAATTTTTCTTAAGGTGGGAGCTTGCAAAATACAAAGGACGCCGGGAATCTAATCCTGGCGTCCTTTTATTGACATTATTGAAATGATCAGTATTTATTCATTCTTATAAATAACTCCATCCCTCATGACGAATGTTACTTTTTCCATCGTCTTGATATTATTAACAGGATTTTCATCCACCGCTACGATGTCTGCAATCTTACCTGCTTCGATGGATCCGATCTTATCTCCTAGTCCTAGAATGTTTGCATTATTCTGCATGGCAGAGAGTAATGCTTCGATCGCTGGCATTCCGCCTTCTACCATGTATCCGAACTCACGTGCATTTTCGCCATGAGGAAATACTCCTGCATCTGTTCCGAAAGCGATCTTAACACCTTTCTTATATGACTTTCCAAAGTTCTCCTGGATCTTGGATCCAATTGCCAGTGCTTTTGGCACCACCAGTGGATGATAGTAGCCAGGGATCTTTGCGTAATCTGCCGCTGATCTTCCTGCGATGATCGTTGGTACATGATAGGTACCATGCTTGATCATCAGGTCCATCACTTCATCGCTCATTAATGTTCCATGCTCAATGGTAGTGATCCCTGCAATCACTGCGCGTTTCATACCCTCTGCCCCATGAGCATGTGCTGCTGTATGGAATCCATAATCTTTTGCAGCGGCAACAATAGCATTCACTTCTTCCTGTGTAAACTGGGGACCTGAACCATCTTTTGCAACACTGAGAACACCGCCTGTTGCTGTAATTTTAATAAAGTCAGCTCCATCCTTGTAGCGTTGACGGATCGCCTTGTATGCATCATCAGCACTATTGATAACACCTTCCTTTGGTCCCGGATCTCCCATCAGATCTTTACGGTTTCCATTGGTCGGATCACCATGCCCGCCTGTTGTGGCAACACCTTTACCCGCAGTAAGGACACGGGGACCTACCACGATCCCCTGATTGATTGCATTCCTTAAAGAAATATTTACTCCTGATCCACCGCAATCACGCACAGTTGTAAATCCCGCCATCAAAGTTTTCTTTGCATAGATGGTTGATTTGAAGGCAATGTCAGCTTCATTCATTGTGAAGCGCTGAACAAGAGCATCCTTGCTTGTTTCACTTTCAAGATGCACGTGCATATCAATCAATCCTGGCATGACCGTCTTTTTACTCAGATCAACAAGAACATCTTTGCCTTCTGGTTTGGTAAAGCCTTTGGCAACTGATACAATCTTGTTGCCTTCGATGACAAGCGTTACCTGGGATTGAAGTGCTTTGTTTTTTCCGTCGATGAGACTGCCACAATGAATAAGGGTTCTCTGCGCGTTTGCTGCAAGAACAGCTACGCACAAAATAATCAGGGAGAGGAATTTTTTCATGGGTATGGGATTTTACCCGATGATACTATAAAAGGCTCAAACGATCAACTGTGAAGAAGATAAGTGGCAGTTAGTTTTTTCAGAGCTTCCAGTTCATCTTTTTCCATCGCAGTTGATTTCACTTTCAGCATCAGTTCAAATAAGACATCCTGACGATAACCGAGCGCAGAGGCTACCTGAGCACAGTATTTGATCTCATTGCGGTATACCTTTTCATCAATTTTGGTCAGTTGAATGAGTGAGAAAATATATTCGAATTTTTCTTCGCTGTTGAGATCTGACGGCACGATCACCTCCGAATCACTCCCACTGAAGAGCGGAAGAATTTCTGCCACCAGCAGATGGTTTGCCTGGCCAATGTTTATGATATACTGTCTTTCTTTTTCAGCAACATCTCCATCCATGCGGGCGAGATTGATCAGAAGCTTTAATTGTTGAATTGATGGCATCTTTATAAAGTTATCCGGGTCAAATGTGTTAAAAATCCTTTCCTGAAAAAATTAAAGTTCTTGATTTAACTTACATCGATGAATTTCCTTGCCCATCTCTACCTGTCCGGAAACAATCCCGAAGTGATGGTCGGTAATTTCATTGGTGATTTTGTTAAGGGCCGTGAGCTGGCACCAATTTATGGAATCGGCATTGCAAACGGTATAGTATTACACCGGGCCATTGATGACTTTACAGATCATCATCCTATTGTAAAGCAAAGTAAGAAGCGCCTGTTCCCAATCTACCGGCATTACTCGCCTGTAATAATTGATATCTTCTACGATCATTTTCTTGCTGCCAACTGGACACAGTACTCTACTGAAACACTCGGCCATTATGCAGAGCGTGCATATGCGATCGTTCAAAATCATCATGCCGTCGTACCTGAGCAGGTGAATCGCGTATTATTTTATATGATGCGTGACAACTGGCTGGTTAACTATGGAACCGTAAATGGCATTCACAGGGCGCTTTCGGGTATGTCACGCAGAGCGACCTTCGAATCAAAAATGCAGGAGGCAACAAAGGATCTTGAAAAGTTCTATGATGAATTTCAGTCAGAGTTTCATTTATTCTTTCCAGAATTGAAAAATTTTTGTGACGAATGGCTGAAAGTGAATAATTAATAGACACCTCTTCAGAAATTAGAATTTTTTAAATTTATTTTAGCGGTCAGATTCTATGACAAACGATCCTGAATTAAGCGGAAAATATCTCGGAACCATCTCCACTGACTTTGTTAAAGTGGCTGACACTCTGAAAGAAGCATCCTACCAGATACGCAAGGCAGGATTTGCTTATCCAATATTTCCAATTTCACAGGACGATCAACCTATTGGTCAGTTGTTGTTGAAAAACACAGAGCAGTCCCTCGCGTGGAGCTATTATGCTTCATATCTGGACGAGTTCCTTCAAAGAGAATTGGTGGGAAAAGAAAAAGAAGAAGAGTTTAAAAATGCTTACAAAGATCCTGATGAATTCTGCTGCCTTTTCGTGATTGACAAAGCATTCACACGATTCGTATTTATTCCGTACCCTGAAGATTAGTGGACATTAGAAATGGCTCCACCCCTGAGCTTTCAAAGGCACAACATTCTCATTTTTAGTGATCATTACGTTCTGCTTTGAGTCTGGATGAATGTACCCGATGAAATGAATATCTGCATGATTCTTAACTTTTTCAAAGTCTGACTGATGAATGGTGAATAACAATTCATAGTCTTCACCGCCGTTCAGTGCGCAGGTGTAAGGATCGAGTTTGAATTCTACCGCAGTGTTGAAAGCATTCTCATCGATTGGAATTTTGTCTTCAAATATTCTGACACCAACATTTGAATTTCTTGAAATATGAAGAAGTTCTGATGCCAGTCCATCCGACACATCGATCATAGCGCTTGGTTTAATACCCAGATCAGCAAGCTCATAAATGATGTCCATTCTTGCTTCAGGTTTCAACTGTCTGCTGATGGCGTATTCATGATTATCCAATTCAGGCTGCATGTCGGGATTAGTGAGGTAAACACTTTTCTCACGTTCCAGAATTTGCAATCCAATATAAGCACCACCAAGATCTCCTGTTACGCAGATGATATCCTTGTCTTTGGCACCACTGCGATACACTTCATTTCCTTTCTTTGTTTTTCCAACAACACTGATTGAGATAATCAAACCAGAAGGAGAAGCTGTGGTATCACCACCTACCAGATCAACTTTATAATTAGTGCACGCTGCGCGAATGCCTGCATAGAGTGCATCCACAGCTTCTACTGAAAACCGATTACTAATGGCAATCCCAACCAGGATCTGCTCCGGCTTACCATTCATGGCTGCGATATCAGAAACATTGACAGCAACAGCTTTGTATCCAAGGTGCTGAAGCGGTACATAAGAAAGATCAAAATGAATTCCTTCGATGAGCATATCTGTTGACAACAGCATCACATCATCACCCGCATCGATCACAGCTGCATCATCTCCGATTCCCTTCAGAGAAGAAGGGTGCTGTAAGCCGAAATTGCCGGCAATACGGTCAATAAGCCCAAATTCTCCTAATTGATCAATTTCTGTTCTTTTTTGCTCCATAGGTAACGTCGGTTCAGCGGGGTTTATGGGGATTCGTCCCCCAAAAGTAAGAGGATAACGTCATATAGACATTTTCCGATCCCAGCGGTGGTATTTATGTGTGTCTAACAAGCCAATTATGAAATCCAGAATCGTCCTTTTTGTAGTGGCATTAATCATCTTCGCAGCGTGTGGTCCAAAGCCTTACTCAGATACCGCCATTGGTAAAGAAAAGTGGCGTTACTATAATAAGACACAGTACGGACTGCATCCCAAAAAGGCTCCTAAATTTTAGGACTTCTTTTCTTCACAAAGCTCAACAAGAACATTGTTGGTTGCTTTGGGATGAATGAATACGATCATCTTATTATCAGCACCGGGCTTGGGTTCGTCGGCCAGCATATTAAAGCCTTTCTCAGAAAGGTCATTCATAGTGTCTTTGATTTCATTCACGCCAAAAGCAAGATGATGAAGACCTTCGCCGCGGGTTTCAATGAACTTTGCAATGGGAGAATTTGCCCGGGTGGCTTCTATTAACTCGATTTTAACTCCACCGACATCAAAAAAAGAAGTACGAACACCTTCGCGTTCAACTTCCTCGATCTTGTAAGGAGGTTTTCCCAGCAGCTTTTCAAAAAGAAGATTGGATTTCTGCAGGTTCTTGACGGCAATGCCGATATGCTCTAATTTATCCATAACAGTTTAAATTGGTCGTTCTTTAGTATTTTTACGGTCTCAAAGTTTTTGAAACAATGGCAAAAGTAATGATTGAAACTGTGAGTGACGCACACGTTGAGGCGGCACGGGTTCAGCAGCAGGTAAAAGACTACCTGGGACTGCGGACTTCGGATCTTATTTTTGAATATAGTTCCGTCGATGGAAAGGTGAAGCTTGACCTGATTACGATCAATCCTCGTCACAATCAGTCTTTTTTGTTTCATTCAGAGCAAGGCGCAGACAAAGTTGATGCATTGAAAAAAATGCTTGACTATGTTCAGAACTATAAAGAGAAGGAAAACTCCTACACCATTCAGTGGGTAGCAAAACCTGAACAGGAACTTCATACCTCCTACTTCAGGGCTGGTAATATTCTGGAGGCTCTGGAGAAATTATATTATGGACGGGACAGGAACACAATTACCGTTTTTAGTGTTGTATTGAATCCGGTTAGCTAAAAGCCTAACGGAAGGAAATTTAAAGGAATTCAAAATGATCAGCGTAACAGAAAAGGCAAAAGAAAGAATTATCGAGCTTCGTAAAGAAGAAGGTCGTGAGCCTAATAATAATATACGTGTTTCCGTAAAGGGCGGCGGCTGCTCAGGCTTGATGTATGATTTGAATTTTGATGATCAGATAAAACCGGTAGATCAGATCTTCGAAGACAAGGGAATTAAAATTCTTGTCGATAAAAAAAGTCTTCTTTACCTGCTTGGTACTACTCTTGATTTCTCAGACGGACTCAATGGAAAGGGATTTCAGTTCGTGAATCCGAATGCGTCGAGAACATGTGGATGCGGAGAGAGTTTCGCCGTATAGCCTGTACTTGTTCACTTCTCCAGGGAAGCAATACATTTCAATTCAATTGCGATCGGCGTGGGTAGGGCATTTACCTCCACAGTAGTTCTGCAAGGTTGATTTTCCTTAAAGTACTCTGAATAGATCCTGTTGAAAGTGGCAAAGTCATCTTTCATGTTGGTGAGATAAACCGTCACATCTATCAGATTTTCCCACCGGGAGCCGGAAGCCTCCAGTATCAATTTTACATTTTCAAATACTGAATGACATTGGGTTTCGATATTGTAAGATTCAATATCACCAAGCTCATTGAGTGTTACACCAGGAATTACTTTTGTTCCACGCTTTCGTGGACCAACGCCGGATAAGAACAACAAGTTGCCGATTGCTCTTGCATGAGGATAACTGCCCACCGGCTCCGGAGCTTTGTCAGAAGAAAATTGCTGATCCATTTTATTTTAATTTAAAGATAACAGGCAAAGCAAACACCTGTTTGACAGGCCTGCCTCTTACCAATGCAGGATTCCATTTGGAAGAAGCGGAAACTACTCTCAATGCTTCCCGATCGCACTCTGCATCAATGCCTCTCAGCACTTTGAAGTTGCTTAAATTTCCATCCCGGCTTACAACAAACTCAATATAGACAGTCCCTTCGATTCCTTTTCTTCTTGCGCGAACAGGATATTTTACTTTTTCAGCGACGCCGGCATAGAAAGCCGCAAGTCCATCTACCGGCAAACTACTCTTTTCAATCTTATCATACTTAAAATTCTGTTTGTTATGGTGACTGACACCTGAAACAAGAATTCCCTGATCATAGGTTTCACTGAAATCAGAAAGTTCAACGCGATCATATCCTTTCCACTCTCCCATTTTTGTTCCTTCTGCTACATTTCCTTCTTCTATGATAACTCTGTTTGTGAATGGATTGAGATTGCAATTGCAGTAGCCTTTCCCTGCTACGATGATGGGATTGCCAAGCGAATCCCAATAATCGATGATCCCAAGGATGGGATCCGTTTTCTGCATGAGTTTGAATTCTTCGAAGATAAGCTCTGATTGCTGTTTGCCATTTGAATAGTATGCTTTTACAAGTCCGATAGGCCGGGATCCCTTAAAAGAACCGCTGGCCTTTTCCACTCCGTTCGGGTAATAGAAAGTGCGAAGCCGGGTTCCGTTCTCATTGAGAGGGCCTTCATTAAAATAGATCGTATTTGTTTTGGTATAGTAAGAGATGCTGTTGTACTGTTTCGTATCTACATCAATCATCGACAATACATAGTAATACGAATTTGCGCTATCGGTCTGAATGTCGCTGTTGTCAAAAAATCTTTTACTCTGAGCGAAGCTCTGACTTACTAACAAGGTTAAGGCCAGGAACAGGAGATATTTCATTGAATCAATCAATAGCAAACACAAGGCTGGTCCACAGGCTTTGGTATTCTGCACCTTCTGTTTCTGATGCAATCATCTTGACGGAAGACACCATCCAGGATCCGTTGGAGCTGATAGGAAACTTTATCGTTCCATCATCCTCAGAATAAATGTCTGTTAAGAAGGATTTTTTACCGATATGACTCCAAACTTTCACCATCGTGTGAGGAGCAGGTTTTCCTTCCCACAGCACTCTGCACTGAAGATAATCTCCCGTCTTCAGCGTGTAAGGATTGGCAAGAGGAATGATTTCATATCTGAATCCCATCCGCTTCCTGAAAGTTTCATCGGTTTTAGCGCCGGCCTGCACAAGAAGCTTTGCATAACGTTTATAAAATTCTTTCGAAGGCCTTTCCAGCTGATTGTTCTTTGTGCGCTCTGCAAGGATATTATCAATACCATCCTCTTTAAGATAATCATTGAATTTGTCTGCCTCCATTTCAATGTAAGCGCTGTTGCTTTCCAATACCATTAAGTGAGTTCCCTCTTTATCAAACTTGTAAGAAAGATTATTGCCTGCCGTCTTCTTAATGTCTTTTGAAAGATCTTTTACAGTTGCACCGGAATGCATTTGTAGTTTCTCAACTTTATGACGGTTCAAGTCCCAGAATTCTCCCTCAAAACTTTCTCCTACCATAAAATCAACTTTCATCTCCTCCCCGACTTTATAGCGATACTTTTTCGGTTGTAGCCAGAATTCGTGCGCCTGTGCAAGAGAGGCGCCAAAAATTATGAGGAACGTAACTGTTAATTTTCTTTTCATATAGCAATCAATTCATCAGTTCTTCAATCTCGTCTGCCTCAATCGGAATGTTTTTCGTCAGGTCCAGCACTCCTTTTTTCTGGATCACTACATTATTCTCCAATCGTATTCCTAGGCCCTCTTCCCTGATATAAATACCAGGCTCCACTGTCCAAACGGAGCCAAGCGCCATTTTCGCATACATGTTTCCAACATCATGTACGTCAAGACCCAGCATATGGGATGTGCCATGATAAAAATACTTGCGAAATGCTTCCTGTCCGGGCTTCTGATTCTTTATCTCCTGTGAGGTAATGAGCTTTAGCTTCAGCAATTCCTCCTCCATGATCTTCTCAACTTTCTTGTGGAAATCAAAGTACACAACGTCGGAGCTCATCATTTTAATGGCAGCCCTCTGAACTCTCAACACAGCATTGTAAACTTCTTTTTGACGCTTACTGAACTTTCCACTGACCGGAATGGTGCGTGTGAGATCGGCATTGTAATTGGCATATTCAGCACCTACATCCAACAACAGAAGTTCATCTTTTTTACACTTCAGATTGTTATCAATGTAATGAAGTACAATGTTGTTCTTTCCCGAAGCTATGATCGGTGTGTAAGCATGACCACGTGAACCATTTCTGACAAACTCATGAATGTACTCTGCCTCCACTTCATATTCCATCACACCAGGTTTTACAAAACCAAGGACTCTCTTAAAGGCTTTACCAGTAATGTCGACAGCTTTTTGCATCAGTTCAATTTCCTGAGGCTGTTTGATGGCGCGTAGTTTTGCCATAATGGGAGCCACACGTTCATACCGATGAAGCGGATAGGTAGCCCTGCACCATTTTATAAATCTTGAATCACGTGATTCTACTACAACATCAGAACGATAATGTTCATTGGTATTCAAATAGGTATGCTCCACTCCTCCCATGGCCATCATGTGATGAAACCATTTGTGGAAATCACTAAGCCAGATCACAGTCTCCACTCCTGAAATGTCACGGGCTTCGGCCTTGGTAAGTTTATGACCATTCCATTTTTCAAGCATCTCGTTCGGTTCGATCAGGAAAAGAACTTCACGATATTTTTTATCCGGAAAATCAGGGCATATCACAAGAATGCTCTCTTCCTGATTAATGCCAGTCAGGTAGAAAAAATCACTGTTCTGATGGAAAGGCATAGTCCCATCCGCAGAAGTAGGCATGATGTCGTTAGAATTAAAAACTGCAAGCGAAGCAGATTTCAGTTCTTTCACCATGCGTTTGCGGTTGGTGATAAAAAGTTCTTTGTCGATTGGTTCGTATCTCATGATGAATCGCTAATTTGAAATCAGGAGTGCAATTTAATAAAAGGAATATGATACTACGATTGACAAAGATGCAGGAAGCAGGTCAGAAGTTGCAGACGGTGCGTCAGCCAATTTGCGTAAACAGGTGGATGAGAATTCTCATCAGCATATTCATAATGTTACCCCTTTCGTTGGTTGCACAGACATATGAGCCAACTCCTGAAAATCTGAAATCAAGGGAATGGTTTCAGGATGCCAAATTCGGATTATTTATTCATTGGGGTGTTTACAGTGTGCCGGGCGACGGTGAATGGATCATGAACCAGCAGCAAATCCCCATTAAGACCTATGAAAAATTGCCAGCTTTTTTCAATCCTACAGAATTTGATGCGGCTGCCTGGGTAGCGATGGCAAAAAGTGCAGGGATGAAATATATCACCATTACCAGCAAGCATCACGATGGCTTTGCGATGTTCGATTCAAAAGTTTCAGATTATAACATTGTAAAAAAGACACCTTATGGGAAGGATGTTTTGAAAATGCTTGCCGATGAGTGCAGGAAGCAGGGAATTAAATTATTCTTCTACCATTCTCAGCTTGACTGGCATCACCCGGATTATTTTCCGAGAGGATTTACAGGTGGGGCATGGACGGGTCGTGAAGAGAAGGGTGACATGAATAAATATCTCGACTACATGGATGCCCAGCTTACAGAGCTCCTTACCAATTATGGTGATGTTGCCGGTATATGGTTCGATGGCATGTGGGACAAGAAAGATGCAGACTGGAGACTTGATAAAACATACAAGCTTATCCATCAGCTTCAGCCCGCGACTCTTGTTGGAAGCAATCATCACAGGCCGCCTTATGCAGGTGAAGATTTTCAGATGTTTGAAAAGGATCTTCCTGGCCACAATACTACGGGCTTCTCTCCCGAGCAAAAGATCGGAGACCTTCCTAAAGAAACCTGTGAGACCATTAACAACAGTTGGGGATTCAATCTTCAGGATAAGAGCAACAAGAGCAGAAAGGATCTGATTCAATATCTTGTGAAGTCAGCGGGTTATGGCGCTAACTTTCTATTGAATGTTGGCCCGATGCCAAATGGAAAAATTCAACCTGAACACACTGCTTTGCTGAAACAAATGGGTGAATGGATTGATATAAATGGCGAAACAATTTACGGAACACGAGGCGGCCCGTTAAGCGCCCGGGACTGGGGAGTCATGACGCAAAAGGGAAACAAGATCTATGTCCACCTCCTCAACTGGCAGGATGAAACTCTTACCTTGCCAAAGCTTGGTAAGAAAGTAGTGAGTGCAAAAATGTTCTCGGATAAGAGTAAAGTAAAGTTTCTGGAAAACGATTTTGGATTGAACCTGAATATTCCGAAAGAAAAAAGGGACGAGATCGATACTATTATTGAACTTGAAGTAAAATAGTAAATGCTAATTAATTTAAAATATGAGCACAGCATCAGGAAAAACAACCACCATCAGAAAGACTTTCAGTCGTGAGACTTCTGTTATGATTGAAATCCAGGCATCGCCTTCTGTGATCTGGAAATTATTGACCGAAGCAGAAAACTACCCGAAGTGGAATTCAACGATCGTGTCGATTGAAGGAAAGATTGCAAAAGGTGAAAAGATAAAATTGAAATCCACATTGGATACGAAACGCACTTTCAGCCTTACCGTTAAAGAGTTTGAATCTGAAAAAAGATTAGTATGGGGAGATGGGCAGGGTAATCGCGAGTACACAATACAATCATCCGGCAATGGAAAAGCTACTTTCACAATGGATGAAAAGATTGGCGGATTGATGTTCCCATTGTATGCAAGTTATATTCCGCCGTTCGATCAGTCGTTTGAACAATTTGCAGCTGATCTTAAGAGAGCATCAGAGGCGGTAAAATAAAATCAGGAAGCGAATATTCTTCACTTCCTGATTTCTATTAATTTACTTTTTAAGATTTATTTTGATTCGCCTGCCGGGTCATTAACATCATCGGTGCTGATTGAATTCATCAACAGGAATGTTACCAACATAGCAGAGAAAAGACCTTCCAGTGCAACGATGAATGAGGCAATGTAGGGGTTCAGGTAATGTCCCATCGGTTCATTATCAACGATCGACTGCATCAAACCCGAATCCAGCTTCATGTAGAGGAACATAAAAATTCCAAATAAGGTTGAGCTCACCGCTCCGGTTGATGCACCGGTAATGAGTCCACGGAAATAATTCATGTGGTCACCATGGGAAGCTTTGAATTTCTTCAGGGCATACCAGATACCTACTGCCATGATAATAAGATTGACCAGTCGAAGTTCGACGTGGTGATGCATGTCGATAACTCTCATGAGCACAAAAAAAGCGATGAGACCACCGGTAATTTTAAGGCCGTAATTTTCTGGAATGCGGTTCGGATCAGTGAATAAGCTCATGATTGGTTTGATTATTTAAGTCGAATTTTTGGATTTTTTTGCACAAATGCAAACGTTGGCACAAGTTCCCTTTTAAACCATTGGAAAACAGGGGCCGCAAAAGATGATTTTGAGGTCATTGAAGACATGTTTTTTAATGAAGAATTGAAATTGGATGAATGAAAAGAATACCTCAAACGTGCTAGCTTCATTCCTTAATTAGTTCATTATTCCATTTCTGAACCATGACTTTAGAAGAATTTAACTCCTCCCTGAATGACGCCGGACCACCTGAAGAATCAGGTTCTCTTTTGAAAGCGATGTGGTGGGATAAGAAAGGAAACTGGGAAGGTGCACATAATCTGGCTCAGGAAATTGAGACAAAAGATGGAGCATGGGTTCACGCTTATCTCCATAGAAAAGAAGGTGATGTGGGAAATGCCAGTTACTGGTACAGTAAGGCTGGCAGAAAAATTTTTCATGGATCATCGGACCTCGAATGGGAGGAGATCATAAAAGCCTTGATACAGTACTGATCTTAAAAGGCAGACACCCTCAATTTAGTTGGAGTCATAGTACGTTGCATCTTTCACAATCAATCTGTCTTTTATAGTAAGGATTGAAACAATTGGAAGCTTGAAGGTGGGACCATCTTTAATTGTTCCTGTGGAAATAAACTCCACAAACACCTTATCCCCTACTGCCTCAACACTGACAATTTGATCATGGATATCCGGCATCATCGATTCATACCCTTTGTACTTTTCGGATGTTTCACTTCTGGATTTGATAACATACTCTGCTCCAAAAGACGGATCCAGAAAAGAAGCGCTGTCAGCATAATAGCTCGCCATTTTTTCCCACGAGTGAGCATTGAAGGCTTCAAACATACTATTGACAACTTCTTTGTTCTTCACAGAAAGATCTTTATCTGAGCATGAGATAAGTGTAAGTAAGAGTAAATATTTTTTCATCATGAAAGATTTAGGTCATTACATCGTTGGCACTTTTCTGATTTCTACAGTTCCTCCAAAATTAAAATCCGGATAATCATCACAGATTTTGATAGCCTCGGCATAGTTGGCAACCTGAACAATAAAGAAGCCGCCGATCATATCTTTTGATTCAGTGAATGGACCATCCGTTACGATCTTGCCGGTGCCAGAAATCTGTTTTCCTCCGGGAAGAAGTGGTTCACCGGAAAGATATTTGCCATCACTTTTAAGTTTGTTGACCCATTCAAACCATTTCTGCATGTGACTTCCCTTGAGTTCCGGCAATTCCTCAGAACGGCCTCCCCGGAAGAGTAGAGCGAATTTTTCCATTTTGTTTTTGTTTTTTGTGGACTATTAAACCTAAGACGAACGAAGATCGTGAAACCGGACAGGAATTTTCCGAATACTTTGATTGAAAAGCCCTGATCAAAAGTTACCTATCGGATAGAGTCTATTTCATGCTCTCTGGAAGCATAATTTCCTTCCTTCCACTTTCTTAACTCTTCCTTGTTTTGTTTTAACTCTTCTTCCGTTGGGCGATAATGAATCAGCCTCTTCAAATCCGGCTGACCTGCATCTACCCAGGCCGTGTACCAGAAATCTCCGGTCATTTTTACGCTTGCACGAAACTGACGTTCCACCATGCCACGCAACCGATCGTGGTATTTTTTTGAAAAATCTACGGAGTATACTTTTATCGTCTGTTTGCCTTTAGTCTCATAGTTGAATTTAACCGAAGAGTTTTCAGACAAAAGTCTTTCCTCACTTAAAACAGAATCAACACGGTCATGAGAATTGCGAATCGCCTGCCATGCCCGTTCCTGGGGGTCATTGACATACTCTGCTTTCCCGACATAAAAATCATATTGTTCAAAGAATAATTCTGGCAAGCGGGATTCCCATAATCCATGGATTCCATGCTGACCAGTCAATTGTCCATTGTGGTTGCGGGTGGAGTGTAGCGGAACATTACAATCACTGATATAATGTGCAAGCTCAGCCGAAGATCTTACGATCCTGTGTGGATCGTTGAGCATGAAAGCATCTTTCAGCTGATGGAACATTCTTACAATATGCCAGGGAACGATACCATGCATATTCAGCGTGTCTTCGCCATATTTCTTTACTGCCTGATTCCAGTATTTTGGCAAAACATAAAACGCACTATCGCCATACTCCTCCACATCCATGAAATGACGAGGGGCTTCTTCGGGAACAGCATAGCGCCTGCTATCCGGATAAGTAGATGCTTCGATCAGATGATTCATGTTCTTCTTATAAAAGCCAATCATTTCCGGGGGCAAAGTAAAAACTGCTAATTGATTGATCTTACGGTGACCAAAGAAACCCCAGCCAGAGCCAGCAAGAACCGCTGACAGCAAAAGGATTTTCAGAGTTGATTTCATGAGACTATCTTTCGATAAACGAAATTACCGTTCCATGCGAAAGTTCTTAATCATTCCCCTGCTGGTTATCCAGACGATTCTTTACGCTGCAGATAATTATCCCCGAAACGAAGCCATTGACATCCGTCATTATCTTTTCAAGCTGGAGATCAACGATTCCACAAATCAGATTGCTGGCGAAACCACTGTTACTGTATTATTCAAAAAATCAATTTCGGATTTCGAACTGGACCTCACCAACATAAATGCCCAGGGACAGGGAATGAAGGTTATTGAAATACTGCTTGATCAGCAGGTGGTGAAATTCACTCATCAGAATGACCGACTTAAAATCATCCTACCAAATCCTTTAAAAGAGGGCGACGAAAAGAAGTTTATTATAAAGTACTCAGGAATTCCACAGGATGGACTGGTCATAAGTAAAAACAAGTTTGGGGACCGCACATTCTTTGGCGACAATTGGCCGAATCGCGCACATCACTGGCTTCCAACGATCGATCATCCTTATGACAAGGCAACTTGCGAATTTATCGTTACAGCACCTGCTCATTATACCGTCATTGCTACTGGTGAAAAGTTGGAAGAAAGTGTGATCGGAAAAAACACAAAGCTCACTCATTGGAAAACATCCGTTGTGCTTCCTACAAAAGTAATGGTGATGGGCGCGGCAAGATTTGCCATTGAGTATGAAGGTAAGGTTAATGGGATTTCGGTAGAGGCATGGGTCTATCCACAAAACAGACTGGAAGGATTTTCCGATTATGCAATCGCGGCTAAGTGTCTTGAGTTTTTTAGCAAGACGATCGCCCCTTATCCTTATGAAAAGCTTGCCAATGTTCAATCAACAACACGATACGGTGGCATGGAGAACGCAGGAAACATTTTCTATTATGAAAATTCAGTAACCGGAAAGAATACCATTGAAGGTTTGGTGGCGCACGAAGTAGCGCACCAGTGGTTTGGGAATTCGGCTTCGGAAAATGACTGGCATCATGTATGGTTAAGCGAAGGACTTTCAACCTACAGCACTCAACTTTATCTGGAAAATGCCTACGGCTCAAAGAAGCTGATGGAAGAAATGGAAAAGGACAGAAAGCAGGTGATCAACTATTTTCTAAAAAGTCCAGCGCCAATTGTGAATACATCGATCACTGATATCACAAAAGTGCTCAACACCAATTCTTATCAAAAAGGATCCTGGATTTTGCATATGCTCAGACATGAGATCGGCGATGAGAATTTCTTTAACGGATTGCGAACATATTATAAGCAGTATCAGCTAAGTAATGCCATGACAGATGATTTCAGGAAAGTAATGGAAGCAGCGGCAGGAAAGGATCTGAAAGGGTTCTTTGACCAGTGGATTTTCAGGAGCGGTCAGCCAAAACTGGAAGTGAGTTGGACTTATGACCAAAAGCGGAAACAGACCCGGGTTACGGTGGAGCAAAAGCAGGCTGATCTGTTTACTTTTCCTCTGGAGGTGGAAGTGACGAATAAATTGGGAAATGTAAAGGTGGATAAAATCGACATTTCAGGCCGAAAACAGGAGTTTTTGATCCATGGAAATGAGCAAACCAGTGGAATCAGGCTGGATCCGGCGATTTGGCTATTATTTGAAGGAACGGTCAAACAGACTTCTAAATGACCCTTTGTAAATCCCCTGCTTCGTTTTATCTTTGCAGTCCTTTTGAAAAACAACTATGGCAAACCATAAATCAGCTGAAAAACGCATTCGTGCAAACGAAACTAAGAGGGTACGCAATCGCTACCAGAACAAGACGACTCGCACACAAGTCAAGAAATTATTGACTACCACCAAGAAAGATGAGGCTCAGGCCCTTCTAAAAGAGGTTTCTTCTATGATCGATAAACTGGCTAAGAAGAACATCATTCACTGGAAAAAGGCTGCCAATCAGAAGTCAAAGCTGACCAAGCGCGTTAACGCGTTAGCGTAAGCTTTATAAGAACTTAAATTTTTCCCTCCCTGAGCAGACAATCTGATTCAGGGAGGGTTTTTTTTATGGATGCACTTGAGAAATTAATTGTATCATTTTCCGTCAATTCAATATTCCTCTCCCGCCCTGGCATTTAATAGATTTGACTCAATCATTCATCCCATTGAAGATTGACGAATCAAAACCTCTCACCATTAAAAGTTGGTCTCCGGAAGATCGACCACGCGAAAAGCTATTGATCAAAGGAACTTCTGCCCTGTCGGATGCTGAGTTACTTGCCATACTGATTGGGTCAGGGACCTCAAAGCTGAGTGCGGTAGACGTGTCGAAGAAAGTGCTGCAGCATGTTAACAATAATCTTCACGAGCTTGCACGACTCACCATTAAAGATCTCATCAAGATAAAAGGTATTGGAGAGGCAAGGGCGATCACGATCATTGCTGCTCTTGAGTTGGGACGAAGACGGAAAGATGTTGACGTAAATGAAAAACCTAAGATCGGTTCATCACAGGAAGCTTATGAGCAAATTCGTGGGGATCTGATGGATCTGACACATGAGGAGTTCTGGGTGTTGCTGCTCAACCGTGCCAATCGCGTAATAAAGAAAAAGCGTGTCAGCGAAGGAGGCGTAAGTGGAACTGTGGCTGATCCAAAGATCATTTTCAAAATGGCACTTGAAGAGCTCGCCAGTGGAATTATTGTCGCACATAATCATCCATCTGGTAATATGACTGCCAGTCAAAGTGATATTGATCTAACCAGGAAGTTGCGGGATGCTGGTAAATTTCTTGAGGTACAATTACTGGATCATTTGATCATTTGCGGTCAGAAATACTTTAGTTTTGCAGACGAAGGAATGCTTTAGAAAGTCCAGAACGAAAGAAATCGAAATGAAAAAATCCAGGACATTAATTATTATTCTCGGAATTGTGCTGGTGGGAATTGTGATCTATTCCATGAGCTCAGGGGAGTCAGATGAAAATTATTCAGCATCCATTATAAAAGACCGTGAGGAAAAAGATCTGTTCATGAAGAATTCTGATGAATCACCTTTTGCTGATGAAAAAGAGGAGTTCAAAGGCTTAAAATATTTTGAACCAAATCCTGATTATCGGGTGATTGCTGATCTTGACATCATCGAAAATAAAAAAGTAGTCACTCTCGCAACCAGCTTACAGGAAGAGAACCAATATCTTGAATATGGCTGGGTAGAATTTTATATCGAGGGAGTAAAAAATAAATTACTGTTGCTGGAGATCATGGCATCCGGCCCAACAAAAGGCACATTGTTTCTTGCCTTCGCTGATGAAACAAGTGCTAACCTGACCTATGGTGCGGGTCGATATCTTGAATTAAAAAAAATGCCTGGGGCAGGAACAATGGTTCTTGACTTTAACAAAGCATATAATCCTTATTGTGCTTATACTGACAGGTTCTCATGCCCATTTCCTCCTAAGGAAAACATATTGAAGGTTTCTATTCTGGCAGGAGAAAAGAATTACCACCAGTAATTTGAAGAATCTAAAGATCTGCATCAGATCTTTATATAGATCTTTTTCCGATCCATAAGATATCCTACTGACCAACATAGTAGCATAAAGGTCAACGCGAAAAGGAATGATCCCACATATCCCCCGGACCACGATTTGAATATGTTTAGAAATACCCACTGATACAGAGACTGATCGTTAACAGAAATTACATACATCATGATCGCCAGTGCTTCTGAAAGCAAATAGATAAACAAGGTATTACGGCCCATTACCTCAAAGAAATAGGTCCAGTTTTTCCATTTCATCATATCGATCACATACAATAGGATTGCCATCACCATGAGGTCGATGCCACAAGTATAGACTACAAAGGAACTGGTCCAGAGTTTTTTGTTGATTGGAAAAATAAGATCCCACGTTAATCCCAGAAAGCACAATAAAGTTCCCGCCATCATAATCTTAGCAATAGTCTCATAGGATGCTCCTTTTTGCTTAATTATTAATCCTGCGCAGTAACCAATCAAAACATTGGCAATAGCAGGAAGCGTACTAAGAAAACCTTCTGGATCAAAAGCAATGCCCTCGCCATGATAAAGGTGGTCAGCACCTATCAGCCAATTATCAAAACGAAGAACCGTATTTCCGGTAAGGGTCAGGTCACCGAAAGAAATTAATATCCACCAATACCCAAGCAAAGCTATTACGCTGAATATGATGGCACCTTTCAATTTCCAAAAATGAACAATGAGTGCTCCAATTCCATAACACAATGCGATTCGTTGCAACACTCCGAATATTCGTGTAGAGCCAATCGGACTCAGAATTAATTCTCCTGCTTCATTTTGTCTCACAAAAGGAAACCAATACATCAGATAACCTAAAACAAAGATTACGATTGTCCTTACGATTATCTTTTTCAATACCGCTTTATGTCCCATTGTCTGATAGACTCCCAAAGAGAAGCTCAACGAAGTTCCCACCAGAAATAAGAAGGTCGGGAATACAAGATCTGTTAGTGTAAATCCATGCCATCGGGCGTGAAGTAACGGCGAGAAAGTAGTTTGATGATCACCTGCAGTATTGACGATGATCATCAGGGCCACATCAATGCCACGAAAAACATCCAATGAGAGGTAGCGGTTCTTTAAATCCATTCCTTAAGTTAAAATAAAAAAGCCCGAGTAATACATTACTCAGGCCTTTAATGATCACCATCGATTGTAATTATGCTTTTTCCACAGTATCTACCAGAGCTCTCCATTTCTCAAGCTCCGGAATACCTGGCTTACGAAGGCCAAAGAACTGCACGATCATTTCTTTGTTCTTATCAAATACTTCAATGCCCGTGACCACTCCGTCTGCAGTCGGTTTCTTTACAACCCAGGCGCTGTCAATCAGATCGGTACGCAAATGCATGTTGAAATCAGGGTCCAGAATATTCAACCACTGGTCCATAACCCGCACGGTCTGAATTTTACCCTGGTGAATCTGAAGGTTACCACGATTACCAGCAAATACCATGATGGGTAAATGATCTGCTGCTGCTTTTTCCAGCATTGGTTGCAATGAAGATGGCTTTATTTTATAACTGAATTTTCCTTCAGACAACATGACCGCATCCACACGATTCACCTGGTGCTTGCGCAGCATGCCAAAGAAATCATGCGTGTCTTTCATATTTGACCAATCTTCCATCAGAGCTTCCTTATTCACCTGATCAAGTGGCTTTGTAGGAGAATTTCTGATCGGAAACAACTCAATCTCTTTCTTCTGATCTGCCGCTGTGAAATCTGCGACAATCTTATCAAATGCTTCCTGATTGCTTCCAGGTTTGTTATCGGAAGTTCCTGGCGCGACTAAAAATATCTTTGTCACGGCAGTTCCAGCTTCATCGAAAATCTGAATGCTCTGTTGTAACCCATGAGGTGTTTGCTGCCGAACCGCAAAACCATATTTCCATGCTGCAAAGAAAACCCGTGTTTCAATGGGTCCTATAACTGTGGCCATCGTATGCGGGCCTGCCTGAATGATGTCAATTTTTTGAAAAGAACCTTTGTGCTCCAATACACAACCATCATTTCTGGAAAGTGACATAACACGACCGAGCTCAGGGAATCTGCTCAATAATTTTGTCCAGTCGCCCTCGAGGCGTGTTGTGTACTCACCAACAGTTGTGGCAAGTAGTTCACCCTCGCTTACACCCAGCTCAAGGGCGCAGTCACGTATGCGCAACGTTGGTTTTACTTTTTTAATATCTTCCCAGGAGGCGCGCAATTCGGCAGCTCTGGTTTCTGTGGTTACTTGGCTCATAGGTTTGCGGTTTTCAATGATGATGATTCTATTTTACTACTATCTGGTACGATGTATGGACAATTGGTGCACGCGTCATGGTAAACATTGACACGGCAACAAAATGTTTCTTCGATAATGCTTTTAGTGAAGACTTCTTTCGTTGCTCCGCTGGCTATAATCTTTCCCTCACGGAGAAAATAAAGTTTATCAGCAAACTGAGCTACCTGATTCAGGTCATGAACAATGGCCATCACTCCGATGTTTCTTTCACAGGATTGTTTCACAAGATTGAAGATCATCTGCTGCTGAGCGATGTCAAGATTGGAAGTCGGCTCATCAAGAAGAATGTACCGTGGATGCGCTTTCACTTCCCAAACCTGAGCAAGTACGCGGGCGAGATTAACACGCTGCTGCTCACCGCCTGATAATGTCAGGTAGTTTCTATCTCTCCATGAAGTTACGCCCGTAAGTTCCATGACTTCCTCCCCGATCCTGTCATTCTGATAACGGGTATTCCTGTGGTAATGTGTTCCGAGTTGAACGATCTGCTGAACAGAAAAAGGGAATTGCAAATGAGTACTTTGAGGAAGAACTGCTCTTACTTTTGAAAGCGCCGCGATGTCGTACTTTTTTATCGGAGAACCATTGATCGTAACTGTACCATCATAGCGTCCCGTTTCATTGGAGACAATTTTCAGGAGAGAACTTTTTCCGGCACCATTAGGTCCGGCGACCGCAGTAAATTGTCCTGGTACAATATCAAGATCAATATCATGGAGAAGTTCCCTTCCATTTATACTAAGGCTGATGTGTCGGGCGGAGATCATTGAATAATGAGTTCTTGTTTTCTCTTGGTGCGCACTAAAAGAAAAATAAAGAAAGGAGCACCTACCAGTGCGGTCACAACTCCAATAGGAAGTTCTGAAGGTGAAACCAATGTTCTGGATGCCAGATCAGCAAGGATCAATAGTAACGGGCCTCCAATGACTGAAGCCGGCATGACCAAACGATTATCAGAATGAAACATGACGCGGATGAGGTGTGGGATTACCAATCCGATAAATCCTATTATTCCGGCAAGGGAAACACTTACTCCCACTGCGAGAGCACTGAAGAAAACAATCGATTTTTTTACCTTCTCAACATCAACACCCATATGATATGCTTCTGACTCTCCCAGTGCAATGGCATTAAGAGCATGCTGAAATCTTAGCAGCATCACGATGGCAAGAATTAAAATCGGAGCCGCAATTAAAAGACTTCCCCATGTCGCTCCGCTTAGGTCTCCCAATGTCCAGAAAGTAAACATCCGAAGTTGATTTTCATCAGCGTAAAATATAATTAAGCCCATGATTGCGCCGGCAAGAGCATTTACTGCAACACCGGCGAGGATCAGTACAGCAATATTCATTTTGCCTACCTGCTCCCCTATCTTGATCACCATAAACGTTGCAAGAAGTCCACCGGCAAAAGCAATCATCGGACGAAGCATGTTCATTTGAACAGTGTCCTGATCAGGAATGATCATGGATCCAAATACAATTAAAGCAACAACTGCAACGGCGGCACCACTTGAAACTCCGATCAAACCAGGTTCCACTAACGGATTTCTAAACAAACCCTGCAAAGCAGCACCACTGACTGCCAGTGCAGATCCGATTAGCACGGTCATTACAAGTCTCGGAAATCTGATTTTCAAGAGCACTGTTTCAAAGACACCATCGGATTCGTAAGTCGTTAATCCGATTTTGCTGGAGAAGATTTGAAGAATGTCGCCAATTGGGATCGTAACCTGACCAATGCTTAGGGCAATTAAAAATGCTAACAACGCAGCAATGCCTAATCCTATCAAAATGACAGTGATCCTCGATTCTTTTCGGATTGCGGCTGTCAACATTTGTTAATTAGTCTTCACATCGGGGTGGATCAGTAATACCAGTTCCAGTACCGCTTCGCCAAATCGAGGGCCGAAGTTGGAAAGCTTGATTCCATCCATTGAAATAATGTGTTTGTTTTTACCGGCATTGGTTTGAGCAACGCCCGGAACTGTTATTACTCCATCTATTCCGCCAAGGCTTTAATACCCGATTCAAAAAAATAGTATGTAATCTGGATTTGACGCGATCATTGATTCTGTGTTGAGAGGTTTATAGCCATTCACGCCATTAATTGCTCGTTCGCCTCCCACATAGGGAAGAATATCAGAAAATGTTTTTGTTCCAGCCACGTCAAAAGAGGTAGTTCCGCGATTATAAACACATAATACTTTTGGAGTGCTCTTTGCTTTTTTGACTAATGCAGTCGCTTCTGTTAACTGACCCTCAATTTTCTTGATGAGTTTTTCGCCTTCCTCTTTTCTATTAATAGCTGTAGCAATCTCACGTATGAGATTTTTAGTTCCTTCAAAACTATATGCCCTCTCAATGATGATGATTTTTATTCCTGCGGATCGCACCTGTGCAAGGACTGCCTCTTCGACATAATCCTTTTCTGCAAACACCAGGGAAGGCTTCAGGCTGATAATTCCTTCCGAACTTATACTTGAACGATATCCAATAGACGGCAAAGATTGAATCTCAATTGGATATAAACTGGTTCTGTCAGAGGCAATGATCTTGTCGCAGTAACCAAGCGCGCAAACTGTTTCAGTCAGTGCGCTGCCTGCCGTAATGATGCGATCCGAAGATTGTGCCTGAACGCTAATTAATATGCAGATCAGGAAAAGGGTAGAGAGTGCTTTAACCATTGGGATTGCGTTTTTAATCCGAACGGCAAAAGAATATACTATTTAGAATTAATCCAAATACAAACAAAAATAACTCTAAAATCGGCCTAAATACCTTCAAGGGGCCTTTTCACTCTTCTTAAAGCGAATTCTTCCTGACGAATTTTCCAGGATTTATCCAAAAAAAACGTTCCTAATGGAATGAGCGAAGCAGCTAAAGCAATCAGAACCTGAAAGAAATTCCATTTCATCATCCGAATGGAAAGCAGTACGATTCCAATGTAAGCGATGAATAGACCACCATGAATCCAACCCACTATTTTCACTGCAATAGGCAATCCAAAATAATACTTCAAAGGCATTGCAATGCTCAACAAAACGAGGAATGAAATTCCTTCTGATATGCCAATCAATCTTAGTAATCTGATCTGTGTCATAATGCTAATTTGTATTAAAATTAAAAAGACCAGAGCTTATCACTCCGGCCTTTTTACCGTTAAACCCATCTTAAATGATTAAGCTTTTTTCAGGAGTTTAAATTCAAATTGAGGTTTTCCACGTTCACCACTTGTAATGATTGCTGTGAATCTCAGTTTATAAATATTTCCATCAGGATCTTTCACGATATAGTATCGATCCGATCTAACAGTGGCAACCGCTGGTGGAGGGGCCAATGTACGCCAGGTAGATCCGATCGTTGTTTGCGGAGCAAGCAATGTCAAGCCCGTAAGATTTGCTTCTGTAAAATTCTCATAGGTAATAGTTGCTGTCGACAGCAAAAGAGCTGTTACCTGAGCTTGAGTATTTTGAAGAACAAAATCCTGGAAATAGTACGGAATCGGGTATCCTATGTTTGCCGAATTGGTAAAACCAGTCCACGCGATATCCCATTTCTTTGGAAGCGGTTCAGCAACAAGCGTATTTCCACTTGTGAAACTAAAATAATTGAAACGATAAGCAGGATCCTTTGTAATCGTTGCCGTTTGGAAATTAACATCATCAATATTTGCATACTGAATGGTGTAATTGCTTCCATTGCGGAGAATTCTGATCTTCTTCAACCCTAACTCGGTTGGAGGATTGCCTGGTCCCTGGCCACGGTTGATGATGTATACAACATTCTCAGAGGCTGTTACCGATACGGGAGCCATTGCTGTCTTAGTTAAATCTCCAGATGGATCATCGATCCATGCAATAGAACCGCTTAACCACGCTGGATTAGGACTTGTATTGGCAGCAGTAAATACTGCAGGAACAGAAAGCTGATCAACAAAAGAAGAGATATCAGCCGCCGTTACGGTTGATAAGTCTGTGCGGCCTGTCAGTTTATAAGCCATCATACCATTTGGAGAATTCAGGACAACACGAAAATCATCTGTTGATGAAAATGCAAGATCCCATGAAGTGCGGCTAACTGATGTCTGGCGGTTTCCGCTAAGGTCAATGAATACTTTGTTTGGAAAGAGAGCACCTCCACCGTTGATTTCCATTGTTCCACCTGCTGAAACAATTTCAGAGAACGAAAGAGTCAGGACGCTCTTTTCTCCCAAGCTCAATCCAGTTCCTAATGTTTCGATTGTGAATTTAATTTTCTCATCACCATCGAACAATGCGCCTGCTGTTTTCTTTACTTTTAAAGAAGTTGAAGTTGTATTAGCAGGAACATCTATTGTTACAACATTCGCAGCAGCTGCTGGTTCTGTTGTAAAATCCGTGGTGTATGCTACTCCAGAAGGTTCCATTTTTATGGACACACTTGCTGCTGTTGAGATGGAGCGGAGAGAATTGATATTGATCACTACTTCCGTTTCGGAAGCCGGAGTGCCTAACGCATCAGACTCAAAAGCCACAAGATTCTCAGGAAGCTTAGGATCATCTTTTGTACAAGAGTTAAGGAAAGCCATTCCTGCAATTGTCATCAGAAATAATGCTTGTTTAAAAAATTTAATAGTCATAGAATTATTTATTTAATAGGTACGAAATACTTAAGAAAAATGAACGGCCATAACCAATCGGTTGAGCACATGCAACTGAGTGAGCACCGGTTGATACAGCAGTATTGTTAACATTGGTTACATCAAAGAGATTTCTAACACCACCCGTTAATGAGATATGACTTAAGACCGAACTCTGATTTGCCCAGGTTTTCTGAACACTGAAGTCTGCCCAGCTATAAGGAGAAACTTTCGTTAATACGGCAGTGCTGGTAGCCGCATCAAATTGGTAAAATGGCAAGTTTCCTGTGTACTTATAAAATGCAGTTAAATTTACTCCTGCCTTAATAAGGCGATAGCCAATTGTTGCGTTAGCCTCAGCGGACCATGCAAATTCGTCCACATCATTAACGCTTTCAAAAAGTTGATTGTAGCGACCAGTGTATGAAAAACCAGCAGACACATCGAATGCCTTAGCCTTCAAAGTATTGTTCCATGTAAACCCTTGCGTCTTATACTTATCAATGTTGATATAAGAGACTACCAGCGGATTGCTTGGATTAACACCGTTGGTTATCATATTGTCAACAATATTGTAGAACCCACCCACAACCGTATTGAATTTCATTCCTTCTTCCTCAACTACTCTCCAGTTCCAGGATGCATTCACACTATGAGATTGCTCTGCCTTGAGATTCGGATTTCCTTCAATAGAATGACTTGCATCAAAGAAATTAAAATATAGTTCGCGAAGTGAAGGAGCACGGAAACCTCTTCCATAAGAAACTCTTAAATCATGCTTAGGCGATAAAGTAATCTTTGCATTAATAGAAGGAACGGCTGGTGGCGCATCGTATACGGTATTACGTATCACACGAACTCCAGGACGTAGTTGAAGTACTCGGGAAATTTTCCATTCCCCTGAGAGGAAAAATGCATAATCTCCAATAGATTGAGTTCCCTCCTTTATTCTTCCGCCTGATCCACTTTCATGGTTCAGGTCAATACCTGGTTGTAATGTTATATTATCGCTAACCTTATACTGAAAAGTAGATCTAACTGTGAGTCCATCAAAAACTGTTAGATCCTGCTGACCTGCTCCCAGCGAAAGACGAACATCACCCGTATTCTTGTTAACGGTAACAGTCTGTGTTTTGCGCTGATAATCTGTATAAGCAATTGCTCCATTAAAGCTCAGGCGACTCGAGAAAGTATGGCCACCTTGTACCTGATGCATGAATCGATTCGTGATATACTTCTGATCGACCGCTTCATTTTGTACAAAATTGGCAGGGTTAAAAATATTCTCATTGGTATAGTCCAAACGATAGTAAACATTGGATTTCTCACCTTTATATCCTGTCACTAAACTGGTGAGTAATTGGGTTTTAGGATGCCATGTTTTTTCACGACCGGTAGAGTCCCCAATCCATCCACCAAAATCATTACGACTCAAATCACCTCGTAAATGAAATTTTTTGAGAGTATACCCGATTCCAACAGTCTCATTATGAATTCCCCGCGAAGTGCTGTACTCATTACCAACTGTTTCTTCATGAACTTTGGCAGACAAGTCGAGCTTTCCGTCGGAAGATTTCTTGGTAATGATATTAATAACTCCAGCAAGAGCATCAGAACCATATACTACTGACATTGGTCCTTCTATGATCTCAATGCGATCGATTGAGTTTACATTAATCTGATTAATATTTATTTCATTGGAGGTTCCCTGACGGCCAACCATTGGAACTCCATCGATCAGAACTTTAACATTCTGTCCCTGCAATCCCTGCATGGAAAGGTTCGATCCTCCTAACGCCATGTCTTGTGAAAAGCGAATGTTCAATTCAGTATTCAAAACATCCTGGAGCTTGACTGCACCACGCGACTGAATGACTTCAGATGGAATGGTTCTAACTTTATAAACCGACTTCTGTGCAGATTGAGGTTCATATTGTCCTGTAATCACTACTTCCTGAAGCTGAGTATTCTTTAATGAGTCGGCTTTCTGACCGAACGCGCTAGCCTCGATGAAGACGATTAATAATAGTGTCGTTAAATTTTTCAAGCCCGCAAAGATTAGAATGCTTCTAAATAAAAAATACCCTCATAAGGATAAAGAATGACATTTCAATCACAGGAAGATGTAATGATAAATTGTGGTACTTTTGACCAAAATGTTTGAAAATACGTTTTAGAGGAAGAAATTAGCGGACATTTTTATCATAATAATGAAAACGACAGAAGAGGTTTTAGCTGAAAATACCCTCAAAGATAAAATTAGGGTGATGTATGAGCGGGATGACATCTCTCTGGGAATCGTGGAAAACACCGCCAATATTCCCATTGAACTGCCCACACAAGTCAAAAAATCCATCATTCACTTTTACTTCTGCATGGAGGGACACGCCGTATTTGAATTCGGACCACACTACAGCAGGGAGATACAAAAACAGTGGAATTACTTCTTTTATAATCCGGAGAAAGATCTTCCATTCAATCTAAAGCTTTCGGCGAATAGCAGGATTGTGGTTCTAACGATCTCCCTTGAAAGCCTTCATAAACTTTTTGTCCATGACGCACTTCCATTCCTGAAACCTGAGAACATCAACAGAAAGTTTTATGATGAGAGAGAAATTCCTGCACACCTGTATGTAGTGTTGAACCAGTTATTCTCTATGCAGGTGAGTGAAACTTCAGAAAAACTATATTATCAGGCAAAGGCACTTGAACTTCTGAGCCTTTACTTTTCTGCGAAGAAGCCCAATACTGAGAGTTGTCCTTTTCTGAATGATGAAGAGACGGTTCGTAAAATTAAACATGCAAAAGAGTTCTTGTTAAAGCACATGGAAGCGCCACCCAGTCTGAAAGAACTGGCAAAACAAGCGGGACTTAATGAATATCAGTTAAAGGTCGGGTTCAAAGAAATCTATGGAAACACTGTTTATGGCTTCCTATTAGATCACAAGCTTGATCACTCACGGGTAATCCTTGACTCTGCGAAATATCAGGTTAATGAAGTTGCATATCAGATCGGATATACCAACCCGAGTCACTTCATTGCGGCCTTTAAGAAAAAATTTGGAGTAACTCCTAAAAAATATTTGATGGCAAGAGCCTAGGTTCTTTAATTAAGGATAAATTGATTACCTCCCTCTTCGGCGTGTGGTTGTTCCAAACAACATTCCAAAGACTCCTCTTACAATTTCCTTTCCCACCTGTTTGGTAATGGGAGAAGTCATTACTTCTTCAAAGGTACTTTTTTCTGCACGCCCTGATTTTGCAGCAGGTTTTGCAGCTTGTTTTTGTTCAGCTGCTTGCTCCTGTTCTTCTTTTACTGCCTGAACCCGTTCTGTCAGAATTTCAAAAGCACTTTTTGGATCAACTGCTTCCTTATACTTTTTGAACATCTCTGAACCATTCAGATGTTCCTGATATTCTGCTGTAATTAACGGTCCCATTACAGATGCAGGCGGCGCCAGATGAGTAACCACTGTTTCTGTGGGGATGCCCTTTTCGTTTAATACCGTGATAAATGCCTGGCCAATACCGAGTTGAGTGAACTGCTTTTCAATGTCATAAAATTCAGACTTTGGAAACGTTTTCACTGTTTCCTTCAAATCCTTGACATCATTTGGAGTAAAGGAGCGGATCACATGATGGACTCTGTTCCCCAATTGTGAAAGAACTGATGAGGGTACATCCTGTGTTAGCTGAGTACAAAAAAATACCCCCACTCCTTTTGACCGAATCAACCGGATCACCTGTTCGATCTGATCCATGAAGGCTTTGGGGGCTTCATTAAAAAGTAAATGTGCCTCATCAAGAAAGAATACCAGCTTTGGTTTGTCAATATCTCCCGCCTCAGGAAGGGATTGATATAGCTCTGCAAGTAAGGAGAGCATGAAGGTTGAGAAAATAGCCGGCTGACTTTGAACATCTGAAACATTCAATAAGCTGATCACTCCTCTTCCATCCACCTTTTCCATAAGATCTTCAATATCAAAAGACCTCTCTCCGAATATCTGATCGACACCTTGCTGCTCCAGAGCAACAATTTTTCTTAAAATAGTGCCGGATGTAGAGGAAGAAATTTTTCCATACGCCTCCTTAATCTCTGCAGCTCCAGTTCCTTCTGATAAATAATTTAATACTTTTTTCAGATCCTTGAGATCTACGATTGGTAATTCCTTATCGTCAGCATATTTGAAAAGGATCATCAATACACTGCTTTGGACATCATTCAATTCCAAAACTTTACTTAACAACACTGGTCCGAATTCCGTAACAGTAGCTCTCATTTGAGCACCTAACTTTCCACTGAGTGAATAGATCTCTACGGGAAATCCTGCAGGATTAAATTTATAATTAAGGGCCTTTGCGCGTTCATTGATTTTATCATTTGCTAAGCCTTCTTTAGCCATACCGGAAATATCTCCCTTCATGTCTGGCATAAATACAGAGACACCAGCAGCAGAAAGTTGCTCCGCCATCAACTGAAGAGTTCTTGTTTTACCCGAACCCGTTGCTCCTGTGACCAATCCATGTCGCGTCATCATTCGCAGAGGAAGATTAACTTTTGCTTCTGAAAGAATCTCCCCTTCAAATACTCCTGCTCCTAAATAAATAGAAGCGCCTGGCATTGTATAAGAGGTGTTGATCGTGGTAATGAATTTCTCCTTTGACATCGTTTTATGTAATTTCCAATTCTACTTGCTCAACAAACATATGAAAATCGTAACACTCCTTATTTTTCTTCTGGCGGGCTTTACAGCTTTCTCACAACTTGATTTGAAAAAGGCTACTGGTGCTGCCTCAACCATGGGTTTTGATCCAACAGCCATCGGAAAAGGGGTTATGGAATCGCTTACTTCCAAGCTCGGCCTGAGCGGTGATCAAACCACAAAAGTTTCAGGTCTGGTAAATCAATTTCTAACCAATAAGTCAAGCTATATCGCTAAATCACAAACAAAGCCAACAGAGTATAAATCAAATCTGGAAGCAGGACAAAAAACACTTTTTGATGGATTAAAGGCAAACTTAAGACCAGAGCAATTCACAAAACTTCTAAGTCTCAAACCCGCGACAACTGACAAAGCAAATTCATTAGCACAATTATTCTATTAATATTATTTATGAAAAAGATACAATCATTTGCCATTGCTGTTTTATTACTAATCTGTGTCAGCTATTCAGGAAGTCAGGCCCAGGCACCTACTACTAAAGTTCCACCAAAAGTTTTACGTCATGTGGTACTGTTTAAATTCAAAGATGATGCAAAACCTGAAGATGTTCAGAAAGTTGAAACATTTTTCAGATCACTTGCCTTTAGAATTCCTCTCATTAAAGATTTTGAATGGGGAATTAACAATAGTCCTGAAAATCTTAATCAGGGTCTAACACATTGTTTTCTGGTAACCTTCGCCAGTGAAAAAGATCGTGACGACTACCTTGTTCATCCGGATCATAAATCATTTGTAGAAGTTTTAAAACCATATTTGGATAAGGCAACCGTAATTGACTATTGGACTGGAAAGTAATTGAAGTAAAAAAATAAGAACTAAGTGATGAAAAAATTATCAATCCTCTTTGTTTTACTATCGTTTAAAGTTTTTGCCCAGGAGACGATGCTGAATGCTCCATTAATAAAGGAGGGACAAGGACCGTTTACTCAGTTGATCCTTCGCAGCGCCATGCTGATTGATGGAACTGGTGCACCACCTGTTGGGCCTGTAGACATTGTTGTTAAACAAAACAGGATTGTAGCAATTGCAAGTCTGGGACTTCCTACACCAGGAATGGCCAGCGACGGCAATCGCATAAAGTTGGAAGCTGGTGGTAAGGAAATTAATTGTGAAGGAATGTATGTCATGCCGGGATTTGTTGACATGCACGGTCATATTGGTGGTGATCAGGCTCCTAACGCAGAATATGTTTTCAAACTGTGGATGGCTCATGGAATCACTACCATTCGCGATCCGGGTTCTGGCAATGGGATCAAATGGGTACTGGATCACAAAGAGAAAAGTGCACAAAACACAATCACTGCTCCACGTATTAAAGCATATGTAACATTTGGAACTGGTGCAAAGGAAGCAATCCGCACTCCGGAACAAGCAAGAGCTTGGGTAAACACCAACAAGCTCAATGGCGCCGATGGAATAAAGTTCTTTGGAGCAGCGCCAGACATTATGGATGCGGCATTAAGGGAAAATAAAAAATTAGGACTTCGTTCTGCTTGCCATCATGCACAACTAGGTGTAGCGCGATGGAACGTTGTTCAATCTGCTGCTGCCGGATTAACTACCATGGAACATTGGTATGGATTGCCTGAAGCGATGCTTACAGGTTCTACCATTCAGAATTATCCATTGAATTATAATTACACAAACGAACAAAATCGTTTTGAAGAGGCGGGTCGTCTGTGGAAGCAGGCAGCCGTCCCTTTTTCGTCAAAATGGAATGCTGTGATGGACACATTATTAAAGATGGACTTCACATTGGATCCTACATTCGATACGTATGAAGCAGCTCGTGATCTTCATAAAGCCAGAAGACAGGAATGGCATGAGATGTACACGTTGCCAAAGCTCTGGGCATTTTATCAACCAAGTCGTCAGGCACATGGATCATTCTGGTTTTCATGGGGTACAGAGCAGGAAGTTGCTTGGAGAGAGAATTTCAGATTGTGGATGACATTCGTCAACGAATATAAAAACCGTGGTGGTCGCGTAACAGCAGGATCTGATAATGCATTTATCTTTCAATTATATGGCTTCGGCTACATACGTGAGTTGGAATTATTGCGCGAAGCTGGTTTTCATCCTTTGGAGGTAATTCGATCAGCAACCTTGTACGGAGCACAGGCTCTTGGAATGGAGAAAGAAATTGGTTCAGTAGAAATTGGCAAGCTTGCTGATTTTGCAATTGTTGATCAGAATCCTCTGGAAAATCTTCAGGTTTTATATGGAGTAGGCGCAATCAAGCTAATGGATGATAATAGTGTAAAGCGTGTGGGTGGAATTAAATACACGATCAAGGATGGAATCATCTATGATGCAAAAAAAATGCTCGCTGATGTGAAGAAGATCGTGGATGAGGAAAAAGCGAAGTCAGGTTTTATATTAAAGCAACCTGGGAATTGAAATAATTAATTTGAAGATGAGGACTATCTACATCATTCTGTTTTCAATAATAATCTTTTCCTGCTCTAAAAAGATTGAAAAGACGCCTGTAGTTATCTCCTTGCTCGGAAAATCTTATTTTGAACCCGAGCGTTCAGAAAAATCCCAGGGAGCACTTGACAGCAATCTGAATGTGGCTAAAAGCAATTTTGAAAAAGATGCTTCAGAAAATAATTACATATGGTATGGAAGAAGGCTGGGGTATTTTTCGAGGTTTCAGGAGGCCATTGATGTTTTTACAGAAGGTATTTCCAAATATCCAGCTTCCGCTAAACTTTATCGACATCGTGGGCATCGATACATTTCACTAAGACAATTTTCGAAAGCCACTGAAGATCTGAAGAAAGCAGATGAATTATCTTCTGAATCACCAATAGAAATCGAGCCCGATGGGTCACCTAATAAATTAAACATACCACTTTCAACTACTCAATTCAATTCACGATATCACCTTGGATTAGCATTCTACCTCCAGGAGGATTTTAAAAATGCAGAACAAAGTTATCAGTCCTGTCTTCTCACCTGCAATAATGATGATCTTATGATTGCTACCATTGACTGGCTGTATATGACCTATAAGAGAGAAGGCAAAGAACAGGAGGCGTCAAAGCTTCTTGACAACGTGCTCGACTCCATGAACATTGTTGAAAATGATTCTTATTATAAACGCTGCATGATGTACAAGGGGAAGATCTCTCCTGATTCATTATTAAAAGTTTCTTCAGATGAAAATGATCCTGATCTGGCACTAGCCACACAGGGGTATGGAGTTGGAAATTGGTATCTATACAACGGTGATTCCGCAAAAGCTAAAGAGATCTTTGAGAAGGTTGTAGCCGGAAAACATTTCTCAGCATTTGGATTCATTGCATCCGAAGCGGAGTTAGCGCGATGGAAGTAGCTATGCTCCCTGCGTAGTCAAATAGAATTTCAGTGACATTGTCAGCAGTCTGACTTTTTTCATTCGACAATTGAGGTAATTTTGATACCGAAACGAAAATTCCTATGAAGAAAAAATTCATTCTATCATTTTTTGCATTAGTACTTATGGTAACCGCGGTTCAGGCACAGCAAAAACCTGAAGTGTTTACGACGGAAGCAGGAGCTATTCAGGGATATGATCCCGTTGCATTTTTCAAAGAAAGTAAACCGGTGTTGGGAACAAAGGAGTTAGTATACACATGGAACGGAGCCGAGTGGCATTTTTCAACCCAGGAAAATCTTGATCTCTTTAAAGCAGACCCTTCAAAGTATGCTCCTCAATATGGTGGCTATTGTGCTTATGGGACCGCCTCTGGTCACAAAGCTCCTACTCAACCTGAGACCTGGACGATCGTAGACAACAAACTGTATTTCAATTTCAACACAAATGTTCAAAAGCTCTGGAATAAAAATCAAAAAGGATTGATTGATCAGGCCGATAAAAAATGGCCGACCGTTATAAAGGAATAATCATAATTAAAATAAAGCCACGTGAGAATGAAGCACCTTTTAGTTTTATTGATTATTCTCTCAAGTCAAAAAATCCTGGCACAGGGATTTGCGGTAGTCGAACTCTTTACATCACAAGGATGCTCAAGTTGTCCCTCTGCGGATAAGAACCTTAGTCAAATCATTCAACAATCACAAAAAGAAGGAAAGTCCGTCTATGGACTTTCCTTTCATGTTGATTACTGGAATTACATCGGATGGAAAGATCCCTATAGCAGCAAGGAATTTACTAAACGTCAACAGGTCTATGCTCATCAGCTTGGACTCACCTCTACCTACACTCCACAAATGATCGTGAATGGAAGGTCTGAATTTGTAGGATCCAGCAGGTCATCTGCAGAAACAATCATTGATGAAGCTCTCCTTCAAAAATCACTTTACACTATCACGATCAGCAATCTGACTGTTTCAGGGAATACAATACGCCTGAATTACGTTTTAGATAAAAGTCCTTCCGGCGAAGTTCTCAATCTTGCTTTAGTCGAAAAGGATGTCACAAATTATGTTTCAAGGGGTGAAAATAAGGGAAAGGAACTTCATCATGATAATGTTGTCAGGGCCTTTAAATCGATCCCAATGCAAAAACAAGGAACGGTGGAACTACAATTCACTGACATTAATATCAAAAAATCATCGCTCATAGCTTTCAGTCAGGATCAAGAGCTAAGAATTGTTGCTGCTACTGCCCAGGAACTTTAGGCGTTTCCATATATTTTATAAACAGGATCTCGCAAAGCACCTGCTTGATCAGAAATAGCAAAAGCAATTACATCGGCAATTGATTCGGGGGTGACCCAGGAAGCGAAATCAGCTTTGGGCATAGCCTTCCGATTGTCAGGAGTATCAATTGTGCTTGGAACAATTACTGAAGAGATGACATTCTTCGATAAACCTTCAGCATTCAAAAAATCAGCAAGTTTAAAAATCAATGATTTGGAGAGGGCATACGCCAGAGAACTTTTTCCGTCCTTTGGCTGCAAGGCAGGTCTGGCACCAACAAAAACAATTCTTCCTCCTGATGCCTGCGTTATCATTTGAGCGAATACTGGTCTTGCCATAAAATAGGCAGTTTCAAAATTCATTGAGTACATTTTTTTTAATTGACCTCCTTCTGTTTCCAGAATTGAGCCGGGACTATAACCACCCACCAGCATCAGTGCTGCATCAATTTTTTTATTCTCCTTTATTATGGAATCTGTCAAGGTCTTAACCGCCTGTTCGTTTGTAAGATCTGCCGATAGTAAAATAATATCTCCCTTTAATTCCTGCAGACTATTAAGAGAAGATACGATGGCAATAACGCGATGACCCTCTTTAAGAAATTTTTTTACAACAGCTTTTCCAAGATTTCCAGCTGCACCAGTGATGACAATGTTTTTCTTCATAGAAGTTCAGAAAAATTGAATTATTAAAAGTAATCAATCCGCACAGTTACACTTCAGGATTTTTTCTTTTTATCATCACCTTTCTTTGGAGAGCTATTAAAACCGAAAACAGATTTAAATCCTGAAAACACGGATTTCCACCAGTAATTGAGGATGGCTTTCTGGGTATCGCGTTCCCATTTGATGGTTCCTGTACGCTTATCGATCGGATCATTCTTATCAATTTTCTTTTTAATAAGAGCTCCAATAATTAATGTCACAATCTTGTTTGTTGACTTTTCTTCGTCATCCTTGATGGCAACAACCTTCAGATCGCTGTATCGTAACTCCAACTCACCGTTGGATTCTTTACTATCATAGCTGAAGTCAAATTTCATGGCCTGCATTTTCCCGGATTCAATTTTAATATGAGCCGCAGGTTCCAGCATCGTATTGATCGATGGCATTGAAAAATTTGTCAAAGACCCCTTTACGGTATAGAGCTTTTGCTTCTCAAGTGGAAAGGTGAAATTGACATTAAGATCACCTGCATTCATGAATTTTGAATAAACCCTCATACTCGCTTCTCCTGTCGAGTCATTTGAAATGTTATACATTCCACCCTTCAATTCATTAAAAGAAATTTTACCAACACCCTCACCTTTCTCAGGATGCTCGTGGTAGACAATCTTACTTGGTAGTATTATCAAAGAATCAATTTTGATTGGAAATGAGAATTTCCGAAGAAATGGAATTGGAAGAATTTTGGGTTTGCGCCATGCACGTGGATATCGCTTGTCACGATAAACATCCATATCAAAGTGAAGGTTGATCTCCCTAGCAATAATCGATGGTTGCGCAGATTTCCCCGGATCAAATCCAAGAATCTGTAACGAAGGCATTACAACATTGAACTGGTCCACCTGCTTGGCAGATCTTTTCGCAAACTCAGCCCTGTCGAGTGTAGTCTTTAGAAACAATGAATCCAATTGTATCATCTGATCATTCTGATAATACGCCACTTGTTGAAGTTTCATATTGTAAAAACGAGTCGGCAAGTCTATTTCAATCCCATTTGCAACAACGCTTTCAACCTTCCATTGTACAGAGTCACTACTTAAATTAATAATACTGAAATTCTTGACAGAAAGATTCAACCTTCCCTTCATTGTAACCTTACAGCTAGCACTGTCTACCATTTCAACTTTACCAGAATCTATTTTGAATAATTCAATCTCAATTCCTTTCAAGCCAGGTTTATCCCCAGATTGCTGACCTTCTGTGGTACTGTTGAATTTCCTTGACCGGCTACTGTATTGAATCCATGGTTCCTTCAAATAGATGGAGGCAATAGAAATTTTCTTTTTTAATAAGTATGAAATCACAGACAAGCCCTGAACTTCAATTTCTGAAAGTGTCGCCCCTGCCACGCATATGGAATCAGGTCCCTCCTCATCCACTTTGACATCTGTTATTTTTATGCTGCCACTGAATGAATTAACGTCAATAGACTCATACTCAATCAGGATACCTTTTGATTTAAGTTCTTCAATTTTTGTAATAACAGTCTGCTTTATCTTCCAGAAGATGAAATAGCGTCCACCAAAGAACAAGATTATTACACCGAGAACGAGAAATAAAAATACTTTGGTCGACTTACTCATAAATAGAATTGGTATAAAATAAAAAAGTCAGGCGTTTGACCGCCCGACTTTTTCCTCCCCTAACCTACTTGCCAGAACGGCAAGCATTATCTTCAAGACCTTCGGATAAAACCAAGAGTTTCGAGTGTGTCAACAACCACTACCCCAGTCAACATGACTGATACAGCTGATCTGACGAGAAACCTGTTTGTCCGAGAAATCATTTGTGTTTTCATATTCCTGATCTCCTTAACTAAATAATCTTGCCAAATTAAAAACGCTCCAAAAACTGCGTTTTTGCTTGCAAATCAATTTTTTTGTGGAAAAAATTCTACGGGAATTCCACAATATGGTGCCATAGAATTCCACAAACCTTAAAAACAGTGGCATGTGTTTTACTTGATAAGTGTTGGGATCCTGATAAATCCTCTTAAAAAACTCCATGGATCTCCGATCATCCTATCCTTTCTGGCTATTGAACAATGGCATCATTGCGACCTATCCATCACTTTCAAAAAACAGCCGGACACAAGTTGCTATTTTGGGGGCCGGAATTACGGGAGCTCTTGTTGCATGGCATTTATGCAAAAAAGGATTTGACGTAATCATCGTTGACAAGCGACATGTAGGAATGGGAAGCACTGCAGCCAGTACAGCCCTGCTTCAATATGAAATTGATACTCCTCTTCACAAGCTGGCAGAGATTGTAGGGGAAAGAAATGCAGCCAGAAGCTATAAGCTATGTATTAATTCTATTTACGAAATTGAAAAGATCTGTAAAGAACTTAAAACGGACGTTGGCTTTTCGCTTAAAGAAAGTTTTCAATATGCCTCCACCAAAAAAGATAGCCGTGACCTTGAAAAAGAGTTTGCTATCCGCAAAAAACATGGCATTGATTTAAAATGGTTAACTGAAAAAGATATAAAAACCAAGTTTGGATTTTATGCTCCTGCCGGACTTTTATCCAGTGAAGGCGCACAGATAGATGCTTACAGATTTACCCACGCAATCCTTGCTCATATCGCTGCAACAGGCAGACTTCAGGTGTTTGATGCGACTGAAGTCCTTGACATCAAACATCACCGCAATACAGTTACTCTTTCCACGAGCCTTGGAACTACGATTACTGCCAATCATCTTGTCATCGCAAGTGGTTATGAATCTCAAAAATACCTACCAAAAAAGGTTGAGGAATTTCATTCTACTTACGCTATTGTGAGCGAACCATTCTCTGAAAATAAATTCTGGTATCATAATTCATTGATCTGGGAAACCGCTACCCCTTACCTCTACCTCCGAACAACAGATGACAACAGAATACTAATTGGCGGCAAGGATGATGAGTTTTCAAGTGCTTTCAAAAGAGATAGTGCACTTCCAGGAAAAGCAAAGGCGCTGGAAAAATCCTTTAACAAATTATTCCCTAACATTCCTTTCAAGACGGATTTTCAATGGGCAGGAACATTTGCGATTACGAAAGATGGCCTTCCATTCATAGGATCCGTTAGACAACGTCCTGCCACATCCTTTGCTCTTGGCTTTGGGGGCAATGGAATAACATTCAGTGTGATTGCTGCACAAATGATCAGGGATAAATTGATGGGGAAGGTCAACAAGGACGAGTTGATTTTCAGCTTCAATCGATAGAAAAAACGCCAATGGCACGGAATTTTAAGGTATTTCCGCAAAGAAACTAATCATGAAAAAGACAGCTATTTTAATATTCCTGACCGTCGGCACGTTGGGTATTTGCTCTGCACAAAAAATGAAGAGCGACTCCGTCGATATAAATCTTGAACGTGCTGCGATTTCAAAAGAATTGATGCAGTTGAGAGATTCTATCAACGTAACAATAAAGCTTATCGACATAAAAATTGTCAAAGCACCTGGTGACAAAAAAGAAAAGCTGGAAACAGATCAAAAAGAACTTGTCGAATACAGAAATAGGGTAAAATTTGATTTACAGGAAACTTCACTTACTGCAAAAAATGCGTGGACTACCGCCTCGGTAGACAGGATTAGAACCAGCACCAATTCCACAAGACGAGAATACAATCGCATCAGGAAAGAAATAAAATGACGTTATCCAGAAGGATGAAAAGAACATACTTTAGAATCTTATTGACAGGGTCATTTTGCATACTTCTGGGATGTGGATCTGGTTCGAATACTGAGAAAAAAGAAAATAACAAGTCAAAATCTTCCGACACAGGAAAGCAAGGAAAAATTGATTCAATCAAGAAATCTGAAAAGAAGACCATCCAGTATCAAAGTCTTTCCAAGGATGAATCAGATTTTATATTAAAAGCGGCTGATGCACGCATGATGGGAATTCTAGAGGGCAAAGCTGCAGTAAGGAAAGGATCTACTCAGGAAATAAAAGATTACGGAGCATTGATGATAAAAGATCAGACCTCAATGCTGAACAATCTTAAACGGCTGACGCAACAGCTTTCATTTCCGTTACCAGACACAATTAGTGAAGATAAACAGGATGGATTGAAATATCTTCTTGCGCTTGAATCAAGGAAATTTGACAGGAAGTTTATTAAGATGATGAAGATCGATCATCGAAGGGATATCCGGCAATTCAATAGAGCTAAAGACTATAAAAATGCTGATGTTAGAAATTTCGCGTCCCAGTATCTTCCTCTAATTGAAACTCACCTTGACAAAGTAAAAAGCATTCGCATCAGAAGGAAGGCTGCAAAACCAACCTGATGGTTATTTATCCATTCTAACCCTAAAATGAATCAACATGATAGAAAATGAGCCCAACGAATTAACATTCATTTATCATTCTGACAAAAATGATGACAAAAAAGCCCGTGCTTTTATAGAAACAATACAGACTTATAAGGTAAAGACCCTGGATCTTAAAAAGGAAGCATTGACAGAAACTCAACTTGCAGAGATAGCAACAAAGATGAATGTTAACGTAAAGGCCCTTATTGATCCGACTTATAAAGACAGATTCGAGTCCAGTAATCCTAAAATGATGAATGGGATGAGTGATAACGATCTTTTGATCACTTTAAAACATGAGCCTATTCTCCTGAATACTCCCATAACAATCATTGGCAAGAAAGCCTATACATATGCTTCGGCGTATGATCTACTTAATAAAAACACCACTACGGAAGGAGTTGAGCGTAACGCTGATGCTAATAAAGAGGAAAAGAGAACGCCTCTCTAAAGGAAAATGCGGGCAAAAAAAAGAGGCTGAATGCCTCTTTTTTTATTTCTAATTGAAAGTATATCTGATACCAAGACCACCCCATCCACCGTAAAAACCACGTCCATCTCCAAATTCAAAGGATGGCTGCCAATCAAGCGAAAGATTAATAGGGACCCCGTCAAACTTATAATCAAGACCTAAAACGCCATCAAGTCCCACAAATGCAGCGGAAGAATTCGGGTAGTTATTTGGGTTATTGTCATAGTAACGATTATTGTAAAAGCCAACGTGAGCTCCTGGACCAACATACCACTGCAATCCCGGTGCATCAGGAAAATCAAAATGAAATTCATACAGTCCTGTGATTCTCGCCCCGCGACTCCAGAAATATCCTATCGCTTCAAATGCACGATCGGTTTTCACAAAATGCTTAAAGGTTATACCACCTCCATCACCCCATACTTTAACACCAAGTGCTGTATTATAAGTTTGGTTCATTGCCTGAGCATTGACCTGTGTAGTTGATAACAACCCGAGGAATGCAACAGAGCAAACAATCAATAACTTCTTCATAATTCTATTTTTAGTTGATTTAATTAAAGTGTAAGGTCCAATTCAAAATGGACCCTAAACCTGAAATTCTTTAAAGTTCTTCCTTACCTTAAAGAAGAATAATCAGAAGAATAATAATCAAGAGAAGACCACCTACAGAGATATAGACGCCGCCGCTATCCTGGGTTTTCTTGATTGCTCTTACTTCTCTTCTCAATTCACGTTTCTCAGGTCTTGACAAACCATCCTTATCCATCGCGTTGATTTCCTCTAACCGATTGGCAAGCTGTGAAGCGTCAGAATTCATTGGCTGAGCAGCAGTGGCAACAGGAGTAGTTGTATTCATAGAATAAGAAGGAGTAGCAAGAGCTATAGTAGCCAGAAAGAGGGAGGTCTTGATCAAGTTTTTCATTTTAGTTGTTTTAAAGGGTTATGAACAGTATTGTCAAATTCTCGTGCCACTCGAAGGAGGTCACACAAACGACTTCATAGTAGGGAAATCCCTTACCCCGTAGAATTAATTCCCCAGTTTAAGAATCCTGCAAATGAATTTCACAATTGAATTCATGTGATTTTCCCGATAAGAGGTCATAGTTGGACTACTGGCACACTTATTTTTAGTTAGACTGCAAGGCATATTTAGGTTAACTCAAAAGGAGCATTTCGTTTACAGGTTACGCTTCTTCAAAATGCAGCTTAACGGCTGCATTTTTTTCGATCTCTGTAAAAAAATTAACAGTTATGACCAAAGTATTTTATTACTACGATCCTTCAACATCACGATACACTCGGGTGGAGTACGGAATTTGGCATAAAATATTAAAAGCCATTCGCACAACGGTCATGGTAGTGGTTGGAGCATTCAGCTTATTCTATTTATACATCAGTTTTTTCGAAATGCCTAATGAACTGAAACTGAAAAATGATTTAAAAGATCTTGAAGTAAGCTATGCAGAACTGAATAACAAGATCAATAATCTTAACGACGCACTAACTTCTATTGAGAAAAGGGACGACTACGTTTACCGCGCTGTTCTTGGTACAGAACCCATCGATCCTGCAGTAAGAAAAGGTGGTGTTGGTGGAAGAGACCGTTACTCAGATATCCGTGCGAAGAAAATCAAGAACGCTGAATACATTGCTGAACTACATGAGAAGATCGATAAAGTAAGAAGAAAGATCTATATAGAATCAATCTCACAGGATGAATTATTAAGAATTGCGAATGATAAGCAAAAACTTTTCGCAGCAATACCTGCTATTCAACCAATCTCTAATCAGCATTTAACTGCACTCGCCTCAGGATTCGGTCCAAGATTGCACCCTTTTTATAAAGTGATCAAAATGCACCAGGGAATTGATTTCTCAGCACCGGAAGGAACTCCCATTTATTCAACTGCTGATGGTGTTGTCATCGCTGCAGACACAGCTTTTGTTGGCTATGGCAAGATGGTCATCATCGACCACGGTTTCGGCTATCAGACACGATATGCGCATTTGAAAGATTTCATTGTAAAGACCGGAGATCATATCTCAAGAGGCGAACCCATCGCATTCGTTGGGAATACAGGACAATCTACTGCACCACATTTACATTATGAGGTTGTCTTAAATGGAATGCAGATCAATCCTATCCATTATTTTTATAATGATCTTACTCCATCAGAGTATGAGAAGATTGTTCAGTTAGCATCTATTCAAAATCAGTCAATGGGAAATTAATTCCTTATTGCAATCCATAAATTCTTCGGGGAAATTATTACACAAAGATTTAATTCCACTTCAAGCAATCTGTTTTTTTAGATTAATTCCGTCTGGCATTATTCTTTAATAAGCTGAATCAAAAAAGACATTGATTATGAAAAATCTAAATTCAAAGCTGCAAACCGGAATCTGGTTGACAGTAATAATTTTTACCATGCAAGTAATTCTGGGTGGATGCAAAGCCTCCAATACAGCAAAAGGAACAGCCATTGGTGCTGGTGCAGGTGCCGTTATTGGTGGATTGATCGGGAAAGGTTCTAATAATACTGCAGTAGGTGCCATTATTGGTGCTGGTGTAGGCGGAGCAACCGGAGCGATCATTGGTCGTCATATGGACAAGCAAGCTGAGGAATTGAAAAATGATCTTAAAGGAGCCAATGTAGAACGTGTCGGAGAAGGTATCAAGATCACATTCGATTCAGGTCTTATGTTTGCTCTTGACTCATATGTATTGAATTCCTCAACAAAGGAAAATCTTAACTCACTTGCCAAAACCCTTAATAAGTATGATGATACAAACGTTTTGGTAGAAGGTCACACGGATGCCACTGGTAAGGATGACTATAATATGCAACTTTCAAAGAAAAGAGCGAATGCTGTTTCTGATTACCTCGAATCACTTGGAGTAAAAGGCAGCAGAGTGACCACTACCGGTTATGGTGAAACGCAACCTATTTCAACAACAGATTCTGAAAACAGACGTGTAGAGGTCGCAATCTATGCCAACAAGAAAATGCAAAAGCTTGCTGAAAAGGGAGAGTTAGGTCAGTAAGAAGGAGTAAAGCATTTTTTAAGAAGTCATTTTAAACAACCTGCCTGATCCATCAGGTGGGTTGTTAATTTAAAGCATCATGAAGAAACTTGAGAACAAGACTGTATTAATTACTGGTGGACTATCAGGGATAGGAAAGGCATCTGCTGTAATAGCAGCTGCCGAAGGAGCAAACGTAGTAGTAGTTGATATTAAGTCGGTAGCATATGATTCAGCGATGCTGGAAATAAAAGCAGAAAATGATAAATCAATATTTCTGGAGTGTGATGTAACAAAGGCTGATCAGATTGCCGCTGTTATTACGACTGTCATCGAAAAGTTTGGTTCTCTTGATGTTGCATTAAACAACGCTGGTGTTGGCGGTGGTGGGGAAAAAATTGTTGAGACGAAAGAAGAAGAATGGAACAGCATTATCCACATAAATCTCACAAGCGTTTTTAATTGCATGAGATATCAACTTAAGCAGATGTCATCACAGAAAAGTGGTACTATTATTAACATGTCATCCATTCATGGTAAAGTTGGGTTTGCAAATTCAGCCGCATACGTTGCCTCCAAGCATGGAATTATTGGCCTTACACAGACAGCTGCTCTGGAGTATGCTTCAGACAACATAAGAGTCAATGCTATCTGCCCGGGATTTATTGAAACTCCCTTGCTTACAAAAGGAGGAATTACCGATAATGAAAAGGTTAAAAGACAAATTACAGAGCTTCATCCATTGAAGCGCTTCGGAAAACCTGAAGAGGTCGCTAAGAGTTTTCTTTTCCTGGCATCTGATGACAGTAGTTTTATAACAGGTACGGCACTCGAAATTGATGGTGGATACCTTGCACAATAACAGAATGGGTAGAATCAAATCCGTTATTTTTATTTTCCTTCTGATTATTATTAGCAGCCATGGTACTCAAGCCCAGCATGATTCTACCTATTATGCTTCTTACACGCATTTAATTACCGGAAGAGCATTTCTCTCACAGAAGTATACAGCTCTGACTTTAAAAAATGAGAAAACTCCTTACACAATAAATTATATACCCAACGCAAAAGTTAATTTCGGAATTGGGGCGAGCTATAAATGGGCAACATTCAACATTGCAACAGGAATTGGCTATCTCAATCCTGATGAAGGTCAGGGAAAGACAAGTTATCTGGATCTTCAATTCCATAAATACTCTCAGAGATTTACGTTTGACCTTGTCGGCCAGTTTTACAAAGGTTTTTACTTGTTTCCCAAAGGAACAGCCTCTGGCAGCGATCAATACTATTCAAGACCTGATCTTAAGGTGACAATGTTCGGCGGATCGCTACAATACATCGTAAACAATAAGCGATTCTCTGCCCAGGCTATGTACTTACAGAATGAGTGGCAAAAAAAATCAGCAGGAACTATATTGGTCGGAGTTGAAACCTATTCAGGAAGGATCAGAGGCGACAGTACAATTGTTCCTACGGTTATTGACAATACAACTGTTGAATCTAATGTGGATTTCTTTGAAATAGGCGTAAATCTCGGTTATGCTTACACACTCGTGATCAAAGAGCATTTCTTTCTAACAGGCTCAGCATCGGCAAGTGTTGATTACAGTAATACAACACTTAAAAACAGTGATGGAAGTTCAGTGTCTTCAGGGGTAAGCCCAAATACATTTTTCAGGCTGGTAACAGGTTATAATAGCGAACACTGGGCCCTTCAAGTTATTTATATAAACAATAATGTCAGGCTTGGTGACGGAATACGCGAAGCTTCATAGAATACCGGTAACCTTAGACTTAGCTACGTGAAGCGGTTTCAATTGGGTGGAAAAGAAAAAAGGCTGTTAAAGGTGATCAAATAAGTCAAAGACTATCAATTGATATTATATTATTTTTGATCGCATACTTTACCATTTCTGCTGTATTTCTTAGGCCAAGCTTTTCCATGATGTGAGTCTTATGCGTCTCTACTGTTTTGATGCTGATAAAAAGAGTCTCCCCTACTTCTTTATTTGTCTTACCAGTGGCGACCTGAACCAGAATTTCATATTCTCTTTTAGTAAGATCATTCGGAAGTTTCTTGTCTGAACTCTTCTGCTTTTCCTTTGAATAGAAATCTTCAAAAACAAGTTTCAGGATTGCATCATTGAAAAAACGGCCACCACTACTGACTGTACGAATGGCATCAAGTAGTGTGTCTCTGTCAACATCTTTCGGGAGGTAGCCATCCACTCCTGATTTGATCCCGGCAGAAACATATTCCTTACTGATCTCCATTGTCAATAGAATGATCTTGATAGTAGGATCAAACTCTTTTATCCATCGAGTGGCTTCAATACCCGTCATCCCTCCCATCATAATATCCATCAAAATAATATCAGGGCGATTTTCACGGACTTCATTAATGGAATCTTCACCGGAAGAAACTGATCCAATCACACTGAGATCTTCAGTATTTTCCACCATTGACTTAACTCCTTCACGGATCAGTTTGTGATCATCTACTAGTAAAAGCTTAATTTTTCCCATTTTTATTTATGTTTTAGGAATCAACAACATTGTCTCTTTGATAAAAGAGAAGAGATGCTTAAATCCGGAAAACTAATGATTTTGGTTAAGAGTACTAATTTAAGAAAAACTCTTACTCTTTCTTAATCACCCTAAAATCAACAACTATTAATAAAATTTTTAGTAGCTTTCTTTTTTCAGTAAGGGCATCAGTCTCCGACGCCTCTCTTGACTTTATCATTCAATAGAACAGATCCCGAAAGGGCAGTACTTTTGTATGTCATTGACCCGTAGATTACTTCTTATTGTCGCAATCGTTCTACCAGTGATTCTGGTGGCGATCTTCAGTTACTTGCGTATTCGCGAAAACACTACTGAGCAAATCCACAAAGACAGAAGCTTCATTGCCTCACTTTCCGCAAGAATATTAAAGGAAAAGCTCGATCGACTGACAAACCTGGGAATCTCTTTCACAACACGTCCTTTGTTAAGAAAACATGTTGACGAGAACAAATGGGAAGAAGCTATTGAATTGATCCGTCAAATTCCTGAAGATTTTCAATTCATCGACAGGGTTTTCATTTCCGACACGCTGGGAAATTTAATGAAGGATATTCCAGAACATCCTGAACTTTACGGAAAGAGCTTTGCCTGGAGTCCATGGTATCTAGGAGTAAAGGAAAACTGGAAGCCATACATCTCTTCTGTTTACAAAAGAATAGCCGAACCGCAAATTGTAGTTTCCGCAGTTGCAGTTCCAATTAAAAATCTGAAGGGTAAGGTTCGTGGTATCCTTGTTTTACAAGTTCAGGTTCAAAAATTACTAGAATGGAAGAGTGATTTCGGCCAGGATCGCTCAGCGTTCATTTATGTTGTTGATCAAAAAGGAAATATTGCAGCTAATCCTCAACATACCGTAGACTCAGTCGTGAGCTACGCAGAAGTACCTGCCGTTCAAAAAGCACTTAGAGGCGAAAAGGGTGTTGAGATATTGTATAATCCAATCGCAGGAGAAGAAAGACTCTCTGCATATGAACAAGTTCCGGAGCACGGATGGGCAGTTATTGTTCAGCAACCGGTTACCAAATTTTTCACATCCAATGGAACGCTACCATACTTATTCGTTTTTTATGGACTGGCTCTCCTACTTGCCTTTGGATTAGCATGGTTTCTTATAAAGGAAATCAATTCAAGACTGAAGCGTGATGAAGAAAAAATTGCTTTCAGTGAAAAAAGCTATGAGCACCTTTTCGGAAATATGCTTAATGGCTTTGCGCATTGTGAGGTGATATTTAAAGACGGAAAAGCAGTCGATTATATCTATCGGACTGTGAATCAGGAATTTGAAAGCCTTACAGGAATGAAGAATGCTGAGGGGAAAAAAATCTCAGAACTTATCCCAGGTCTGATTGATTTGGATCCAGAGCATTTTGCACGGGTCGGAAGAGTAGCATTAACGGGAAAGCACGAAAAGTTTGAAATGAATGTTGAACCTTTGGATCGTTGGTTCTCCATTTCACTGTACAGTCCCGAAAAAGGTTTTTTTGTTGGATTGTTTGATAATATAACAGACCAGAAAAAAGTACAGCAAAAATTAATTGCCAGTGAAAAACGTTTCAGAGCTCTGGTTGAAAATGCTCACGATATCATTTTATTAAATAACAAAGAGGGGCGTGTAATTTATGCCAGTCCTGCTCTCGAAAAACTTACCGGATTCTCACTGGAAGAAATGAGAAGTGTAGCAATTGATCGCGTGATGGACGCCGACCAATTGAAAAAGTCATGGGAAATGTTGAATCAATCGCTCAAAAACCCAGGAGTTCCAATTCCAAGACTCGATAGATTGTTTCATAAAAATGGCAGTGTGGTCTGGATCGAAGGAACCATGATCAATTTATTGGATGATGAAAATGTTCAGGCTATCGTGTCGAACTGCCATGATATTACAGAACGGAGGGAATCAGAAAAGAAGCTCAAAGAATCAGAAACCAACCTCAAGAACATTTTTCAGAATATTTCAGAAGGCATTACACTCATTGATAAGACTGGGATTATAAAATCTCTCAATGATAAAGCGGTTGAAGATGCCGTACTCTTCACCAGCCGGAAAATGACGGTCGGTGATAATGTTTTTGAATTTGTGGATCCCGCAAGACTTGATGCATTCAGAAAGCTTATTGAGAAGATTAATCTCGGAGAGAGTGTTGAATATGATCATTCATATCATGTTCAAAGCGGAACTCTTCGTTGGGTCAGTGTTTCACTCAATCCTGTGAAAGACGATGGAGAAGTAGTAGGAACCGCAATTACAACACGTGATATCACTGAACGCAAAATAACAGAAGACAAGCTCGCCAATAGCGAAAAATATTATCGCTCTCTCATCGAGAATATCTCTGATGCGATTGTGGTCAACGACGAAAACTCAAAACTTCTTTATCAAAGCCCGTCCGTTACAAAAATTCTTGGCTATACAGAAGAAGAAAGAAAAGGTCAGTTAGTAAAAAATTACGTCCACCCTGACCATTCTGAAGAGTTTGATCAGCTTTATCGTGACTTAAAGAAACGACCCAGGGAGCCAATGGCTTTCCAGTACCGCTTTCGTCACAAAAATGGCATGTACATATGGCTTGAAGGCGTTGTCACAAACCTTCTTGACGACCCAAATGTCAAGGCCATCATTTCCAACTATCGTGACATCACCGAACGCAAGGAAGCAGAAGCAAAATTAGCCGCAAATGAAAGGCGCTTCCAGAGGATGATTGAGAGCAGCAACGATGCCATTATCCTTACCGATAAGAACATGGTTGGATTCTACCGAAGCCCGTCTGTTATAAAAATTACCGGAAGATCTCCCGATGAAATGTCAACGGTGGGAGTTGGTCAAATTCATCCGGAGGATACTCACACCATTGCTGCTGTTCTGAAGCAATCACTCCGTGAACCAGGGCAATCCATTCCCGCTAAACTTAGAATCATACATAAGCTTGGACACGTTATTTGGGTAGAAGGCACTATGACCAACATGCTTCACGATGAAAGCATCAACGCGTTGGTACTTAATTACCACGACATCACCGAACAAAAGAATGCCGAATTGGAAATATTAAAACTCAATTCAGAACTTGAAGAGCGTGTAAAGCTTAGAACGACTCAACTGGAAGCTGCGAACAATGAACTGGAGGGATTTACATATTCAGTTTCACACGATCTGAGATCTCCTTTACGGATCATTGATGGGTTCAGTCAGATTCTGATTGAAGATTATTCATCCAAGCTGGATGAAGAAGGTCAAAAGACTCTAAAGGTAATTATGAGCAATGCCAAGCGCATGGGATCGCTCATCGATGACCTGCTTGATTTCTCAAGATTAGGAAGATATCATATTCGACTATCAGATGTTGATATGAAGCAGTTAGTATCAGAAGCACTCCATGAATTGAAAGACGGAGGCATACCACTTCCATCCAGAATCATCATTGGATCTCTGGAAATTGCCAAAGGTGACAGCACATTATTAAAACAGGTCTGGACCAATCTCATTTCCAATGCTGTAAAATACTCCAGCAAGAATCCAGATCCTGTAATCGAAATTGGATGCAAGAATGAGGAGGGGAAGACCGTATATTATGTAAAAGATAATGGTGCTGGTTTTGATATGAAATATTATCATAAGCTATTCGGAGTGTTTCAAAGACTTCATCATCAGCAGGAATTCACAGGCACTGGGGTAGGATTAGCACTCTCTCATCGCATCTTATTGCGTCATAATGGATCGATCTGGGCAGAAGCAAAACTTGGAGAAGGGGCTACTTTCTACTTTACTTTGCCCGATAATCCAGAAATTCTAACCAAAATTTAATATGTAACTTTGTTCTCCCAATCTCAGGGAAAACTATTACCTTCATATATACAGATAACTTTCTCCGATAAGCCCCACGAAGAAACTATCTATCCTCTACGGATTTTTCATTATAAATAGTTTTTATATGGAACATGACATAGAGATCTTGCTTGTCGAAGATAATTTAGACGAAGCTCAGCTGACAATCAGGAATTTAAAAAGGAGCAATCTTGCGAATAAACTTTTACACATCAGTGATGGTGCGGAGGCGCTCGATTTCCTGTTTGCTAAGAATAAATACATTGGAAGGAAAGTCGGCAATGGCCTTAAGCTTATTCTTTTGGATTTAAAGCTTCCAAAAGTTGATGGACTGGAAATCTTAAAGGCTGTGAAAGAAGATGAGCGCACAAAAATGATTCCTGTCATTGTACTTACCTCTTCACGTGAAGAACAAGATATCATTTCAAGTTATCGGCTCGGAGTAAACAGCTATGTTGTGAAACCTGTAAACTTTGAATCGTTTTCAAAAGCGGTTGTGGAACTGGGAATGTATTGGATGTTGCTGAATGTTCCGCCCACGTCTAAATAAAAAGGTATAAATAATTTCTACTCTTTCAGTAAGACCAACAGGAATGGAGCGCGCTATTAGGTTACTCATGCTGGAAGACACTCCTGAGGATGTCACCCTGATTCAACGGGTACTGAAGCAAGCAGATCTTAAGCTTGAAATAAATGTTGTTTCTACAAGGGAAAGTTTTATTCAGGCCCTTGATTCATTTTCACCCGAACTCATTTTAAGTGATCATCAGCTCCCTAACTTCAGTTCTAACGAAGCGCTTGAAATCAGTCGTCAAAAACTTCCTTACGTTGGTTTTATTCTCGTTACGGGAGCGGTTTCAGAAGAATTTGCAGCTTCCATCATTCGTTCAGATGCAGATGATTATCTGTTGAAAAGTAATCTGAAGCGATTACCCACAGCTATTATTCAGGCCAACGAAAAAAGAAGAACGCAGGAATCGCTGCGAAAATCAGAAGCCCATCTTCGCACAATCTTCAATACCACTGAGACAGGATTTGTCCTTCTTGACAAGGATTGCAAATTACTTTCCTTCAATCCCCTATTCGGTGAAATAGCAAAACAAGAGTATGGATTTGATCTGGAGGAGGGAATGGACATTATGCTCATCACCCAACCTCATAGACAAGCTATCTTCAGAGGAATTCTGGACCAGGTATTGAGTGGTGAGACTATAGAATATGAGCTTGAGTACAGTGCAGAGAGAGGAATCTGGTATTACTATCGATTCAATCCGGTACGCCAGGCCAATAACTTCATCATTGGAGTAATGGGAACGATAACCGATATCTCTCCCCGAAAAAAGGCAGAAGACGTAAAAAGAAAAACAGATCAGGAATTAATCGATGCTCACAAGAGAATTGTATTTCACATTGAAAATACACCTCTGGGATTTATTGAATGGGACAACGAATATCGCGTAAAGTCATGGTCAAAGAGAGCAGAGGAAATATTCGGATGGACTGAGAAAGAATTTATCGAAAGCGGCAAGACAGGATTTTCAATGGTTTATGAAGAAGATAAAACCCGTCTTACATTAGGGGCAAATCAATTTATTTCAGGTGAAATTGTAAAAAGCCAGATCCAAAGCAGGAATTACAAAAAAGATGGAAGTATCATCTGGTGCGAATGGTTCAACTCTTCTATTAAAGATCAAAATGGCAAAGTCATCACTGTGATGTCACTGGTTCAAGACATTACTGAAAGAAAGACTATTGAAAATGTGTTGCGTGAATACAATGATCGTTTTGAAATACTTTCACGTGCCACTAATGATGCCATTTGGGACTGGGACATTGTAAAAGATATTAATCAATGGAATCATGGTATCCAGACTATTTTTGGATATCTGGCAACAGATGTAAATCCAAGTAAGCAGTGGTGGAGGAGTAAAATCCACCCAGCGGATCATGATCGCGTCAATTCTGAAATAGAAGAGGCCTTTTCTTCTCATGCTGCAAACTGGAGCTCGGAATATCAATATCAATGCTCTGATGGCTCCTATCGTCATGTGCTTGATAGAGCTTATATCATTTACGATCATGGTAAAGCCGTTCGAATGATCGGAGCGATTCAGGATATTTCTGAGAACATTACTGCTTCACAAGAAATTGAAAAACTATCGCTCGTCGCGAGTCATACTCAGAATAGCGTATTGATCACAGATCCGGAAGGGAAACTAGTATGGTTAAATAATGCTTTCACAATTCTCTCTGGTTATACTCTGGAAGAAGTAGTTGGAAAAAGACCGGGTTCTTTTTTACAAGGTCCGGAAACAGACCCCTCTACTGTAGCAAGAATATCAAGAAAGCTAAAAAGGCAAGAAGCGTTCTCTGAAGATATTATCAACTATTCGAAAAATGGAAGAAAATACTGGTTGCGCATCGATATAAGTCCCGTATTTAATGATAAAAAAATTCTTACTCATTTTATTGCAGTTCAGAATGATGTAAGTCAGCAAAAAGAGTTTGAAAATCAATTGACCAACATAGCGCGTGAATTGACAAACCTAATTCAAAATGCCAATGTCCCTATTTTCGGCGTTGACCGAAACGGATACATTAATGAATGGAACAGGGTCGCTACGGAACTCTCCGGATATACAAAGAATGAAGTACTTGGAAAGAAATGGGTCAATTTTCTTGATCTAAAAGTCAAATCTCAGGTTGAGGAAGTCCTTCAAAAAGCAAATGGTGGAGAACCAACCAGTAACTTTGAACTTCCATTCGTTAATAAGGAAGGAAAGAATCAGGTACTTCTGATCAGCGTAACGCCAAGAGCAAATGTTGACAAGGACATAAATGGAATTATCTGCGTAGGTCAGGATGTCACCGAAGTTTTCACTTATCGAGCAGGTCTTGAAAAAATGGTGGAAGAAAGAACACGGGAACTTCATGAAGCCCTTCAAAAAGAAAAAGTTCTTGTGGAAATGAAGAGCAAGTTTGTTTCCATTGCTTCACACGAATTCAGAACGCCCCTCTCCACCATTAGTTTTGCAGCGGAATCCATACGAAACTATTTTCATCAGCTTTCAGCAGCAGAAATTCAAAGGAAACTTATAAAAATCGAAGACCAGGCAAGTCACATGACCAATTTGCTTGAAGACATCTTAACCATTGGAAAATCAGAGGCGGGCAAGATTAAGGTTAAGAGGATCAGCCTCGATCTGGAGGAATTTATTAATTCACTCATTGAAGAGGTAAGGTCAACTTCAAAAGATAAAAGAGAAATCGTTCTCCATTTTTCATGTGAAAATAAAAAAGTGAATGCCGATGATAAATTGCTTCGTAATGTGATTGTTAATCTGCTAACGAATGCAATTAAATTCTCACCTGCCTCCACAGAAGTCACAATTTCAGTATCAGACTACCGTGGAAATGTTTTGGTGGAAGTCACCGACCGTGGTATGGGTATCGATCCCTCGGAATTGCAGTCCATCTTTGAACCCTTTCAACGAGCATCAAATGCAAACACTGTCCCCGGTACTGGACTTGGTCTCTCAATTCTAAAGAAGGCCATCGAATTGATGGATGGTTCTATTCAGGTGGCAAGTGAGTTAAATGTGGGCTCTACTTTCAAGGTCGAAATTCCCATGAGATGAAGAAAATACTACTTGTTGAAGATACCGCTCACCTGGCGGAAGAACTGGTTGATATTCTCACCATGGAGGGATTTCATGTTGATCTTGCTACCAATGGATTAGAGGGAATAGCATTTCTATCAAACAATTTACCTGATCTCATTATCACTGATTTGTTGATGCCTAAAATGGATGGCTTTGAGTTTATAGAAAAGGTACGAAGCAAATCAGAAACCAGTTCCATTCCGATTGTTGTCCTCTCTGCGAAGACTTCTGACGTTGAAAGAAAAAAAGTGGAAGAAATTGGCGCTAATAAATTCATTCCAAAGCCTTGCAAGGCACATGAATTAGTGAGCTGTGTGAAATCATTATTATAGGTTCAGAGAAATTAAAGTTCTTACAGATCAATTTCCCAAGGCTGCATTTTTAGATCCGCAGTGACTCAGTCTGCATTGCTTCTCCCGATCTGAAGGAATATCTTCAATTAAAGTATTGGTTTAAATGAGAATGATTCGTAAGGGTTTTCTCTTACAAACGATCATCATTATCTGCTTTTCCAAACCTCCAGCGCAGTTTAACACCAGATTTCGCAAAACCCCTGATTTTGTGAAATTCAGTTTTTCCCCTACAAGCATGGAAACGTGAATTCGCACTTTTACTCCTGAGAAAAGAAGCTCATGAGTCATCATAATCTGATAGAGAAATTCATATACAGTTGTTCACACGATCTCCGTGCACCGGTATCCTCTATTCAGGGACTAGTAAGAATTGCTGAATACTATCCTCATCACGATGAGACTCACAAATGCCTCGAAATGATTGAAGCTTGCACCCACACAATGGATAAGCTTATCCGCGGAATGGAAGAATACCTGGCAAACGATTACTCATCCCTTCAGTATTCGGAAGTCGACGCCCATGAGTTAATTCAAAACATAGAGGAGAATTTCAGAAATCAGCTTGATTCCAGTAACATCGTTCTGATCACAGAAGTAAAACCATTTACACGATGGAAAACAGATAAGCAGAGCATTGAAAAAATCCTGAAATACCTCATCTCCAATTCAATCTCTTTTCATGATCCTGACAAGAAGGAGAGAAAAATCACTATCAGGATTGAGGCTGCCGGAAGCGGCTCTACTCTTGACATTATGGACAATGGAGTAGGAATTCGGGAAGATCAGAAGAATAATATTTTTGATATCTTTTATCGTGGATCTGAAAAATCTATCGGCTCGGGAATGGGTTTATTCCTTACCAAGAGCATTGTGGATAGATTAGGGGGCGCTATCTCCTGCAAATCTGCATTAAGAGTAGGCACCTCCATTAGCATTTCTCTGCCTCCCTCACCACATATCGGTTAATTACAAATCTTCAACGAATCCGGTTCAATCTTCATCGGTTGAGCGGTACATTTTTTGTAAATGTTCTGTTGATTCGCTCTCAGCAGACCTCCCGATTTTCTTAGCAAAAGTTTAATACTGTTCAAAAGTGTTTTTTTTACATCTTGCTCGTTGTTTTGATGGAATGATACAAGCAGTGGCACTATTGTTACGGGTTATAACACCTCAATTCGCGTTGTTTTCGTTGATACTTTTCCTTGCCATTCATCCGCAGGCACAAGCACAAAAAAAACCTTCCACACGGGCAGAATGGATTAAGAGCAACAAAGAGAAAGTTCTCAAGCAGTTGATGGGGATTATTACTACTGACCCTGTGGATGAGAATCCTGCTTTGAATGTGAAAAGCGAGGATATTTATCTTCCCTATGCTGGGAAAATCATTAGAAAAATTATCATCAGAAGGATCGGTTTCGAGAGAACCGTTCTTGATACCGCCAGGCACTTCCAAACTTTTGTTTCAAGAGCCGCCAACAGGATTCACATTGACACAAAAGAATTCGTTATCAGGGATAACCTCTTCATTCATGAGGGAAAGCCTCTCAATCCTTATCGTGTAGCAGACAATGAGCGAACACTTCGTAATCTGAGTTTTGTACTCGATTCACGTATTCTGGTCAAACCGATTTCCAGAAGATCTGACTCGGTTGATCTGATCGTTATCACGCGCGATGTATTCAGCCTTGGCGGAAACATTGAACCACAATCAATAACCAAATACAAACTGGGAATTCAGGAGGCTAATCTTGGAGGTATGGGGCAGCGTGTTCAATTTAATACACTTTACGACGTTGATCGCATTCCGAAGTTTGGATATGAGGCTGTCTATCAAAAAACGAATATCGTTGGAAGCTTTGTTGATGGCACTATAGGCTACTCCAGTATCAATACAGGAACAAGTGTCGGAAATGAAAACGAGAGAGCTTTTTTTCTCCGACTCAGCAGGCCATTGTTTCATCCTTTCGCACGTTGGGCCGGCGGACTAGAGCTAAGCACTAACTATTCAACCAATGTTTTTAAGAAACCCGACAGCACTTTTGCCACCTATCATTACGACATTCAGGATTACTGGGCAGGTTATTCATTTGGTTTGAATAAAATGCCATCCAATTTAAGAGAGAACAGAAATAGAAAATTTATCGCTTTTAGAGCCTTTGAGCAGCATTTTTCCGCACTTCCAACCATCAATCTTACTGAGCCCGATCGCTATGCTTACAGAAATCGAATAGCTTTTCTTTCCCAGCTGACATTCTTTCGACAGGATTTTTACAAAACACAGTATGTAATTGGATTCGGTAGAACAGAAGATATTCCTCACGGATATCGTGCGTCATTAACCGGTGGATACGAAACTGAGATGGAGTATAAACGACTGTATCTCGGAAGTGAATTATACTACACACGTGTAATGCCCAGCGGAACGATATTGACCTATACAGGAAAGCTGGCCTCTTACTTTGGAGGCAATCGAAGTGAGGACGGATTGTTTCTATTGAATTTCAGTCGATATAGCAAAGTCTATGAAAAGGGGTCATTAAAGATCCGCCATCAGATGGAGGTTGGATTTGCAATGCTCTTCAATCAAAATATAAAGCGAGGTATCGATGTTAGAGACGTAAATGGAATCCTGGGATTCAGTCCCGATAGTTTGGTGGGTACTAAAAGATTTACGATCAGCCAGGAGGCAGTGATCTTCACATCTTCTAAAATATTAGGATTCAGATTGGCACCAGTGGCAAGAATTGATATGGCATTGATCAATCGCAACGTTGACTTAATTCGAAGTGAGAATTTCTTTACAGGAATTTCTGCTGGCATCAGAGCACGAAATGAAAACCTTATCTTCAATACAATTGAAGCGCGGGTATTTTTTTATCCAAGAGTGGTTGAAAGAATTCAGCATCTCAGTTTCAGTATTGGAACCAATATCAGGATAAAATACCCGAATACTCTGGTCACGGCACCTTCCACAGTTTTCAATTAAACCAACTCAAAAACCTCTTTTTTGTGTAGAAATATTTCCTCACTTCCGGGGTTAAAAAAACCTGAGATTTGAAATAATGGGTTTCCCCAAGTAAGGAAATCTGGCACAGTATTTTAGCCTTATCAGGAAATTACAAGGCTATGGACTTACTACTGTTTCTTCTTGCATTCATGATTGGCTTCGGGATTTTTATCTCATCAGCTTATTTTCTGGCAAAAGTTATGTTTCCACGTCTTGAGGATGAGGAAGCTGCTGCACCTAGAAAGTACAATGAGCCAAAAAGCTATTTACCTAAGATGAATAAGCATCACAATCCTTACTTCTTTGCTAAGAACCATCCGTACTCATATAAATAATTGAAGGCAGGCCAGTTTTTCCCGGCGTTGACCTTTGAATTTATTAATTGAATACTGACGCTGACGAATAACTATGAAATTCAAAAAATTTCTGCTTGGCTGTGAAGACATTTTCAGGTTCTTTCAGAAAATCGTTAAACAAATATTTACCTCAAAGTCCGAATGGCGCGAAATCCTGAGGCAATGCTACGCTGTTGGTAACCGCTCCTTCTTTCTTGTAGCCTTTACAGCATTCCTTGCGGGAATCGTATTCACAAGACAATCAAGACCTTCCCTTTCATCTTTTGGCGCCGAATCATGGCTGCCTTCCCTGGTTTCACAGGCGGTAGTACGATCATTAGGACCACTCATCACAGGACTTATTTGCGCTGGAAAATTAGGATCAAACATAGGCGCAGAGCTTGCCAGCATGAAAGTGACTGAGCAAATCGATGCAATGGAAGTTTCCGGTACACGACCTTTCTCCTATCTGGTCGTCAGTCGTGTAGTTGCAACAACCTTGATGCTTCCCATCCTGGTCATTTTTGCGGATATGATCGCATTGATGGGGTCCTTTCTGACAGTAAATCTCATTAATAACACAGGCTTCAGACTTTACTTCAATGAGGTCACCAGTCATATCATGTATCTGGATATTTTCTCTTCCATGGTAAAGGCCCTGTTCTTTGGTTTTGCGATTGGATTTGTCAGCAGCTATGCTGGCTATCATTCAGAGAATGGAACTACCGGAGTTGGAAAGGCAGCCAACACTGCAGTGGTGATTTCCATGCTATTCATTTTTATTATTGATCTGCTTACGCTTCAATTCATAAATCTCTTCCGGTAATGAAAGAGTCGTCAAACGATATTAAACAAGCCGGAGAAACAACAGCGGTTGATAAAAGTAAAATAGTCACCCGCATCCGTAATCTAAAAAAGTCATTCGGCGATCTGGAAGTACTAAAAGATATCAGTCTGGATCTGCATCAAAGTGAAAACCTTGTGATCCTTGGAAGGTCCGGTACAGGAAAATCCGTTTTGATAAAATGCATGGTGGGACTTATCCGCGCAGACGCAGGCGAAATAGAAGTGCTCGGCTATAATGTTCCAACCTTAACTCCAGAACAGCTGAACGAACTTCGTCAGCAGGTTGGATTTTCTTTTCAAAACAGCGCTCTATATGATTCCATGACAGTTCGGGAAAATCTTGAGTTTCCATTAAAAAGGAATCTGGATCTTTTCGACAAACAGAAACTGAGTGAACAAGTAATGACTGCGCTAAAAGATGTTGGATTGGAAAGTTCAATCAATAAAAAACCCGCTGAGTTATCAGGTGGAATGAAAAAGAGAATTGGCATTGCACGTACTCTGATTTTAAAACCAAAGATCATGTTGTACGATGAACCGACAGCCGGCCTCGATCCCATTACCTCTACCGAGATTAATGAACTCATTCTCAGCGTAAGAGAAAAATATAAGACCTCTTCCATTATCATCACGCACGATATCAGTTGCGCCAGACAAACCTCCGACAGGGTTATTGCATTGGTGAAGGGACATAATCGTGCGGAAGGAAAATTTGAAGAGCTGAAAAATTCACAAGACCCGGACCTGGCACCCTTTTTTAAATATTAAGATTATGGAAGAGAATGATGTAAAAGATCGAGTAAAACTCGGAGCATTTGTTGCCGGCGGAGCAGCCTTATTTTTGATTGCCGTTTTCTTTGTGGGAAGCGCAAGCAATTTCTTCAGTAAAACATTTACTGTTTCTGCCGTCTTCAAGAATGTTGAAGGTCTTAAAGAAGGAGATAAGGTCTGGCTTTCCGGTGTCCAAATCGGAACCGTAAAAACGGTAAGAATTGTAACCGTTGGAGAAGTTGTTGTAAGTCTTTCACTTAAAGAAAAGCAAAACGAATTTATCAGAAAAAATGCCACTGCTTCCATTGGTTCAGATGGTTTGATTGGAAACAAGATCGTTGTCATCCAGCCAGGAAACTCTCCTACTATTATCCATGATGCAGATACGATTAATGCTGTCTCTCCGGCTGACACGCAGGAACTTGTAAGCATTGCAAAAGAAGTTGGAGAAAACACTCGATCCATTACCCTGGACCTTAAAGCAATCTCAGCCAAGATAAACAAGGGTGAAGGCGTTATTGGTGAATTACTCAACGATGGGGCCTTTGCTCAGGATATCAGGAAGATGGTCACTAATTTCAAAACCACTGGCGAAAATGCAGCGAAGGCTTCAGCAGAATTATCTGGTGTTGCTTATGAAATGAAACATGGTAAGGGACTGCTTCCTGTATTGTTAACAGACACAGCATCTTCTGCTGTCTTCAAACAAACTCTGGCAAATGTTAAAAAAGTAAGCACAAATGCTTCTGCCATGTCTAAGAGCCTGGAGAATATAACAGCCAAAATGAATGAAAAGGACAATGCCATCGGTGTTTTGCTGGCGGATACTGCTTCAGCGCATAAACTCCAGAACATCATTAAAAACTCCGAAAGGGCATCTCTCAAGCTTGATGAAAACATGGAAGCCCTGAAGCACAATTTCCTCACAAGAGGCTACTTCAGAAAGCAGGAGAAAAAAGCTAAGAAAGAAAAGGAAAAACTTGCAAAAGAACAGAATAAATAATCAAACGAATATTAACCTTTTGATAATTTGTAAAGTCTAATCTCAAATTCACTAATAACTTTCATCGACATGAAAACACTTACTGAACAAATGCTTAGCATCACATTGGTAACACTTATTAAGGGAGTAGCTCTCGCCGGTCTGATAACAGAGGTGCTGAAGTTCTATGCCCGTGAAAAGGCAGATAAAATCTTTAGCGCCCTTCGGAGAAATTCAAAATCAATTGGGGCTCATTAACTCTTAATAAAGTATCGGTTAGAACGGATAGCCAATTGCTACGTTCAAAATCAGGTTTTGACTTCTCCAATCACTGCTTCCGAAGTCTATTTTATCAATCACCCATCGCTCGTTTTCTGGCAGAAAGGGTTTTCTCAAAGGCCAGGCAAGATCAAATCTTAATACGAAGAAGCTGAAATCGTATCTCAATCCAAACCCTGTTCCCACTGCGATCTCAGTGAGGAATTTATTCTTATCAAACTTCGCACCGGGTCTTGGATTGTAGGTCATGGGCACTCCATTCTCATCCGGGCGCGTGACATCAGGATCATTGTTCCATAACCAGATATTACCCGCATCGACAAACAATGCTCCTTTGAGTGCTTTAAAAACACCGAACCTGTATTCAATATTTCCCTCCAGCTTCATGTCACCACGCTGATCGATGAAAGTTGTACTCACGTTTGGATCGGTACGAACATTATAGGTTCCGGGTCCCAGCGATCTTGCGGGAAATGCCCTTATACTGTTGGATCCACCAATAGAAAACTGCTTGATGTACGGCATGGAAGTAGAATTCCCATATGCATTACCCGCACCCACGATAAGCCTTGTGGCAATCCTGCTTCTTCTTCCTGTTTCCAGATAATATCGAAAATCTATATCTGCCTTTAAGTACTGAGAATATGGCGATCCAATGATCTTGAAAGTATCCTCTTTGGAGTCACTCATTCTTTGCAAAGCATGAAGAGCATTTCCCGAAACATCAATTGTCCCTTTGAAATAGAAGTTGCTTTTCTTTTTGGCAATGAGCCTGAATTTCTCTTCTACATCCTCCGTAAACTGGGTGTTAAGTGTGAATGAGTATTTCGTTCCAAGGATAAACTGATTTTGAAAAGAATTAGCCAGTACAGGATTTTGTTTAAGAAGCTCATTGAAAGCATCCGACCTGTTCCCTGATTCCACAAAACTGATATCTACAGGGAATAGCTCATGAGTCTTAAGGGCCGTTTCACGCCAGATGTATCCATAGCCCACATTAAATGTTGTTAAACTGAAATACTGAAGGCGTTCCTGAAAAGTATATCCTACCTTAAATTGAGTGGCAGGCAGATATTTCTGTGATCCGTACCGAACATGAATGGGTGTAATGAATCTCGGTACGGACAAGCTTGCCTCCCCTCCTACTTCAAATGAATTCAAAGGCGTATCCTGCTGACGACTGATTTGTACCTCATATGCTGAATGAAGCTTAAACTGGAACAACTCTGCGCCTTTGAAGATATTCCTGTTTGTAAATGTGAACTGAAAACCCGGGCCCACAAAGTTATTGGACTTGGAGACACCCTGCACCTGAACACGAATTGACTTCTTAAGTAGCGGTGTCATATAAATATTAGCGGTCAGTGCAGCTGAATCTCTCTTGCTTTCGACAAACTTGATATTAACATACTTGAAAGTCTGAAGTCCCATTAAGTGAACCAGCGAATATTCTTCATTGACACTTCGATACAAACTATCCGGTTTCAGATTAATAACATTCGTAATGATCTCAGGTCGGAAATTATGTTGATTGTCAATATAATTATAACCATTAACCCGCGTTGTATCCGCCGTCGTCTTCAGAGTGTCATTGTCCAGTGTATAATTCGGATAAACATTGATCTCGGTAACCCTATACCTTCGGATTGACTTGTCCGGCATTCCCTTCTTAAAGATCAGATCTACATCCACACTTTTCTTGCCTACCGTGCTATCTCCATCAAATAAAAGATAGCGGCTATCGAAGAAAAACAATCCATGATCCTTTACAACATCTTCAATCCGCTGTTGCTCGGCTTGTAATCGCTCTAACCTATAGCGTTGTTTTGACTTTAGTAATTGCTGCTCCTTAATTGCTTTACCAATAGTGCTGGTAGAGTCGAATGCCAGATATCGGATTTTGCGAAGTCTGTAAGGTGGCTGAAGCATGACCGTATAGATCACCTTACTTTCTTTCTTTTTGGTCTCGACTTTGCTGCTAACAGTTGAGCGGAAATATCCATCTGTGTTCAATCTTCCTTCCAAAAGCGTAGCCGTTTTGACTGGAGTTGCATCCTTAATCAATACAGGAGGAGATCCGAGCTTGTTTTTTATAAAATACCTCAAGCCTTTTTTCTTTGGAGTTCCTGCGATATAATAGAACCACACTGAAGTTCGCTGACCCAAAATTTTTGCGTTGGGCTCAGGAGTAATGAATGTTTCAAGATTTGTTACAATTCGCTTTTGATTCGGAACATCACCTTGCGGAATGATCTTAATTTCTGCACCTGCATAGAAACTCTCTCCTTCTTTTAAGAATTTGGTCGCATTACATCCTTCCAGTAACAATAGTCCCGCTATCCCAACACAAAAGGTTAAGGTATACCTGATTAACTGCTCAAATGATATGTTACTTGATCTTCGCATTCGGCTTAAATAATTCTTTCAATGTATTGTAATCCTTGATAAATATTAGTCCCGCGCCAGTTTCTGTAAGCTCACCAGAGATCATATCATAATTACTGTTTCTGAATCCTGTTATCCTTAAACGTCCATCTTCTGTAATCTTATATTCCAGGGCAAGATCCCCTATATAATCAGTTGCGTCTCCTTTGGCATTTGTGTTCTGTCCTTCAATATCCACGTTACCGGATAGTTTTACCACAAGGCGATCATTTAAAAGATTTTTGGTAACCCCAAGCTGAACTTTTGTTTGTCCCTGAGCCTGACCAGCATTGTAGTCTTCAGACGATTTTATATCAAGATTTAGCTGAACTCCCTTTACATTTTCTGCAAGGCGGTTAAGCTGATCGGAAAGAATACGACTCACACTTTGGCGCGTAGTGTTTGCGATGCCGGTGTTTGAAGAATTTTCAAGTGGATTGTCGGCAATGAATCTTTTTAGAATCAATAATGCAAAGACCTGCTTGTTAAGATCTGATTCCCGTGTATTAATGTCCTGGAGCTTGGAATAAATTGCACCGCCAAACGCATTCTTCTTATTGTCCGGCATGTCAAGAGAGAAACTGATCTGCGGGGTGAGTATCTGTCCTTTTATGTTAAGATATACCAGGAAAGGCAATACCTGCTTAAAGCTGGTGGCATCTGTACCTGAAACCTGATTTGATATGAGCTCGACTGGCGAAGTCTCAACAGTATAGCTGGCCCTGATGTCAAGATCAGCTTTTAATGGATCACCGCTCCAGCTGATAGAACCTCCTTTCTCTATAGTAAACTCTCTCTTAACAAGTTTATAGAAAGAGAAATTATATGTACCCTTTGTCACCTCATATCTTCCGGACAAACTCATATCACCTGCTGGGCTCCTGGTCAGAATAAGCGTTGAGTTTCCCTGAACCGATAATTTATCACCCGTAATCGGATCAATCACAATATTGAGAGTCTCCTTACCCCTTAGCTCCAGATTTGCAGTCAAATCAATTCCTTTAATAATCTCTTCTGACCGCACTGTGTCTTCCAGATGAATAGTAGCCAGAAATGGATCATTCACTGCATCACGATCCGTAAATTGAATAATATCCTTTTGCTCAAGGATCGTCTTCTCACTTTGCGGCACCACATAGGTAACGTTGGTATCATCGCTGAAAGACGCCTTCATTACTCCTACCGGCTGATTAACGTTTCCCGTCAGCTTAATATCAGTATTGATTCTTGCCACACCATAAAATGGTTTGCTGTTATCTTCAGGTGTATTGAGAATCTGGAAATTCGCAGAAGTGACGCGAAGATTGAAGTCAAAGTCTTTGTACTCTTTTGTTAAAATGGAGCCTCTGATAACCGCCTCCTGACCTTTTTCATCTTTAATAGTAAAGTTGTTGAAAGAGATTCCGGAACTCTGAAAAGAGATTTTTTCATTTTGCAGTGTGAATGCGCTGTTAAGGTCCTTTGCAATAAAGGATGCATCCTTGAAATTCAGATCACCACGAATCGATGGCTTAGCGGTTGTTCCTGTAATCGTCAAAGTTCCAACGATATCACCTTTCATATCCTGGAATTTACCAAACGTAAATGGCTCTACGGTTTTCAAATCCAGCGGACTGAAATTAGCTTCAAGATTAAACTCAGAATCCGTAGGCTTTGAAATGTAATAACCAGTCGTCCTGAAATTTGTCTTCTCACTTTTGACAAGCATCTCTAGATTATAGCGATCCTTAACATGATCCACGGTAAACGTTACTTCACCCCAGGGCTTACCCAGGATAGTAAGATCATGGATATAAAGTTTTGAGTTGAAATTTCCCTGCTGAACGGTTGTCACCTTAAAATTGCCATCCAAAATTCCGCTGGCAGGGACAGTGCCGGCAATAATACGTGTGAAATTCGCTAGCTGCAGATTCTCAAACTCCAGTGCGATGGTAGAAGCCTTCTGATCGGTGATCAATGAGATCTTTTGCTTCTCGCTGAAAATATTGAAATTATTAGCCACAATCTGTCCGGATCCGAAGTCGAGATAGTTGTCATCGGGTACATCCCAATAAACATAATTGAGCATTACCAGATAGGGCATGAAATGGAAGCGAAACTTGTCTCCCTGACTTTTTATAATTCCACCCAGAACATACTTTTTCTGTGCCACTGAATCGAGTATCTGAAGGCTTGTGTGAATGGAATCGTGTTCAATTCTCCCAATCAATTGAAAATCATCGACGTGTATGGTGTCAATCGTAATATTCTTTAGTCTGACTCTATACTTCAGATTCTTCTTGTTGGAAACAACTCTAAGTTCAAGGGTATCTAATCCTGTCGTAGAATATTTGATCTTTGAGAGATTCGCCTCCAGTCGCATGGAATCTGTTTCACTATTAAAATAGCCACTGATCTTCCCTGGAGTAAAAGAACTCAGTTCCGGAAAGATAATTTCTGTTAACAGATCAGTGTTTTTAATAACAAGATCAAACTGAAAATTAGTTGGTTCTTTAAATGGTTTTATTTTCTCATCCTGAAGTGAGAAGTACTGATTAAAATGCTGACGAAGCACAACCGGAAGACTGAATAGGTTGAAAGTTCCTTTAAAATCTCCTGTAACAATATCGGATCGCACTGTAAAATTGCTGGTCCCCTTCTGATCAATAGAAGCAACCAGTAAAGAATCAACCATGTAAAGTTTTTTTCCATTGAAAATGGCAAACTTTCTAATATCGATTTTGCCGTTTATAACCTTAAAATCAGAAGTGACAAGGTTTACATCAATGGTCGCGCGGGCTTTCAATGGATCTTTGGAAAGGTGCAACGCCTGAAAATCAGCATTGGCTACTACCAGAATCAGCTTGTACATCTTCTCCTTATAATCAAGATCACCGTTTAGTTCAAGATCAAGGTTCTTATCTTTTAAAGATGCGTTTCCCGAAAAGAGATACTTATTTACAGAACCTTTCAACTTAAAATCCCGGTACTCATAATCGTTAAATTGGAATTTATTAACAATCAGATCAATCGCTGCGTTAAGCTCATCCATCTTCACTCCTGAACCCTTCAGATCAGCATTAAGATCAACAACTCCCATTGTGCTATCCTGGCGAAGGATCTTTCCAATGTTGAATTCTTTAATCTTCAGATGCGCATCATAAACAGGTGTATCATTGAAATCAAACTTTCCGTCGAGATCAATTCTTCCCAGATCCGTCAGCAATGTAGAAGCGACTTGCGGTGCATTGATTGTACCTTTCATCTTCGCCTTCAATTCAATCCATTCTGGAAGTCTGATAGAATCAGGCAAAAGAGTATCAGGAAGAATTATTTGTGCATCCGCACCCGTAATATAAAACCGATCCAGACTTACATCCATCCTGGTCGTCTTTACTTCCGGGAGACCCTTAAAGTTTCCATGCAGAGACAACCATGTTGAATCAAGTGTTCTAACCTGCAGCTGATTGACGGTAAGATCTTTTACCGATCCTTTGATATTTGTATTAAAATCGATCTTTGAACCGATGGGAAATCTGAATGGCAGACTATCCAGTGTTGAGCCAAGAAAAAAGTGAAGATCCTTCATGGAAACGGTGGATGGTCTTACATCAAACTTCACCTGAGCTTCATCATAATGATCAGAAAGAGATGCCAGCGATTGAAACGAGGCATTACCTCTCAATGAGATAGAAGAATTTCCTGATTGGAAGAGAAAATCATTAATATCAAGTTGTTGATCTGTCAGTGACAAATTCGTTCTAAACGACTCAATAGAAAATCCACTTCGTTCCCGGAAAGAAGTGCTTACTAAATTAATCTTAACATTATCATTTTTAAATTCAATGTCCTCCGCTTTTATGTTTACAAAAGACAGTCGCAGGTGATTGAAGTCAAGATATTTGTTTGTAACCGGAAGATTGATGACGTCATACTGAATGGTATTATCAGCCAGTTTTAATTCTGATAGCTTCAGTTTCCAGGGGATATCTAACGGACTGGAAGAACTTTCCAAATTAGACTGAACGGATTGAGCTTCTGTACTTTTTTGCGTTTGAAAGATCAGTGAAGTCTCTTTTAATTCAATGTGATCCAGATCTATCACCTTGTTCCTTAGGTTTATTTCATTGGATTCAATATCAAGAACACCCAGCAATAACGCAATGTTCTCGTGACTGGAAGAATTAACATAATGAAGATCAATTTTCTCCAGACGTATTTTCTCAAAATCTATATTCAAAGAAGATTCAGATTGTGATACTGAATCTACCGTTTCGACTCTGCTCACTTTTAGTGATTGATGAATGAGAATTCTTGAATCTGCAAGACTAATAGAGTTCGCATCAAACGATAAGGTATTTAAATCAAACTCATCTATATCCACTTCCATGGTTCCAATCTGAAACCGAATAGAATCCCCCGACAATGGATCCTGATACGAAAGTGATGCTCTATTGATCTCTAAGGTTTCAATTGAAAATTGCCAGGCAACTGAAGTGGTTGTATCAGACACCGTGCTATCTGTTGATGCAAATGCCTTCGGGATATAATCAAAATTGAAAGAACTGTCTTTTGCATTTCTGCGGACGTTTGCATTGATCCCTTCCAGGAATACATCATTGAGTTCGATGCGTTTGTCCATCAATCCCCACATATCAACATCGACACTGAGTGTTGACGCAAAAAGCAGAGTGTCGAGCGATTGATCCTGAACATAAAGTTTACTTAGTACAATCTTTTTGGGAAATGAAATAGTAATGGATTCAAGTGAAACCGTTGTTCCTATCTTTCCCTCCAAAAAGGAAATTGCTCTTTGAACGATCTGATTCTGGATCGCTGGTATTCTTATGAAAATGATAACAGCAACAAGCAGCAAAAAAACAGACGCAATAGTCCAGGCTGCTATCTTGAGTATTCTCTTTACGATCTTTCTAAACACTGGCGCGCTAATCACTCTCTGAAACTTTTACTTTACGCTGGTCTTGACACTAAAACATAGAATAATCAGAAGCATAATCTCCAGGGTTGATCATATTATATAGTGCAACAAATGTTCCTTGTTTGACCACAGGAATTCGCTCATTTAGGCATAAAAAACACAGGAGGTGTAGAAAGTTTTCTACACCAACATTGCGTTTTTAGGAAAATTTTGAGGGTTATGGATTATCTGCTGTTACATCCTGGGCAAGCGTTGCATCGTCAGGTTTCGTTTCCATATCTCTGTCCAGAGAGTATAAGGAAGTCTTTTCAGCATCTTCACCACCAGCAATTTTGATCTTGTCCAGCAGATTGAGGGCCAGTGTTTCTTCTTCAGTTTGCTCTTTTACAAACCACTGCATAAAGTTCCATGTTGCCCAGTCTTCTTCCTTGAGGCTAAGATTTACAACTTTATATACAGCTGTTGTATTGTCTACTTCATGTCCAAAAACTTTTTCAAAACAGTTGTTTATGCTGGTAGGATTTGCCGGAGGGGCAGGTATTGCCGTAACAGTCACTACACCACCTCTTTTCAAAATGTACTCCAGGATCTTCATCATATGATTTCTTTCCTCCTGAGCATGTCTGAAAAGAAAGTTCGCAATACCGCCAAAGCCATTACTATCCGCCCACGCACCATAAGATAAATAGATCTGGGAGGCGTGCGCTTCTTTAGTCATCTGGGCATTTAATGCTTCAGACATTTCCTTTGAAAGTCGATTTGTATTCATAATAAAGAGTTTGAATTAAGGGTAGTGCTACACCTTTTGCACAAAATGTGCCGCCGGGGAAAAATGCGGTTTATAGCCCTCCAATTGACCATTAGTAAAGCGGTGTAGATTATTTTCTACACTATCGGTAGGTCTCGAGGATTGATTTCAGGTTTTCAAGAGTGTCTGCCTCCTCAACAGGCTTATCCTTTCTCCATCTCAGCATTCTTGGAAAGCGAACTGCAATTCCGGACTTGTGTCGTGATGATTCATTGATTCCTTCAAATCCTATCTCAAAAACCAATTGGGGTTTTACCGTTCGCACCGGACCAAATTTTTCAAGCGTGTTCTGTTTAACAAATCGATCGACTTCCCTGATCTCAGCATCGGTTAATCCTGAATATGCTTTTGCAAAAGGTACCAGCTTCTCTTTGTCCCAAACTGCGAAGGTATAGTCCGTATACAATTCAGCTCTTCTTCCATGACCTTTCTGTGCATAGATAAGGACAGCATCAATACTCAAAGGATCTATCTTCCATTTCCACCAGTCGCCTTTTTTTCTTCCTGTCTGGTACGTTGCTTCCTTGCGCTTTATCATAAAACCTTCAGCCACATTCTCGCGCGCCAGTAAATGAAGTTTATTCAGATCTTCCCATGTTTCGTGTGGTAACAATGAAGAAAGTCTGAATACACTATTAACACGGGAAGAATTAAATACTCTTTCAAGTACATCTCTTCTTTGAGACTGTGATTGATTGCGAATGTCCTTTCCGTTAAACTCAAGAATATCATAAGCGATAAAGGCAACAGGAGCTTCCTGGAGAATTTTTTTTGTAATGTTTTTACGTCCGATGCGTGTTTGCAGAACATTAAACGGTAAAGGCTTATCATTCGCAAAGCAAAGAATCTCTCCGTCCAGCACAGTGCCTTCCGGAATCAGATCAGAAAATATACTGAGCTCTGGAAACTTATCAGTGACCAGCTCCTCTCCTCTTGACCAGATGTATAATTCATTATTGCGGAAGATTATCTGTGCGCGAATGCCATCCCACTTCCATTCAGCAAACCAATCTCCGGGTTCGCCCAGATCCTCCAGTGTGTTTTCAATCGCATACGCCAGATAAAAGGGATAGGGCCTTGAATATTGATCTCCTGGATTTTCAGACTGGATCAGTTCTTTATAAGTTATCCTGAACGGATCCCAATGACCCATCACTCTGTGGGTGACAACAGATGCTTCCTGGTTTGTTGCTTCGCTGACGGCCCGTATTACAAGAGTTTGAGAAACCCCAATGCGAAAACTTCCCATCATTAATTTATTGAAAACAAAAATCTCAAAAGGTGAAAGTTGTCTCCATGCATTTGTGATAAATTCTTTCTTTAATTCATCAGAAGTCCCTTTTAGTTTCGCCAGATCCTGAAACCAGTCATTAAGTGATTTGGATGAGGAAGATGTGGAGACAGGAAGCAATAAAGAGATCGTCTCTGCCATATCACCCACACTATTATAACTTTCGCGATACAACCACAACGGAATGCCAGCCATCTCCAATGCCCATTCAGTTAATTGCCCTGACTTTATATTCGTAGACGGCCTTCTTCCGGTGAACAATGCAAGTGCCCAGATTTTATCCTCATCAGAAGCAGAAAGAAAATATGCTTTTAACAGCTCAACTTTTTCATTGGTCTTTGTCGTTCGGTCAATCTGCTGAAAAAGATTTGCGAACTTTTTCATGTTCTTACCTCCTCCAATGTTACATCTTCTTCTTCGCCATACTTAGTACTCACTTCTTCTGCCTCAATTCCCTGTTCGTTCAACCATTGAGAATATGCGTCGGTATAGCCATGTGTGACATAGACTTTTTCGGCCCCGGTTGCGGCAATCACTGAATTCAGTTCATTCCAATCGGCATGATCAGATAAAATAAATCCACGATCCACTGATCTCCGGTTTTTCGCACCTCTTACTGCCATCCATCCAGAGCAATAACCTACAGAGTAAGGCTCAAATTTTTTCAACCAGGGAGTGTTGAGTGAAGAAGACGTCCCAAGTATCAAAGCTCCTCTGTACATTTTCTTATTGATCTCCGTTGTGACCAACGGAATGTGAGGGAGATCAAAACCTGCCGCCCGAAGACGCTCATTAACATTATAAATTGCCCCGTGCGCAAAGACAGGATGATCAAACGGCTGCAAATTCTTAATCAGACGCTGCATCTTTCCCAATGCATATCCCAGTAACACACTTGCTTTGTCCTGTAGCTGATTTTCCTTCCACCACTCCTTAATATCATTCATGACCTCCTGCTGAGGTCGCCATTTATAGATAGGAAGCCCGAACGTTGATTCGGTTATGAAAGTATTGCACTTAACCGGCTCAAAGGTTTTTGAAAAATGATCATCCTGAACTTTATAGTCACCACTGGCCACCCAAACCTCTCCTTTGTGTTCCACACGGATCTGGGAAGAACCGATCACATGGCCGGCAGGATGCAAAGAAAACTGAACTCCATTCTTTATGATTTTCTCTCCATACTCTACTGTTTGTAAGGAGATCTCTTCGCCAAGTCTTAGTCGCAGGATACTTTCTGAATCCTTGTGAGCGAGATAATGCTTGCATCCCGGACGTGCGTGATCACTATGAGCATGTGTAATCATTGCAAAATCAACAGGCTTCCACGGATCAATATGAATATCAGCCTGGGGACAGTAGATGCTGGAAGAGGAAAATTGCAAAAGAGATTTATCCATCTTATAGGGCTAAAAAAACGATACCATTTCCGGAAATTCAGGAAATGGTATCTTAATTATAAATTGAATACTATTCTTGGAACCTACTTATTTTATTAAGCCGGAACAGAATCTCTCATGTTTCTTACCTTATCGTGATCTTTTTTGATCCACTGATACTGCTCACGAACAATTTGGTTCAGCTCTGAAGTAAGATCGCCTGTCTTATCCTTAAGAACATTCTCATAAGTTTTAACAGCCCAATCTTCTCCGTATTCACATGAATCAAGGATTGCTTTACGGTCCTTTTTAGTCAAAGCTGCCTTTACGTCCATCCATACACGGTATATTTTTCCACTGGCAGTTGTGCCTTCTATTGGCTCGCCGCCAAGTTCCTCAACCTGTTCTATCAGCTCCTCATTGCACTTTCTGCTGGTCGCTGACAGGACAGAAAACATATCCCTTAGATCAGATTCATCTGTCTCATTTGAAGCATGGTCGTATCCATCCATTCTATCGTTGTTGATCTGAATCAAACTGTTCAGAACATCTATTGTTTTTTGATTTTCCATAATTTTATATTTTTAGTTTACACTTCAATTCTGCCAGGAGATTAAATAAAGCCTTTGATCAATTTAGATCATCATCAATCTGAAAACAGGAGAGTTAAAATAAATTTCTTCTGACCTATGTGTATCAAGATTTTCACAGATCACGATATTTTGCTCCTGAACCAACTCTTCAAATTTATACTGGGTTGCTCCACGAGGCTTGCGAAAAATATCACCGCGCTTTAGAAACCTGGCAAGTTGTTCAACAGAATTGACGATCTTATGATTAATAATTTCAGGACGTTTCATAATCAGAATATTTAATTTTTTTAACTTTTCTTATTGGTAAATACCACTACGATACCTGCTACCAGAAGAACACCACCAACGATTGGCGACCATTGTACAGGGTGATTTTCTTCCTTGTTGATTTCAACCGGACCGAGATCAACCACTTTCTTTTTCGTTACAAGATTAAATCCCGTAATGGCCATCATAATGGCCCCAAGTACAATAAGAACAATTCCAACGTTTTTCATAGTGAGTATTTTTTGGGTTTTTAAATTTTATACAAATCAAGCAATGTCATATCGCGATACCGGTTAATGGTTGCGTGAGATTCTCTCAACAATTCAAGTTGTCTGCCGAGAAGTCTTGAGATGTCCACTGAAAAATCTTTCCTCTGCATCGCTCTCTCATAAGCTCTTAAAACCGCATCCTCAACAAACTCACATTCATTCAGAATAGATTCACGGTCTTTACCCGTGAGAGTATCTTTGATCTCCATCCAGAATCTATAGATCTTCCCGGATGTTGTAGTTGAGCCAACTTTCGGCTCTCCACCATTTCTCATTATCTCCAGAGAAAGTTCCATTCCGAATTTCTTGCTCTCATCGATGTTTGAAAGAAAAAGTGTTCTCCAGTCCAAATCAGCAATCTCTTTCGTTGCCTTTTTATATTGCCTGATCCTGTCGTTGTTGATCTTTAGCAAATCGTTGAGAACCTGTGTGAATTCTTCCTTTCGCTCCATGTTTTCCTTCTGTTTGGCAAAAGGATAAAAAAATCATACCCTATCTATTTGTAATGAATAAGGCCAAAAAGTTGATTTTTGATTGAAATTGACCCGATTTAGGGGAATAATTTCTACGGGAATACACAATCATTCCTGAAGTCTGGCTTGATTTTTTTACTGTACTCTGAAAAATATGAAACCAATCCTTACTCCTGTTTTCTATCTTCTGACTCTCTTGATAGGAAGTACATTTCTCACCAGTTGCCAGGTCGTAGGTGATATTTTTGGGGCAGGATTTTACACGGGTGTGTTCCTGGTGGTAATTATCGTCGCGGTCATCATCTACTTTGTCGCAAGGATTGGGAAAAATAAATGATCAGTGAAGGCCTTTAAGGATCTTTAAAAGAATCTTCTCGTCATGGTGCAACTCAGGAGAATCTTCAAGCTGATCTGAACCTTCAATTTCCTTGAGGTATTTTGTCAGACCGTTCTCCTCATACAGTTTAATAATTCCCGGATGCACATAATACTTTTTACACACTGTTCTTGTGTTTCCCAGCTTTGAACTAACTTCATCAAGGCTGGCAAGAACATTTTTCTTGCAATCGGAAGCTGTCTCAGCTTCGCCACAAACCTTGAAAGCCTGAAGAATATTTAATGAACCAGCCCATAAGCGAAAGTCCTTAGCGCTAAAGTCCATTCCCGATGCGTCCTTGATGTACTGATTGACGCTTCCGGAATCAATGCTTCTTTGACTTCCATCTGCCGCATAATACTGAAACAGTTCTTTGCCAGGAACATCCCTGCATTCCTTAACAATCTTTGCAAGCTTCTTATTCTTTAAGGATATCTTGTGGTAAACACCCTTCTTACCTTTGAATGAGAAATTCATTTCACCCTTTTGTATCAATACATGTTTATCTTTCAATGTAGTGAGACCGTAGGAACCATTCATTTTTTCATAACCAGCATTACCAACCCGGATATAAGTGCGCTCCATTAAAAGAATAACGGCTGCCAGTACCTTCCGTTCATTTAGTTCAGGTAAAGAAACATCCTTATCCAACTGAAGTCTTAAAGCAGGAAGAGCTTTTCCAAACTCATAAAGCCGATGAAACTTCGTTTGGCTTCTTATATTATTCCAGAGTGTATGGTATCGGTATTGTTTTCTTTTCCTGACATCAACCCCGGTCGCCTGAATATGGCCGGATGGTTTTGGTGATATCCATACATCAGTCCATGCAGGAGGAATAGCAAGTTTCTTGATTCTGGCGAGAGTTTTTTCATCTGTGACGGACTTGTCTTTATAGGAATAAGAAAAGCCTTTTCCACTTTGCTTTCTTAGGATTCCAGGAACATTATCCTTTAAATAGACCAGATTCGCGGCAGAAGCAGCAGATTCATAGTCCTTATCAAGGGTGAGAAATTCCTTATGGGAAAGGTCTATCTCTTCGGCCTCGTTATTCATTCTATCAAGTTAATTTATATTCCTCTATAATGATGCAGAAGTTTTACAAAAGAAAAGTCAGACTTGCGCCTGACTTTTCACCCCTCTGTCCGTCCGTATGTTATTTTTATGCTTCTACTTCCTGAGTAGCTTCTACATTGATGTTGTTTTCAGCAACACCTGTAAGCGTCATGTCAGCTTCTTTTTCCTGATCAAGTATTTTATTTAATAGATCGGCAACATCTTCCCGGTTCATGGTCTTTGCGAGACGCACCAATGTACCGTAGGTTGCGATTTCATAGTGTTCAATTTTTTGTCCGGCGAAGATCAATGCAACATCGCGGGTCATAGAGCCTTCCTCTGTTTCCTCAATGATACTTTCAGCTTCTTTCATTAAGCCTTCCATAGCATCACATTTCTTCGCCAGTGGCTTTTTGTCCAATAGTTCAAATACTTTTTCGAGTTGTGTAACCTGATCTATTGTTTCTTCAAGATGCTCATCCAACACCTCCTGAAGTTCCTCAGTGGTAGCAGCCCGTATCATTTTCGGAATTGCTTTTGTGAGTTGCTTCTCAGCCCAATAAATGTCTTTAAGGGCTTCATAAAAAAACTCCTCCAGCTGAGCGCCAGGATGAGCTTTGGTTTTGGCATCTACGGCAACGGTTTTCATGTTTTTCATAGCGGAGCAATATGTTCTGCTTAGCCTAAAATATCATGCCAATTGCTCTGTCTGGCCTACAAAGATTAGCTCTGCACTGTATAGCCCACGGTTTTAACTGTGGGTCGTAAATTGATCAGCATCAACAACCATTTCAATGGTTTTCTAAACACAAATTAATTTTGAAACCATTAAAATGGTTGGGGTGAAAATATCCTATCATCATCCCACGGTTAAAACCGTGGGCTTATAGACCCATCAGCGCAGCTGATAATCCGTGTCCCTGTAGCACTAAGGCTACAGGGTGGCCACTGTTCCCTCTTTGTTTTTTCTGATCTTGTTTTCATATGCCGTTTGTTTGTTCATGCCCAAATATGCAACGGCCGCAAAACCAAAATGTCACGAACTGTTACGATCTGTTAAGAACTGTCACGAAACTACACGAACACTCACGATCTGTTACAAACTGTTAAGAACTGTCACGATCTGTTAAGAACTGTTAGAAACTGTTAAGAACTGTTAAGAAACTGACCGCCTCGTCCGGAAGCGGGCGACAAACACCCCAAAAACAGATGGTTTTTTAGTACCCCATCAGCGTAGCTGATAATCCGTGTCCCTGTAGCACTAAGGCTACAGGGCTTCGCCGTTCATCGCTCATCAGCCCACATCATATAGCTTTTAGTGCTATATAGTTCCGTTAAAAGGCTTTTTTAGTTTGTTTTAAGCCCTTTGAATAACCGACTTATACCAGACGCTTGCCAAAAACCTCCAAATCACCCCAAAATCGCCACTTTTACCATTTAATGTCAGGTTTGAGACCCACTTTTCTTCGTTTTTAGCTCAATTTGAGGGTTTTTGGGGGTGTTTCTCGAACGTTTCTCGGATGTTCCTCGGACTTTTCAGCTACCATTGCATGCTTTCTCTGATGTTTCTCTGATCGCTCTCTGATGATTCTCTGATAAAAACGCTGCTTTCTCTGATAAATCTCTGATTCACCTCTGATCACTCTCGGTTAAATACCTGTATTTTACCTTTCACCCTCTGATACTTCTCTGATAACTCTCTGATTGCTCTCTGATGTTTCTCTGATTCATGTCGGATCGGTCCCTGATTCAACCCGGTCGACTCTCCTATTCATCTCTGATCCTTGCCGATGCTTACGCGATCTCTACTCAGATCTCATTCAGAGTTAACCCGGTCTCTATTCAGATCTTACTCGGTCCTTTGGTTATTATAACTCCGGTTTTCTTTTTCATAAAATGTCATCATCAATCCCCAATCATGACAACGCTTCTATTGGTCCATCAGCACTAGCAAGGAGCTTATTTTCAGGAAGCACAACCGTTCTTTCTTTATGAGTCGATGTAGAAATTTCTCTACAAGGACCGCCCTTCTGAAGTAAAACAGCAACTTTTCAAAACAGATGATTGCAAACGGTTGCCTCATCGCGCAAAACAAATGCTGTCAGGTGGTATGATATTTTCTAAATATTGAAAGCACCCGGGCATCAGGAATGAGCCTCAAGGCAATTTACCTAACGGCTCCTGATGATTAAATGAACTAGAAGATGAAAAAGAAGAAGATATTGGTGATAGATGATGATCAGGATTTCGGGTTAGCACTCTCTTATTTTTTCGCTGATAAAGATTTCGAATTATTTCTTGCACATAACATAGCTGACGGCATGGATATGCTGGAGAAAGAAAGACCTGAATACATTTTTCTGGATAACAGCCTGCCCGATGGACTTGGCTGGGGAAAGACAGAGTACATACTGAAAAATTATCCTAACACCCATTTGAATCTGCTAAGCGCATTGGGTGTACCAAAAACATCCGCATCAACATTTAGAATTCTGGAAAAACCAATAACCCTGGATGAGATCCTGTCATGCCTTAACTAAGCAGATCAGATCATCCATGTGAATTTTTATTTCTAACAATTGTAAGCGTAACATGAAGGGAACCACCGTCACACTTGAAGAATTATTATCTCCGCTCAAACAATACTTCGAAAAAGATACTTTCGTAAGGAGTGATATTAACAATGCTCCTCCGCTGAGAGCAGAACTATTCACAATCGAGCAGTTTGGAACTCACGCTACTGAACTTGCCCTTCGTCATGAGATCAATGAGAAGAAGGCTCCCGAACATCTTCTGAAGAGACTTGCCGACAATGAAGAAGTGATCCTTCGTGTAATTGATCTTTTACAAGAGGCTATTCAATTTAAAACACCGATCTCTCCCGCAGGAGAATGGCTGCTTGATAATTTTTACCTGATTGATGAACAAATCAAGATTGGAAAAAAACACTTACCGAAAGGTTATAGCAAAGGATTACCTAAACTTGTCAACACAGGTCTCCCAAGAGTGTACGATATCGCAATAGAAATTATTTCACACAGCGATGGACATCTCGACATTCACATCCTCAACAGATTTATTCAATCCTATCAAAAGACAAGCGAGCTTACGCTGGGAGAATTATGGGCGATTCCTATCATGCTCCGTCTTGCCCTTCTGGAAAATCTAAGACGTGTTGCATCGCGTGTCGCGATTGACCGGATTGACGCAAACTCAGCACATCATTGGGCGGATTGCATCATCGAAACTGCTGAGAACAACCCTAAAAACCTTGTTCTCACTATGGCAGACATGGCGCGCTCAAATCCTCCTATGGTAAGTGCGTTCATTGCAGAGTATTCAAGAAAACTCCAATGGAAAGGGATCAATCTTACACTTCCTCTCTCATGGGTAGAACAACATCTCGTTGAAACCGGCGATACGATCAGCGGAATGGTGCTTTCAGAAAATCAAAAGCAAGCTGCCGATCATGTGTCGATGAGTAACAGCATCAAGAGTCTTCGCTTTCTCGCGAAAACAAACTGGCAGGACTTCGTTGAAGAAATGAGTCTCGTAGAAAAAACTCTGAAGACGGATCAGAACGGTGTGTATCCCAAAATGGATTTCTACACACGCGATCTTTACCGCCACTCTATTGAGAAAATCTCCAAAAAAACAAGACTCTCCGAGAATGAGGTTGCCAAGTCCGTCATCAAACTTGCACATCAGCATTCCGAAACAAGCAATGCTGATGATTACAAATCACATGTAGGTTATTATCTTATTGGTGATGGGCTCAAGACTACTGAAAAAACTCTTAAAGCAAGAGTCTCATTCACAGAATTCTTTAAAGAACTTTTTAAAAATAACAAATCAACATTCTATGTACTGGGGGCTATCCTTCTCACCATTGGAGTTGGTGGTGGTCTTATCCTGAAAGCCTATACTGAGCAGGGAAGGAATGCATTCTTCTACGTAATGTCAGTGCTGTCTCTTTTAGGAGCAAGTCAGCTTGCGATCTCGATTGTCAACTGGATCGCCACCATGCGAACGAATCCCAAGCCTCTTCCCAAAATGGATTTTTCGAAAGGACTTCCTAAAGATTCCAGAACATTGGTCATCATTCCTACCATGATCACCGGTGGGAAGCAGATTGAAAAGCTCGTCGAAGAACTTGAAATAAGGTTTCTTGGTAACCGCGATCCGCATCTGCTTTTTGGATTGCTGACAGATTTCAGAGATGCTGACAAGGAGACCATGCCGGAAGATGCTGAGCTTCTTGCCATGGCAAAAGATTGTATCAGCGCATTGAATAAAAAATACAGCAACAAGTCGGAAGATTTTTTCTTCCTCTTTCACCGTCCAAGAAGATGGAATGGAGTTGATAAAAAGTGGATGGGTTATGAAAGAAAGCGGGGTAAACTTGGTGAATTGAATCAACTTTTAAGAGGTCATGGCAAAGATCGCTTCGCTGAAATTGTCGGAAACGAAGAATCATACAAAAGTGTAAAGTACATCATCACCCTTGATACTGACACTCAACTTCCCAGGGAGTCCGCTGCCAAGCTGGTAGGGATTATGGCTCATCCTTTGAATCGCCCCATTTACGATGAGGTAAAAAAGAGAGTTGTAAAAGGTTATGGAATCATTCAACCGCGTATTGCCGTCAGCGTACATGGTGCAGTTCTTTCACGTTACACAAGATTGCATGAAAATGATTCAGGCATTGATCCTTACACTCGTGTAACGTCAGATGTTTATCAGGATATTTTTAATGAAGGATCATTCATTGGAAAAGGAATCTATGAAGTCGATACATTCGAAAGGGTTTTAAATAATCGCTTTCCGGAAAACAGAATTCTTAGTCACGATTTACTGGAAGGAAGCTATGTCAGAAGCGGATTTGCAAGTGATGTTCAGTTCTATGAAGAGACACCCCCGCGCTACAGCATGGACATCAGTCGCCGCCATCGATGGATACGTGGTGACTGGCAGATTGGAACCTGGTTTCTTCCATGGGTTCCCAATGCTCAGCGGAAATTAACTTCCAATCCTATCAGTGCATTGTCGAGATGGAAGATTCTGGATAATCTCCGACGCAGTCTGGTGCCTATCGCTCTATTGACCATGCTCGTCTTAGGATGGACATTATCTTCATTCCCATTATTCTGGACAGTGACAGTCCTGGGAATTCTCATCATTCCAACACTTACAATGTCGGGATGGCACCTCACTCAGAAGCCAAAAGAAGTTACGTTCTCTTCTCACGCGGAGAATGTTTTCGATAATACTTCAAAAGGACTCTTGCTATCCTTGTTTGAAGTTATCTGCCTTCCTTACGAAGCATTCATCAGTGCTGATGCCATTGGACGAACATTGATAAGAATGTTCATCACCAGAAAAAATATGCTGGAGTGGAATCCCTCCGGATTTCTACAAAAGCAAAAGGAAAATCTTTTTACGCTCACGTTAAAAATGTTCTTTGCGCCATTGCTTTCAGCAGCGTTGATCTACCTGCTCATAAACTACTACGCTTTTTCATTTTATCTGGCGATTCCATTTTTAGTGTTATGGATCCTTTCACCCGCTGTTGCGTATTGGGTGAGCATTCCTATCAAAGCGTATAAAACGACTGTCACACATGATCAAAAGATGTATCTCCGCGGACTGGCCCGCAAGACATGGGCTTACTTTGAGGCGCATGTCACAGCATCTGAAAACTGGTTGCCGCCTGACAATCTTCAGCAATATCCAATTGTCAAAATAGCACACCGGACTTCACCGACAAATATTGGTCTTGCATTGCTTTCCAATCTTACTGCCTATGACTTCGGATACATTGGGGGAATGCAGTTGATCAACCGCACTTACAATACCTTCTTAACGCTGAAAAAGCTTGATCGTTATGCCGGACATTTTTACAACTGGTATGACACACAATCTCTTGCAACACTTCAACCGAGATATATTTCAACTGTTGACAGTGGAAATCTTGCCGGACACTTGATTGTATTGCGACAAGGTCTTTTGGATTTACCCAATCGACCGATCGTAAATAACAATCTCTGGAAAGGACTTTATGATACTGTTCAGGTATTATTTCAACACGTTGCTCCGTCCAATGAAAAAGCTTTTTCAATACTGCAGAAAGGTTTCGCGGAATTGAATTTTTCAGAAACACTTTCCCTCAAACAAGTCAAGGCAGGTCTTGAAAAAATCTCAGGAAGTGTGAATCGGTTTATTCTGGATGAAGAGTTTAAGAAGTCAGAGGATGTTATGGAGTGGGTGCGATCCCTTCAGCATCAGCTTTCGGCCTGGCAAAGTGAGCTGGCACTTCTTAATCCATTGCTTCAATATGAAGAAAGACCGGAAAGATTTAAAAATATAAAACTCACCACAGATTCAACGTCATTAAATGATCTGATCCTGTTGGAAGAAAATCTTTCCGAAAAATTAAAAGAATTCCAAAACGTCAAGCTATCAGACCTGGAGGCCGCATGGCTTTTCAACTTTGAAAAATCAGTTCATGAAGCCAGCTCAACGGCTAAAGAAAAAATTGCTGAAATCAAGAGGCTTGCAGAAGATTGTCAGGACTTCTCAAACATGGAGTATGACTTCCTGTATGACAGGGATCAGCATCTGGTTTCTATAGGATACTCCGTCGACGATCACCGTTTAGATGCAAGCTTCTATGATCTGCTTGCGTCAGAAGCAAGGTTGGGATTATTTGTAGCAATTGCGCAGGGGAAAATTCCTCAGGAAAGCTGGTTCGCTTTGGGAAGAAGATTGGCCGAAACAAATTCTTCACCGGTTCTCCTTTCCTGGAGTGGATCAATGTTCGAATATCTGATGCCAAATCTCGTCATGCCGGTTTATGAAAACACTCTGCTCGATGAAACCAGCAAGGGCTGCGTGAGGAAACAAATCGAATATGGAAAACAACAAGGAGTGCCGTGGGGAATTTCAGAATCGTGTTACAATGTTGTCGATGCAAATCTAACGTATCAATACCGTGCGTTCGGTGTACCGGATCTTGGTTTCAAACGCGGATTGGGGCTTGACCTGGTGATAGCACCATATGCCACAGTGATGTCATTGATGATTGATCCCGCTGCTGCCTGCAAAAATCTGAAAAGACTTGAATCAAAAGGATACTCAGGGAAATATGGTTTGTTTGAATCCATTGATTATACACCGTTGCGATTAACAAGATCTAAAGTACCGGCGCTGATCCAATCATTCATGGTTCACCACCAGGGAATGAGTCTTCTGGCGCTTGATCATTTATTGTATGATCAGCCAATGCAAAAAAGATTTGAAGCCGATACTGTTTTACAAACTGCTTTATTGCTCTTACAGGAACGCGTTCCAAAATCAATTTCATTCTATTCTTTACCAAAAGATTCAGAAGAAATTGTTCACACCGCTTCAGCAGGGGAAATCAGGGTACTTAATACTCCAGACGGAAGTCACCCTGAGATTCAATTGTTATCCAATGGCAAGTATCATGTTATGGTTTCCAATTCGGGTGGCGGTTACAGTCGCTACAATGAAATGGCAATCACACGGTGGCGTGAAGATTCCACACGTGACAACTGGGGAACGTTCTCTTACATCAGAGATCTTGAAGACGGAGAATTCTGGTCGAATACCTATCAGCCTACACTGAAGAAAGGTTTATCGTATGAGGCGATCTTCTCACAAGGAAGAGTTGAATTCAGAAGAATTGATAAGGGAATTGAGTTACATACTGAAATAATAGTATCGCCGGAAGACAACGTTGAGATCCGGCGCATCCACATTACTAACCACACACGGTCTGAGCGTAAACTTGAGATCACATCTTATGGTGAAGTTGTAATGGCTTTGCCAGTGGCAGATGACGCGCATCCTGCGTTCAACAACTTATTTGTTCAGACAGAAATCCTCTCCAGCCAACACGCTATTCTTTGCACGCGCAGGCCTCGTTCTGATGAAGAAACTCCACCGTGGGTTTTCCACTTGATGAAGGTTACTCATGCAAAAACTGATCACATCTCGTACGAAACAGATCGCTACAAATTCATTGGAAGAGGCAATAGCATTGCTAATCCTCAGGCGATGATTCAGGAAGAACCATTATCCAATACTGAAGGACCTGTACTGGATCCGATTACATCTGTTCAGTACAGAATAACTCTTGGCGCTGAAGCAACGGCAATCATTGATATTATAACAGGAATATCCGAATCCAGAAGCGGTTGCCAGAATCTGGTGGATAAATACCAGGATCGCAATTTCAGAAATCGTGCATTTGAATTAACCTGGACGCACAGTCAGGTGGTATTGAGACAAATCAACGCAACGGAGTCTGACTCACAGCTTTTCAGCAGGCTCGCCAGTTCGATACTATATGCTAATCCTTCATTGCGTGCACCGAAGGATGTGTTGATCAAAAATTCAAGAGGACAGTCTGCTTTATGGAGTCATTCGATCTCCGGGGATCTTCCGATCGTGTTGCTGCAGGTTTCTGACTCAACGAACATTACCCTGATCAAGCAACTCATGCAGGCCCGTGCATATTGGCTATTCAAAGGATTAGTAATTGATCTGGTGATCATAAATGAAGATCACAGTGGTTACCGTCAGGTGCTGCAAGAGCAGGTTCAAAGCTTGATCTCTGCCGGCATAGGAATCAATCCTTCCGTCAAGCAGGGAAATATAATCGTACGTCTTTCTGATCAGATCTCAACAGAAGATCGTGTCCTGCTTCAGACGGTTGCAAGGGTAATTATTTCGGATAAAAACGGAACACTGTTGGATCATCTTGACAGGAGGCAGAAATCCGGACCCGTTATTCCATTACTCACTCAAACAAAACGAAATGAACCTGGTGATGAAACACCGCTGGCAATATCTGAACGTCTTTTCGATAATGGCATGGGTGGATTTTCAACCGATGGTACTGAGTACGTTATTACGACGGATGCAGATAATCCTACGCCACTTCCATGGAGCAATGTAATTGCTAATCCGAATTTCGGAACGATAGTTACTGAAAGCGGACCGGTTTATACATGGGCAGAGAATGCTCACGAATTCAGACTTACCCCATGGAACAATGATCCCGTTTCCAACAACGGTGGTGAAGTATTCTATATGCGGGATGAAGAAAGTGGAAAGGTCTGGTCACCGATGCCATTTCCAGCGCCTTCAACTTCAAATTTTGTAACACGTCATGGATTTGGATATAGCGTCTTTGAAACGAGAGAAGATGGAATATCAACAGAAGTCTGGATCTACGTAGATCGGGAGGCACAGATAAAGTTTACAGTTATAAAAATCAAGAACCTGTCGGGGCGGGCACGTTCATTGAGTGCAACAGGATATGCAGAATGGGTACTCGGCGGTTTGCGTCCAGGTTCGGTGATGCATGTGGTAACAGAACCAGATGCAGAGACTGGAACATTACTGACACGCAATCCATATAATACAGAATTTCCAAACCGGGTCGTCTTCTTTGATGCCAATAGTGCTAAGTATTCATTCACCACAGATCGTCATGAATTTATTGGCAGAAATGGAACTCTGGAAGATCCGGATGGAATGAAGAGACAACGTCTCTCAGGAAATTATGGAGCAGGTCTGGATCCATGCTCAGCTATTCAGATTCCATTTGTACTAAGCAGCGGGCAGGACAAGGAAATTATTTTCCGGATGGGAACAGGAAAGGATATTCACGAAGTTCGGAATATGCTAAGTAAGTTCAAGGGAAGAGATGCCGCTGTTAACTCTCTTTCAGTGATTCGGGAATACTGGCGAACAACGTTAGGTCATGTGAAAGTAAAGACGCCAGACCCGGCTTTGAATATTCTGGCCAACGGCTGGTTAATGTATCAGGTGATCTCATGCAGACTGTGGGGTCGGAGCGGGTTCTATCAATCGGGTGGGGCCTTCGGATTCCGTGATCAGCTTCAGGATGTATTGGCATTAATGGATGCTGCACCACAATTAACAAGAGATCAGATTTTACTATCGGCATCCAGACAATTCCGTGAAGGAGATGTTCAGCATTGGTGGCACCCGCCGCTGGGCAGAGGTGTCAGGACAAGATGCTCGGATGATATGCTGTGGATTGCGTTTACAACTTCACGTTATGTAACCCATACACACGACTTTGCAATTTTAAAAGAATTAGTATCATTTATTGAAGGGCGTGAGCTGAATGCAGATCAGGAATCCAGTTACGATCTGCCTGTATCTTCAGATGAAAAGACTACTCTCTATGATCATTGCAAAAGGGCCATCACACATTCTCTTAAATTCGGTTCGCATGGATTGCCTTTCATGGGGTCGGGGGATTGGAATGATGGAATGAATAATGTGGGAATCAAAGGTCAGGGAGAAAGTGTTTGGCTTGCATTTTTCCTCTTTGATGTATTGAGAAGATTTGAACCTATCGCTATTGTAATGCAGGATGAAGCGTTTGTAAAAACCTGCAGAGAGGCAGCGGCGGATCTTAAAGTTTCAATTGACAAGGCATGGGATGGAGAATGGTACAGACGAGCTTACTTCGATGACGGAACTCCATTGGGATCATCACAGAACACTGAATGCAGAATTGATTCTATTTCTCAAAGCTGGGCGGTTCTTTCAGAGGCCGGCACACCAGAGAGGGTTCATCAGGCGATGGAATCCGTAGATAAATATCTTGTGGATAAAACAAATTCATTGATCCGTTTGCTTGATCCGCCTTTCAATCACTCAGAGAAAGATCCTGGATACATTAAAGGATATCTTCCTGGTGTTCGCGAGAATGGTGGTCAATATTCACACGCTGCGATCTGGATGGTGATGGCGGTGGCGAAGATGGGAAATCGTCAGCGCACATGGGATCTGCTTCAGATTATCAATCCAATCAACCACGGAAGATCGAAAGATGATATTAAGGTTTATAAGACAGAACCGTATGTAATGGCAGCAGATGTCTATGGAGTTGAGCCCCATGTTGGAAGAGGCGGGTGGACATGGTACACGGGATCGGCTGGATGGATGTATCAACTCGTGATGGAATCATTCCTTGGATTGCGAAGAGAGGGATCTAAATTATTTATTAATCCTTGCGTCCCAGAGTCATGGAAATCTTTTGATGTTGAGTATCGGTATATGAATACGCTGTATAAGATCGAGATAATTCTTTCTTCTGAAAAAGATATCTCTATTAAAGTTGATGGAACGACGCAAAAAGAAAATGCTATCCAATTGGTGGATGACGGCAAGGAGCATAAGGTGGTGGCGAAGGTAAGTGCCGTAAAGCTGAACGCAGTTATGGTTGAAGAAACGGCACCTTCTGTACATTGAGGCAATAAACCCCCACGGCGCTGGCCGTGGGTCATTATCCATTACATTCTTATAAATAATCTAAGCCCGTCGGATAATTCCAAGCAGCAAAGCAACGATAGCGATGACAATTAAAAGATGTATCAATCCAGTTGAACTGTAAACGAATACTCCCAGTGCCCATCCAATAACCAGGATAATGGCGATGAGGAAAAGTAAGGATCTCATAAAAATTAATGTTTAGTGGGTATAGCTTACAATGTTGTAAAAAGCCTGCCAGTAGGTTTGCAATAGCTTAAATTCTATCAAAAACCCGTTAATGGGGAAATAATTCCCCACCGATTTGCCTTTCCAACAGTTCAAATCCCTACCGAAGAATGGTATTCCAATGGCACGCCTTTTACTTAAGTGAAGTAACTAAAACCAACATTTATGAACAGTCTATTATATCTCGTCGCTGTGATTCTTGTTATCGGATGGCTTGTAGGTTTCTTTGCTTACGGAGCTTCTGGTTTGATTCACGCATTACTTGTAATCGCCATCATTGCCGTTCTTATCAACATCATTGGAGGTAACAGAAGAATTTAGTCTTCGCCAAATTCATAGCCTGTCATCTTTCTGCTTTGATTTATTTGCGGAGAGATGACAGTTTTTTTTAGACTCTATTAAGATCATGACCACGATTACTGACGATACGCCGCTTTATAAACGAGTAACCTTTTACCTGCTAAGTACAGGACTGGTAATATTGCTTCTTTATCTTGGTCAGGAGATTTTACTTCCATTGTTTTTCTCTATTCTCCTTGCCTCACTCCTCTTACCACTTAACAGATTCTTAGAGAGAAAAGGATTACACAGGGTTGTCGCGATCATGATCTCCATCTTCCTGACACTCGCCGTAACAGCGTCGATCATCTATTTTATTTTTGATCAGATCTCAGGTTTCTTTGAAGATCTTCCCACTATCAATGATAGACTTTCAGAGCTATCCACTATTACTCAAAAATGGATTCGTGAGACTTTCAACGTCACCATTCGCAAACAAAATCAATATGTAAGCGACACCCTGGCCAAGATGAGAGCTTCGGGCACAGGGATTCTCGGCGCAACCGTTGTGACATTGACCCAGGCTCTCTCCTATCTTATCCTATTACCGATCTATACTTTCTTAATACTATTCTATCGTGGCATGATCAGGAGATTCCTGGTTGCAGTCTTTAGTGACAGCAGGGAATCCCAGGTAAAAGATATTCTTCAGGAATCTCAAGCTGTATCTCAGAGTTATATCCTTGGACTTATGATAGAGCTAGCGATCGTCTTTGGTTTGAATTCTGCAGGCTTCCTGATTCTTGGAATTAAATATGCAGTATTCCTCGGACTGGTGGCAGCTCTCTTAAATCTGATTCCGTACATCGGAATGCTGATCGCCAATCTCTTTTGCATGACCATCACATTGATCTCATGTGAAGTGATCTCAGGCAGTGATGTCCTTTGGGTTGGAATTATACTCGCGGCGGTCCAATTTGTTGATAATAATTTCCTCATGCCTATGATCGTTGGTTCGAAAGTTCGGATCAATGCATTGGCAACTATCGTCGGAGTATTGGTGGGTGGGGCATTGTGTGGAGTTCCCGGAATGTTCCTGTCTATTCCAGGTCTTGCCGTATTGAAAGTAATCTTTGACAGAGTCGAAGGCCTTAAGCCATACGGAATGCTGATGGGTGATGAACGTCCTCAACTTAAGCCTAAAAGGATTCGCCTAAAAAAATTAATCGCAGATGAAAAGTCTTAAGATCTTCTGGCAGTTATTAAAGATGGGATTTAGTGAATTCTTCTCCGACAACGGACTGAAGCTAAGCGCATCTTTATCATATTATACGGTATTCTCAATTGCTCCACTTCTGGTCATTATCATTTCCCTTGCAGGAATTTTCTTTGGCGTAGAAGCAGTGCAGGGAAGGATCTATGGTCAAATCAACGGATTGGTTGGCAATGCAGCCGCTATACAAATTCAGGAAATCATTAAGAACGTAAAGACTTCCCAGAATAGTCAGGGAGGTGCCATCATCGGATTTATCGTCCTGATGATTGGAGCTTCCGGAGTGTTTACTGAGATCCAGGATTCCATAAATTTTATCTGGTCAGTAAAAGCTAAACCGAAAAAAGGATGGCTGAAGCTGATTATCAACCGACTTCTTTCTTTTTCACTGATCGCGAGCTTTGGGTTTTTATTGCTTGTCTCTTTGATGGTAAATGCTGTAATGGATCTTTTAAGCGACCGGTTAATCAAACTGTTCCCAAATGCTACCGTTTACCTTTTCTACATTCTTAACATAGCATTGATCTTTATTATAATTTCCTGCCTGTTTGCCATCATATTCAAAGTTCTGCCAGATGCAAGAATCAAGTGGAAAGATGCTTTCATAGGATCCTTTTTCACTGCGTTCTTATTTATCGGAGGCAAGTATCTGATCGGACTATATCTGGGGAATTCAAGCATTGGAGAAACCTATGGAGCGGCGGCATCCATCGTACTGGTTCTTTTATGGGTGTATTACTCCTCTATCATTCTTTACTTCGGCGCTGAATTCACAAAGATGTATGCATTGCATTATGGTGGTAAGATCACACCGAATGAAACCGCTGTGTTTATAGTGAAACAAGAAGTAAAGGAAATCGATGTTAATCCCTCGAAAGAAGCCGTCGCAAAATAGAATAGAATCTCTATACTTTAATTCACTGGCTTGCTCTATCCAACCGGGAGATAAATCTTAAAGGCTGCTCCCTCATCCACACCGCTCTCAGTAGTAATAAAGCCATTGTGATTCTCAACGATTTTCTTCACGATTGAAAGTCCAATGCCAGTCCCTGCATACTCATCTTTGCCATGAAGACGCTGAAATACCTGGAAAATTCTATCGCTGAACTGCGGATCAAACCCGATACCATTGTCTTTGATGGTGATCAGATGATAATATCTTTCAGTTGCTCCCCAATGACGAATCGTATCGCCTTCCACTTTAGTAGTTGTGATCAGGATCACAGGTATAACTCCTTGCTTTGAGAACTTTAGAGCATTGGAAATGATGTTGGTCAACAGTTGCTCAAACTGATAAGGTATAACATGAGCCATCGGTAGCGTTGCAAACTGGATCGTAGCCTGCTTCTGATCAATACTCTCTTTCAACTGCTCAAGGACGGTATTAAGAATTGTGGTAAGATTTATTAACTCAAAATTCCTTTCAGCAGTACTTGCCCTGGAATAGGTAAGAAGATCAACAATCAGCTGTTTCATTCGGGTAGATGCCGACTGCATGCGCTTCAGATAGTCTTTACCTGAATCCGTAAGATGATCCGCCTCCAATTCCTGAATCCGTGTGGCAAATGTCTGGATCTTGCGCAATGGTTCCTGCAAATCGTGACTTGCGACATACGCAAATTGCCCAAGCTCAATGTTCGATTTTACCAGATCTTCATTGCGTTGATTCAATTCTCGGGTGCGCTCCTGAACTTTTGATTCAAGTTCACTGATAAATAATTTTCGGTCGTGAATGTCCGTACTCGTCCCCACCCACATTTGAATATTGCCTTCATTATCGCGCTGCGCTATCGCACGACTTAATTGCCAGCGATACTCTCCATCTTTTCTTTTAAAGCGATGTTCAAAAAGAAAATCATTGCCGGATTGGATCGATTCAATCCACACCCTTACATTCTCATCTCTTTCATCAGGATGGACAATCTGAAGCCATCCTTCCTGTTGTACTTTTTCAACAGTCAATCCCGAATAATCATAAACAGATTGATTAAAGTAATTCAAGTTTCCTTTAGGATCTCCGGTCCATACAAACTGAGGCATGGAATCCGCCAGTAACCTGAATCGCTTTTCATTTTCAAGTAATTCCTGCTGGAAGAATTTCTCTTCCGATATATCACGGACAGTTCCAATCAATTTCTCCGGCTTGCCTTGCTCATCATAAAAAACCTTTCCCTTTGCTTCTATCCAGCGAATTGTTCCATCTTCCCAGATCAGGCGCGAAACATATTCGAGATGACCTTTTGCATAAGCATCCTGAAAAGCATTGTCCCTGATTACCTTATCCTCAGGATGCAGTCGACGAAGAAGATCAGCATGGGTTAGGTGCTCACGATCGGGATATCCAATTATTTCAAGGTATCGTTTGGAATAACTTACAGCACCTGTTTTAACATTAAGCTCCCAGGTACCAAGATCACTAGCCTGAATAACTATCTGCAACTTCAGTTCATTCTCAGCGATACGGCGCTCATCCAGTTTTTGTTGGGTAATATTTCTTGCGCTTTTTGATGCCCCGACGGTGTTACCCATCAAATCCTTAATAGGCGAAACCGTTAAAGAGATTTCAATTTCAGTGTTTCCCTTGGCAACTCTTATGGTCTCAAAGTGATCAACATTCTCCCCTTTCTTTATCCGGCTCAGAATATCCACCTCTTCCTGTTGACGATTCAAAGGAATAATATGACTCATCGATCTGCCGATCATTTCTTCAGCAGTGTATCCATACAGACGAACTGCTCCACCGTTCCAGCTTGTCACAATTCCTTCCATGGTGATACCTACTATAGCATCATCTGCAGAATCGACGATAGCAGCAAGTCTCTCTGTTCTTTCCTCCGCGGCACGACTGTCGGTGATATCCAACATAGTTCCCAGCATTCTGACCGGAACTTTGTTATCATCATACAAGACCTTGCCGTTTGTCTTAATCCAGCGAATGGATTGATCAGGGTGAACAACGCGTGCTTCGTAGTTATAATCATTGGTCTGCAGCGCCTTTTCAAAAGCCTTCTCTACGATTGTATGAATATCATCGCGATGGATCTGATCACGCATTTGCTGATGAGTGATGACCTTGGTCTCTTCATGACCAAATAGCGTAGCAAGGCGTGGTGAATAAATGATTTCTCTTGTCTGAAGATTTAAATCCCAGGTGGCCAATCTTGTACCTTCCGTTGCTAATCTGAGGCGCTGCTCACTCAATCGCAGCTTCTCTTCTGTAGCTTTTCGAACGGTGATGTCCACTAACATATTAACAGCACCAATAACTACCCCGGATGAATTTTTGATAGGTCGTGGATGAGGCAAAACATTTAATCGAACGCCATCAGGACGTTCAATAATGATCTCCTGACCGGTAACTGACATTCCATCTCTGATGACGACTGCCGTCGGATATTTATCAGGAGTTAGGAGTGTTCCATCAGTATTAAAAATTTTCCATGAGCCGCACCAACGGGTTTTTCCAGCAATGGGAGCGATTCCCCATAAATCTACTGCTGCCTGATTGAATTGAAGTATATATCCATCAGCGTCGCATGTATAGATGGCAGTAGGAAGGCTTTCAATTAATTCCTGATAACGCCCTTCCCCGGAAAGCAGCTGATTAGTATTGATCGATTCGGATTGCATTAACCTGATCAGGGTTTAAGTATATACTCATCCATTGGAATTTTGTGAATATTCTCCTTCCAATTGGTAAACAGTACCTTTTCTATTACCCTCTTCAAAAGATGGAAGGTGCCTGGCTTGCAGATATAAAAATTTGCACCCCTTTCATATGTCAACTTAATGTCTTCCTCCTGAAAAGAAGTGGAGAATATTACCACAGGAATGTCCTTAAGCTTTTGGGTTCGCTTGATTTCTTCAAGGCATTCAAAACCATTCTTCCGGGGCATATTGAGATCAAGGAAAATGACATCCGGCGGTGGTGGCACCGTATCATGCAAAATCTGCATCAGCTGCTGGCCGTTTTTCGCAGTTGTTAATTTTGTACTGAGCTGAACCTCTTTTAAAGCGTCTTCAAATATCATTCTGTCATCTTCATCATCCTCAGCAAGGAAAACGGACTTCTTTAGGGGTGTGTTCATTCTTTAAAAATACTCAATTTCATTCGAAAAACGCATGATTTAGGGGATTTATTGACCCCTAACGTGGCAATATTTCCACACGAGAACCGCCCCTGCCCTTTAATTTCTATTGGCACACTTCTTTTACTCTATTGGAAAACAAAACAACCAACATGAAAAAATCAATCAAGTCAGTTATATATAGTGCGCTCGTGGGCCTCTGTATTTTTGTATCCGTTGATGGATATTCGCAACAGCAGGAAACATCTGCTGAAACAACTTTAACACCAAAGTTTGGTATTAAGGGTGGTGTCAACCTTTCAAATCTTTACGTTGATAACGTTGAAGATGAAAATATGAAAGTGGGATTTACAGGTGGTTTTTATGCAAAACTTCCTATGACAAGAGGGATCTCTATACAGCCTGAATTATTGTATAGCAATCTTGGTGCAAGACTTACTTATGACAACTTTATCCAGGGATCAGGTGAATATCGTTTCAACCTAAACTATATCCAGCTTCCTGTGTCATTGGTCTTCAACATCGTTAAGAACTTTAACATCCATGCCGGTGGTTATGCTTCTTATCTGACTTCTGCTAACGTGAAGAACGTTCAGAATGGCGATATTCAGGGTGTAACGGATCTTGACTCTGATGACTTCAACAGATTCGATTACGGTCTCGTTGGTGGTCTTGGTCTCGACATCGAAAACTTTACGATCGGTGCACGCTATAACTATGGATTAAACCAGATCGGTAAGAGTGGTAATTTGTCAGGTGACCTTACTCAGGATTCAAAGAACAGTGCATTGACACTCTTCATTGGTCTTGCTTTCTAAGAAAAAAACTTAGGGACATTCTTCAACTATCTGCTTCTCCGCCGGATTCATTCGGAATAAGGGAAAGACGATTCTGACTAGGGGGGTTAGGTTTCGTAGCCAGTGGAAAATGTAATTGAAGATGTCCCTTCCTATCAATAAAAAAAACCCAGTCGAAACACGGCTGGGTTTTTCTTATTTGTAATATTTATTAAAGTGCTGGAAAAGAAATAGTGAATACCGTTCCTTCGTTTACTTTTGAGACCAGGGAGATCGTACTCTTATGCGACTGAATAATTGCAATCGCTGATGCAAGACCGAGACCTACACCATTAGGCTTTGAAGTAAAGTAAGGCTCAAAAAGTCTTGATGTGGTTTCCTCATTCATTCCACATCCATTATCTCCAATGATCACCTTATGGATCACCGGACTCGAGATAATGGTAATTGTTAAAACTCCTTTTCCTTCTTCCATTGCCTCGACGGCATTAAGAATAATATTCAGGAAAGCGATTTTTATTTTTTCCAAATCAAGAAGTGCGGAAGCGGGTATCGTTGGGTAATTCAACTCCAGTTTTATCTTCTTCAATGCGATACGATCCTGGGCATCTTCAATTGCCCGATCCACAACGGACTGCAGGGATAGCACCCTGAATTTCATCTTAAAGTAGCGGGAAGAATCCATGAGCTCGTTAATGAGGTCATCAATTCTTTTAACTCCCCTATAAACAATACTTAAAAGTTCCTGATCTTCTTCAGAAATTCCAGCCTTTAGCTGATCAATTGAGACACTGATATTATTTAATGGATTTCTGATCTCATGTGCCAGCGTCCGTACCACGTTTCCTTTGGCTTCAAGTTTTTCAGCTTCCAGTGTGATCTCTTCCGCCCGCTTCAGTAACGTGATATCCTGGATCATTCCCTGCACATACTGCATCCCTTCGCTATCAATTTCCAGGGAGGCAGAGATGAGCGCGATTTTGCGTTCCTGATTTCCAGAGATCAATTCGATCTGAAAGTCATCGACGCTTTTTTCTTCAGCCAGTTTTCTGGCAAGCAGTACCTTCTCCTTTTCATCGGAAAGCAGATCATAAATACTGCGGCCAATCAACAAATTTCTTTCAAGGTCAAATAGAGAAACCGCGACTTCATTGATGTTAATGATGGTAAGCTGATGGTCAGATAAAAAGATAACATCCCGTGTTTTTTCGAAAATATTGCGATACTTTCTTTCACTGGCTCTTGATGCCTTAAGAATAGCTGACCGTTCCAACGAATAACGAATGCATCGTTCCAGCTTCTCAGGATTTAATTCTGATTTGATAAGATAATCAACAGCTCCCAGGCGCATCGCCTCGAGATCAATTGCCTGATTTCCCTGGCCCGTCAGTAGAATAACTGGCTGTTCATTGTGCTGGACAGCTGGTTCCTTTAATAAATCTAATCCTGTTTTTGCACCCAGGCGGTAATCAATGAAGTAGATATCATGCTCTGACTTTCCGATGCGTTCAACAGCTTTTTTATAATTGGAACACCATTCTATTGCAAAGGTGCGTGTAGTGATATCCTTGATCTGAGAACTGGTGAGAATAAAATCGTCTTCTTCATCGTCGACGATCAGTACGCGCACAGGTTTACTATTAACCGATTCAGGCATGTAATTAATTATGTTTTTCCGGTAATATAATAGAGATGATCGTTCCTTCGCCCGGGCTACTACTTGCCGAGATCACACCCTGATGATTATCAGTGATCTTCTTGCAGAGCGCAAGTCCTATGCCAGATCCTGGATATTCATTTTTACTATTCAATCTTTGAAACATCTGGAAAATGGTTTCAGCATACTCTTCTTCAAAACCGATTCCATTGTCTTTGATCATCAATTTATAATATTCTGTATTGATATCAAGGTTCAGCCCGGTTGCTTCCTGTCTCGATAGTTTCCTGCACTTGATGCTGATCACAGGAGAAACGTCCTGCTTCCGGAATTTGATGGCATTCAATATAATATTAGCAAATAATTGCTTTAGCTGCAGCTTCATCCCCTCAATTTCAGGAAGATCGGTGACCTCAATTTTTGTGTTAGTCTCCTCAATCTTCAACTCAAGATCATTGAGAACTTCAGCTACAATTTCATTAAGTTTTATCTTCTCGAACCAATCTCCATTTCGCGACAGGCGTGAAAACTCCATTAAGCCATCAATCATGAGGCGGGCATTCTGGGTAGCCGACAAAATTCTCTCAAGATATCCTTTCGCTTCTTCATCCAGGCCACTGCTGTGCTTGGTTCGAAGTCTGTCAGCAAATGAGTGAACCTTTCTCAGAGGCTCATGCATATCATGAGAGGCGATGTATGCAAAGTCTTCCAGATCCTTATTAGATCTTCTCAATTCAACGATCTTTCTCTCAAGCTCTCTTTCATACTTCACAATCTTGGTAACATCACGGGTAGTGCCAATCAGACGAATCGGTTCTCCTTGTGCGTCACGGATCATTTTTCCATAAGTTTCCAGTTGTTTGATTTCACCAGAACCTGTAGCAATCTGGTATTGCCACACAGCAGAGTTAGATTGTTGAAAGGCCTCGCCCCTCTTTGATTTATAGCTTTCAAAATCGTCGTCGAATAAGTGCTTCTTGTAAAGCGCTTCTGTAATGGTCATCTTTTCTTTATCAGCAACAGGGTCATACCCGTATAGGGTATACATCCCATCGGACCACATAACATCTCCCGTCTTGATATCAAGTTCGAATGTTCCCTGATCCAGAAACATATCACGCTCCATGATCATTTCACGATATCCCAACAAACTATTAATCAATGTTGACTTCTCGGTAACATCCCTGTTAATTCCAAGCGCCCCGATCAGAACTTCATTTGCATAGCGGAATCGAATTGTGCTATGAAGAATCTTGCTTTGCTGATCATGCGTCAGAATGGTGTACTCATAACTCAAAAACTCCTGCTTGGTGTCAATAGCGTGATTATAAAGCTTATCGATTCTTTCCCGGTCTTTAGGAATAATGTGGTCCAGGAAGAACTTACTGGACATTTTAGACTCTATCTCCTTTTCATTATAGTTAAGCAATGGATAAACACCTTTGCTCCATCGTTCAATATTTGTGATTGCATCCCATCGCCAGGTTGAGAACTGAAGCAACGTCTCTGTATCGTCCATCAGCTCACGGAAAGCTCTTGCTTCATCCGCAACCTTTATCTGCTCACTGATATCCTGAGCAATGAATAGAACGGATTCAGGCTTACCCTTGTCATTACGACGAATGACCTTACCCGTTACCTGAAAGTGAATGTAGTCACCTTCCTTGCGATTGAGACGGCATTGATATCCATGCGAGTCGTGTTCCTTGAGCTCGTAATACTTTTCAAGCTCCTTTTGAACCAGCTCAAGATCATCTTTAAATACAAGGCGACCAAAATCCTGTTTCCATTCTTTCAGATCATCATAAGAATAACCAAGGGAGTCTGTGAGCTTTTTATTTATATAGCGCAGCTGCTTCTGATCCAGGTCGTAGACATAGACCAGGCCGGGAAAAAAATCGTAGATGCCCATTTGCAAAGCATCGTCCGCCATATTAATAACTCCTCGCGGATTATTAATATCCTGTGAATCACCGGCTAAAGACATTTACTTATTTATTTACCACTCAAAACCTTGTATTCATCAAGCTTATTATAGAGTGTCTTTCTATCAATGTTCAGTATTTTGGCCGCTTTTGTCTTATTGAATTTTACCTCTTTTAAAACCTTAAGGATCAACTCATATTCAGCGTCAAGGCTGGCACCTTTAATCGTTTCGGTTACGCTGGTGGGCAAACCTGTAGACGATGTAAGACCATGGCCATGAGAAACTGCAACGGGGTGCTCCGTCAATCTATCCGGCAAAGCAGTCGGCTCACTTTGGAATAATAGTTTAGAGAAATTGGAAATTTCAAATGGAAGGGATCTTGCCTCAATGAATTCTGTATCCGTCAGCAACACGACCCGCTTAATTACATTCTTTAACTCACGAAGATTTCCGTACCAGATATAATTTTTAAATATCTCATCGACCTCCGGAGTAAAACCCTTGACATTCTTACTCAGCTCATTATTAGTAAGGGTAAGGAAATGCTGTGCAAATATTTTAATATCATCCTTCCTCTCACGCAACGGTGGAACTGTAATGGTAAACTCATTAAAGCGGTGATATAGATCTTCGCGGAAACGCATTTTGTTCTGACGGGTATTATCCCATAGCAATTCATTGCTGGCAACAATTATTCGCACATCAAGATCAATGTCTTTCGTTCCGCCTACCCGGCGCATCTTTCTTTCCTGAACAACACGCAAGAGGGAAACCTGAACATCATAGGGAAGATTGGCAATCTCATCCAGGAAAATTGTACCGCCGTTGGCAATCTCAAAATTCCCGATCTTCTGACCCATCGCACCGGTGAAGGCGCCTTTCTCATGACCGAACAACTCACTTCCTGCCAGTTCTTTTGAGAGCGCTCCGCAGTCGATCGCCACAAAGGGCTTTGACTTACGCGCACTGCGTTTATGGATCTCCTGAGCTATTGCTTCTTTTCCGCTACCTGTTTCACCATAAATGATGACGCTGTAGTTAGTAGGGGCAACACGATTGATCTGCTCCAGCAGATTTTTAAACACCGGGCTATCTCCAAAAATATATTGACCTGAAATTGTAGTGCCTGATTTCTCTTTTACAGGAGCAGGTGCAGCAGTCTCAGGAATCGGGTCATCTTTCGCAACACCTGCCAGGGCTTTGCGTATTGTTAATAATATCTCATCCGGGATCAATGGCTTAATGACATAATCATACGCCCCCAGCTTCATTACTTCAACGGCAATCTTTATATCGGCATAGCCCGTAATAATAATTACAGGAATATCATGGTAATGGTCCTTGATCTCTTTCAACAAAGCATTACCATTTGTATCCCCCAATTTAAAATCGCAAAGGATCAGGTCAGGCTTTGTTTTGGATAACAGACTTAAGGCGGCTTTCCCGCTGTCTGCTTCAAAAACCTCAAAATCATTCTTTTTTAAATAGCGTAACAACAAGAACCGCATGTCACGGTCGTCATCAATCACCAAAATCTTTTGCATGCTTTGTTATTGAGTTAATCGAAAGGTCTAATTTAAAACTCCTTCCTTGAAATTACTACCTATTTTAACGCCACGCAGCTCTACGTTGCGCAATCGGAATTTGAAGATGCTCACGATACTTAGAGACCGTCCTGCGAGCAATGTCAAAACCTTTTCCTGAGAGAATTGACACCAACTGCTGGTCAGTATAAGGCGCGTGCTTGTCCTCTGTTTTCACAACTTCCTCGATGGCAGTTTGAATAACGCGGTTACTGATCATTTCACCCTGTTCATTCTCAACACCTTCTGAGAATAAGCTCTTCAGTAAAATTGTGCCAAAGGGTGTGTCTGCGTATTTATTGCAGGTGATGCGGGACACCGTGGAGATGTCCATTCCGATCTTCTCAGCAATATTCTTCAGGATCATCGGTTTCAGAAAACGGATATCACCTTCTCTGAAATAGTCTGCCTGGAATTTCAGGATCTCGGTCATGATCTTCATCATAGTTGTTTCGCGCTGCTTGATAGCATCCACAAACCACTGTGCTGAATTTAATTTTCCTTTAAGATATGTTACGGTTGCCTTGTCGGCCTTCTTTTCTTTCTCAAGCATCTTCGTCAACGACTGATTAATGAATAAAGTCGATGAACGCTGACGATATAATGATACTTCCAGCTTATCATCATTTTCTGTAATGATAAAATCAGGGATCACGTGTGGAGCCGCAACAGAAGATTGTAGTTCTGTAAAGGGTTTTCTCTTCAATGTTGCGATCAGGCGGATAACATCACGAAGTTCGTCTTCAGAAATCTGAATCTTGTTGGCGATCTTTTCCATGTTCCTGTTTGAAAGATCCTGGAAGTGATCACTAAGCAAGCTGATACCATACTTCACAGTATCTTCCTGTTCCATTGCCTGCAATTGGAAAATAAGAAACTCCTTGATAGTTCTGCAGCCAATACCACAAGGGTCGATTTGTTGCAGTAAAAGGCGCATTCTTTCAACTTCTTCAGCTTCCACTACAATATGATTCTGGAAAGAAATGTCATCTGCAAGGGAGGAGGCATCTGCATCAAGAAATCCCTGTTCATCCAATGAATCAATCAGAAATTCTGCAATGATGGTTTCCTTTTCATTGGATAAATGAACAGACATCTGTTCTTTCAATGCCTTTCTGAAATCATGTAATTCTGCAAATGGTCTTTGCGCAGTATCTTCCGCGAGATAATTGTTATGCTCTAATTTATAATCAGGAATATCATCATAAGCATATTCCTCTTCATCCTGATACTCCTGTATTTCGTCCTTAGAAGATTCGGCAGAAAGCTTATCTTCATCGTTAACCTCCTCTTCCAACAAAGGATTATCATTCAACTCTTCCTGAATACGTTGCTGTAATTCAAGAGTAGTGAGGTGAAATAATTTTAATAATTGTATTTGCTGTGGTAAGACATTGAAATGCTGCTTTTGTGTTCCAATTTGCTTTAGCATAACACTGAGGTTTATAGGTTTCTTTGACGTGGAATAGGCAATGCAGAAGCCAGAAAAATTTGGGCAACAACGATATTGATACTTTAAAAATTAAGTGCTTGATAATCAAACAAAAACAAAACAATCAGTGCTCCTGGTCTATTTCTCAGGGCAAAAATTAACTTTGAAGTGTAGAAAAAATTCCACAATTAAGGGTTCTAAATGAGAAAAAGTCAGCTTTATTCCATTGCTTTTGGGTTTTCGCTACTGGTGCTGCTATTCTTTTCTATGCTCCTTTATAATAGCCTCACCTCCTACTCAGAATACTCTTCCCTGGTCGAGCATACCCAGGTAGTTATGAATAATGTGCAAAAGATGCATTCCCAGGTGATCGACGCAGAGACCGGACAACGCGGATTTTTACTTACTAAAGATTCCATTTTTCTGGAACCCCTGCTAGAGGCGCGGTCACAGGTTCCAAAAACCATAGACAGCCTTAGGGGGCTGGCATTTGAAAACACGTTGGAAAGTAAAATGATTGACACGTTGCGCAAGGTGTCATGGGAGAAACTTCAGATCATGGAGGAAACTCTGAATATCAGTCCATTCATCTCTCCCGACGCATTGACCTTAAGATTAAAAGCTGGCAAGGTTAAAATGGACAAGTTCAGAAGTATTGTAAATACCATCCTGGCTGAAGAGCAGCTGCTGCTTGTTCAGCGGGCGAAAAAGAAACTGGAATTTGAAAGAATAACACCTTCTTATTTCAAGGCAATCATTTCCATCACGGCTGTGGTTTCTCTGATCTCATTTGTACTTCTGATGCAGGAATTAAAACATCGTACGGCTGCACAAAATCTATTGGAGAGTAAGTTTCATTCATTGAATCGTTCCAATGCCGAGCTTCAGCAAATTGCCTATGTTACTTCTCACGATCTTCAGGAACCTTTGCGGAAGATGAGGATCTTCAGCGATGCATTGATCATAAAATTTGAAAAAGAGATTCCGGAAGAAGCTTTAGCAATCCTGAAACGAGTTGATGCAAATGCCGCGAGAGTCAGAGAACTGGTGGCCGATCTTTCTTCATTTACAAGTCTGGCCACTCCTGATGGAAAAATAACAGACGTGAATCTCTCATTAGCAATATCCAAAGCACAGGCAGCACTTTCAGAAAAAATGAACGAGAAGAAGGGAAGCCTTACCATCCAGACTTCCTTACCGATCATTAAAGGGTACAAGCAACAACTTGAAATGCTCTTTGAGGAATTGATTAACAATTCAATAAAATTCTCGAAACCCGAAGAACCTTTAAACATTACTATCTATTCAGAAATAGTATCAAATAATGGCAATGAACTACTTACTCCAGACCGCCAGTACCTGATGATCAATTTTTCTGATAATGGAATTGGGTTTGAATCTGAATATGCCAATAAGATCTTTATCCTCTTTCAGAAACTTCATGGCCAATCTGACCGGTACGAGGGGAAAGGGCTGGGACTTTCCCTTTGTCAGAGAATTATGGCAAATCATGACGGTTTTATTACCGCTGCAGGTGGAATTAACGAAGGGGCAACATTTACTTTGTACTTTCCGCTTTAAGGTCAAAATCGAGTAAACAGTGGTATCTTGGGTGCCATAGTGTATATATAACCATGCAGGACAACAGAAGCATAGTAATAGCGGAGGACGACAGTGACGATAGATTATTGCTGGAAACTGCTTTTAAGGAAACCGGATTACAACTGGATGTTGTATTTGCTCACAATGGCGTTGATCTTTTGAAGATCCTGACTGACGAAAATAATGTCTATCCAAGGGTAATTCTCCTGGATCTCAATATGCCCAAAAAAGACGGTAGAGAGTCGCTCAAAGAGATTAAGCAACACCCTCACCTGAAAAAGATTCCTGTGGTGATTTTTACTACTACTAAAAATGAGTCAGAGATTGCCCGATGCTATGAGTTGGGCGCTAATACCTACGTGGTTAAGCCAGATAGTTATTCAGATCTTCTGAAGGTTGTAAGTAGGTTGAAAGCGTATTGGTTTGAAACTGCCTCTGTAGCTCTTCGATAATTAAGCTACCCGACGTAGCTTGTCAGAAATCTTCTGTAAAAAATTTCCACCCGCTCCTTTAGTAAGGAAGTTCGTTCCGTAGTTTTTCATTAAAAAAGGAACAATAAGGCGTGTTATCCAACCAGCCTTTGCCAGGACGAGATTTTTAATCAAAACATCTCCTACAAGATCAACTCCCAGAGAGACAAGGGAATTGCTTTTGTCTTTGGTTGTGATCTTTGCTAAAAAGGTCAAAAGATCTTTCGCAGGACGCAGTTCTTTTTTCAATTCAACAACGTCGGCTCTGATGATCTCCTTCTGAATCGCCAATGTCTTCTCAAGGGATTCACGTTCCGCTACGAGGTCTTCATATGTCTGGATCTTACTCATAAACCTTTCTGATTATCTGATTTCTGACATATGGGAAAATGATCTTCTTTCTGAAGAGGATAATGATAATAGCACAGAGCAGATAAAATCCACCCACGATAAAGAATCCCGCTTTCGGATCGTCAAGTGTTTCACCAAGCCACATACTTACTCCCAATCCTCCAAACATGAGAACGAACATCAGAAAAAAGGTGATGAGAATCGCCATCAGACTGACGGAAGCAACACCGGTAGCTTTCTGAGTAGCATTTAATACAGTGAGCTTGAAATATGTCTCTACGTAATCCGAGACATGGTCTGTTAATGATTCAGCTTTGGTTTTTAATTCGTCCATGGGGGTTTCGCCGGTTAAGAAATTAGCAAGGCAGGAAAATTCCCACCTTGCTGTAATCTTATTGTTCAAGAAATCTTAGATAGAAGCTTTTGCTTTCTTATAAGCGTTGTTTGCTTCTGCTCTTAGTTCGTTCTTAAAATCATTTGCTTCATCCATAGCAGTAGATCTTACTTCATCATAATGATCTTTGCCAGAGGCAATCAAATCACCAAGTCTTTTTGCAAGATCTGATGCTGTTCCTTTTAGATTACCACGAAGAGTCTCACCTTTTTCAGGAGCTATTAACATCCCGATGATCACTCCTGCAGTTGCGGCTCCCAGAATGCCCAGGAAAATGTTAGCGGAATTTTTCATATCGATTTTAGTTTTAGTTGTAATTCGATTAATAGTTATCAAAATACTATGCCATGCGGTGGAGTACATTATCATGTCGTCATGCTTATAATCGCAGAGAGAATGAGGAATATTTTACCCAACTCCGATCATTTCTTACGATATGATTCTTTTAAAAAAGTGCATTTAAAGTTCATTTAGGCACAAATTCATTATGGCACTATAATAGAAAGATGTCAAGCAACAACACAAAACCCAACGCTATGAAACCTATCACCAAGTTCACCATCGTATTTATGCTTACCCTCGCATTGTTTGGTACAGCAATCATCAAAATGTCTTCACCACGTTCTGAATCATCTCACGAAGAGGTAACTATCATAAAATAGTATCGTTATGAACGGAAGGGCTTTAACTTTAATGATTGGATTAGGACTAACCCTGATAGTTATAAGTCTGCACATCGTTAGCAGGCTGGAACTGTTCCAATAGGATAAAACATTTTTTAGTTTTCTTTTACGTATATATCATTACCTGTGCCCACAGTTAATGTTTCCTCGACAATTTCAAAACTGGTATAATTTTTTTAAGGTAGTTGGATATATATTATCCTGATACTTATGAAAAATTTATCCACTACAAACCAACACTCAAGGAGTAAGGTCAATAAAGATAATAGCGTCCACTACACATCTTGGGAAGATCATTACCCTACTTATCAAAAAGAGGGTCAACACGAAAGCAAAAGTTCTGGTAAGGAGGCTGCCCAACATTCATGGGGTGAGCACAGCACTGCTCCAAAAACTTCTCATAAAGGAAAAGGACCCAAAGGCTATAAACGCACCGATGCCCGAATAGAAGAAGATATCAACGAAGAACTTACTCAGGACTCGCACATTGACTCATCAGATATTACTGTTAAAGTAGTAAACGGTGAAGTGCTCCTGACAGGAACAGTAATGGATAAAGTCAGTAAAAGAAGGGCAGAAGACCTGGCGGAATCCATAGCCGGAGTTACCAACGTTGAAAACCTCATTCGGTATAAAAAATAACTCTATACATTTAAGCACACCGACAAAGAACTTTTTTATTACCCGTTTTGTAATTTACGGGAATGCCAAAACTATATTTTAACAACAGACGGTACGCGGACTTACCCCTGCACTATGGTAAAGTTCCTCTTTGGCTGGCGAACAGAATGAGTTTGCTGGGGGGAGCAATTATAGAATCAATTGTTCTGGAGTTTGGGAGATCCGCGGTGCTAAGCAGGTTGAGCGATCCATTTTGGTTTCAATCGTTTGGATGTGCTTTGGGAATGGACTGGCATTCATCCGGGATAACCACCTCTGTAATGGGCGCTTTAAAACGTTCCATCAATCCAAAATTCAAAGAGCTAGGAATATTTATAGCCGGTGGCAAGGGAAAACATTCAAAGGAAACTCCTTCAGAGCTTATCGCCCTATCAGAAAAGACAGGACTTAAAGGATTAGATCTGGTGAGTAACAGTAAGCTTACTGCTAAAGTTGACAACACAGCTATTCAGGACGGCTTTCAACTTTACCTGCACAATTTCATTGTTACTAAAGAAGGTGAATGGGCAGTCGTTCAGCAAGGCATGAATGGCCTCAATGGAATGGCCCGAAGATATCATTGGCATTCAGAAAAAGTAGTTTCATTCGTTGAGAATCCTCATACTTTCATATATGGAAAAAATCAGGGAGAAATTCTGAACCTTGTCGATCTTAATGCAAACGCAGCTAAAGCTTCCATGCTGGAGATGACGAAAGAAAATCCAGGACTTATGCTGCCTGAAATTCAAAAAATTGTAATGCCATCTCATCACGATGTCAGAGCAGAAGACGTCAATCTAAAACGATTAGGTGCCGTTCTCGTTCTGGCACATGACAGAGAAATAAAAGATTTTGAGTCATTGTTGCTATTGGAAGGCGTTGGACCAAGAACGATCCAATCGTTGGCTTTGGTCAGTGAAATCATTTACGGAACACCTTCGAGATTCCAGGATCCGGCCCGGTTCTCTTTCGCACATGGAGGGAAAGATGGGCATCCTTTTCCGGTTCCCACCAAAGTGTACGACCAGACGATTGACATCCTCAAAACTTCCATTGAAAAAGCCAGGCTCGGAGACAGTGATAAAAAAGAAGCTATAAAAAATCTCTCCCTGATAACAGGCATAATAGAAGATAGCTTTGACCCAGATCCGAAGTCATTTGATGAATTCTTGCAAAAGGAAAGGGACGATTCACATCTCTATGGAGGACGGACCGTATTTGGTAAAGCGAAACCTCCTAAACCCAACTCTCAATTAGATCTATTCTAGATCAAACACTCAAATAATGCTGGCATATTTTTAGTAGACCAAGCATAATGAGCTATAAAATAGGATGTTCAGGATACTATTATCCTTCCTGGAAAAATAAATTCTATCCAAAAGGAATTCAGCCAAAAGAATGGCTGACATACTATAGTTCGGTTTTTAATACCGTTGAATTAAACGGAGCCTTCTACAAAACACCTTCTCTTGCAAGTTTGAGGAAGTATTCAACTGGCACTCCGGACGATTTTTGCTTTTCTGTTAAAATGAGCAAGAGCATCACTCATTATAGCAAGCTTAAAGAAACAAGGCAACTCATTCTGGATTTTCAGGATTTAATCGAAGAAGGTCTTCAAAAAAAATTAATGCACTTCCTTTTTCAGCTTCCGCCCTCATTTCACTATTCAGAAGAAAATCTCGAAAGAATTATTAATAACATTCCCAATGAACAAAGAAATGTAGTCGAGTTCAGACACCCGTCCTGGTGGAATGAAAAGGTAACGGAGGCATTTGAAAATGCTAACCTGACTTTTTGCAATATTGACTTTCCTGGAATGAAAACTTCATTTGTTCATACATCTCCTTCATTCTACCTCAGACTTCACGGCAATCCCGAACTTTTCAAATCATCTTATAATATCAACGAATTGCAGAAGATATATCGAAGCTTTCCAACTCATTGTAAATCTCATGCAGTTTATTTTAATAATACCTATTATGAAGCAGGTTACACAAATGCCTCACAGTTAATGGAAATCAGCAATTCAAAAAGTACTCAACCCATTATTCAATCAATTCATTGATATGCCCGAAGGCCCTTCCATTCTTATTGCTAAAGAAAAATTATCAGAGTTGAAGGGAAAGAAGATAATTTCGGTCACGGGCGATGCGAAAATTGACATGGTTAGGATCATTGGCAACCGTATCACTGATCTGAAAAGTTGGGGAAAGCACTTCCTGATCTGCTTTCCAAAATTCTTCCTTCGCATTCACTTTATGATGTTTGGAACTTACCGTCTTAACGAAAGAAAAGCAGCACACCCACGACTTCGGCTTGCATATAAAGAAGGTGAGGTAAATTTTTACACCTGTATCATCACTCTTCATGAAGGTTTGCCTGCCGATTTTTATGATTGGGAAAAGGATATTATGTCTCACCAATGGAATTCCCGCAAAGCAAAGAATTCATTGAAAATACTGGATAAGGCAATGGTCTGTGATGTTCTGCTGGATCAAAGTATTTTTTCAGGGGTTGGGAACATTATTAAAAATGAGTCACTCTTCCGCGCCAGAATTCATCCTGAATCAAGAGTTGGCGCTCTACCGCCCGTCAAGGTCACAGCGATGATCAAAGAAGCGCACGATTACAGCTTTGATTTTTATCGCTGGAAAAAAATAAATGAACTCAGTAAGCATTTTCTGGTCTATGAAAAAAGCGATTGTCCCAGATGCAAGATCCCTTTAGTCAAAAAATACATTGGAAAAGGAAAAAGACTAACATGCTTTTGCTCCAATTGTCAGATTCTCTATCGTTAGACAATAAAAAAGGGACCTCTGGAGATCCCTTTTTTGTTCATTTTAGAATTAGCAATTAAGCATGAACTCCGTTTTTGCTTCGTGATTTCTCAGATGTCATTTCTGATTTAGATTCCCTTGAATCAGATAAATCCTTTGAAGAACCTGAAGATCTCTCGCTTGATACACGGATCTTATTCTCAACATTGGTTACTCCTGAAATAGATTCAATGATATCTTCAGCATGACGCTTCTCTTCACGTCTGGAAACAGTACCTTTCAGTGTTACCTCACCTTTCTCAACTGACACTTCAATATTTGACGCATCAATGTGCTGGTCATCTGAAAGTCTGTCGTTCACATCTTCTGTAATACGCTCATCAGAACGTTTATAACCCTTCGGTCCCTTTCCACGATGTGATTGTTCATTTCTATCAGAATCAAAAGAACTGTTTCTCATAGAAGAACCTCTTCCATTTTCATTCCCAAATGACCGGCTGCTAGAATCATCATAGAAGTCTTTGCCGTATGCATAGTCTCCGCGATTGTCATACTCATTAAATGATCCTCGACTTCTTCCTCCGTCATAAGAATCTCCGTACTGCCCGCTTCCGCCACCGAAAGAAGATTGAGAATATCCACTTTGATTACTTAAACCAGAGTTGCGACCCTCCCAGTTTGAATTTCTGGAACTGTTATAATCCTGGCTTCTGTACTCACTATTTTGGTTGCGGCGATTTTGCGAGTACGTATTATCGTGGTCGTCGTTTCTATAATTGCTTCTTTGGTCTCCTTCATTATGATTACCGTAATCTGAATCATTAAAGTGACGCGAATCCGAACGGAAGCCCTGGTTTCCGGAATAATCATCATCCGAAGTGAATCGGCCCCTGTTATCTCTGCTTTCATTCATCCAACTGGCATGATTGGAATTATTGGAGTGATTGGATTGGTTAGAATGGTTATTTCCATTCCTCCTGCTATTATGTTGATTTTTCATATATAGGTTTTTAGTAATTAATTTTTAATATCTGTTGTTGCGCAACAAGAAATAGTGCAAAAAAATTATACCAGAACCAGTTAAATATATCTAAGCAAACGGATGCACTTAAGTCTCTGAATCAGACTTATTTGAGAGATGCAATAAAATTCACATGATGAGAAAAATATATACACACGGATTTGTGTGTAGAAAATTTTGGACTGGTAGAATTTACGTGGAATAAATTCTCTCCGTAATTTCCCTGATTACTTCCGCTCTTTCTTTTCTTTTATATACTTCATCTTAACATAAGACCTGCTCTTAAGCCAGATCAGTCTTTTTCTTTCAAAGTATTCATCAAAAAAAGTAAAGGGCTTAAATGGAAGCTGGAAAGCATCCACCACACTTTCTGCAAAGGAAGGATTTGTGACGCTCCCAATGAAAAGAATGATGATCAGGGAAACATAAAATAATGGTAATGAATCTATCCACTCAATATCCAACTCCAGAATCCAGAGATCTTAAAAGATATGCTATCGGCTTTATTTAAATTCATTGTCATCCAATACACAGGAGTTTCAATTACAAGCTGATTTCTATCAACCTCCATCCGCCTGCTTTCATCCTCAGCCCTTGCTACAAAATCTGGATGATAATATAAAGTGTTAAAAAGAACAGAGCGCTGAGAACCAACGTGGTCTCCCATGAAAAATCAAAACTTACTGCTGATAGATGAAACTCACCCGGCTTATGATCATGAGTTGTTCTTCTTCCTTCAAATCCAGTTAATACGCGCAGCAAAATAAATGCAACGTAAGCGAGAATAGGAATCAGTATTATTTTACTTAGTCTGACGTAAGGCTTGAGAAGTCTATTTGAAAGATCAGGATTGGCCATACATCAACGGGAATTCAATCTACTCATTTTCTAAAAAAATCAACTCGGCCAAGCTCTATCGATGTGGAGATTTTTCTACACCTATACTAAATCGTTTAATTATTGCGTTTTTAAAACGTCTATTCGGTTGGCAGACTATTTAAATAGAGTGGCAGTAAACCAACCCTTCGTGAGCAGACTATCTGACTATTACTTCATTATCATTCAGTTTTTAAAAAGCCCCTGGTCCTGGAAAAAAGGATTCATACTCCTCGGAACAGTCCTTACCGCTATGATTGTCGGTATATTCTTTCTATTTATCCTCATATGGACAGGCGCATTGGGATCATTACCCAATAAGGAAGAACTGTCTTTGCTGGAAAATCCAACCGCTTCAGAAGTCTATAGTGCCGACAGCGTTTTACTTGGACAGTATTTTATACAGGAACGATCAAACATCCGGTATGAAGATCTTTCACCGTCTGCCATCAATGCTCTTCTTGCTACAGAAGATGTCCGCTTTTATGAACACGGGGCAATTGACAAGAGAAGTTTGGGAAGAGTCTTTGTCAAAAGCCTGCTCTTCCAACAGGAATCATCCGGAGGCGGAAGCACACTAACACAACAACTTGCCAAGAATCTTTATCCCAGGAGATCATATTGGGTGGGATCACTGGTCATCAACAAAATCAGGGAAATGATTGTCGCATCAAGACTTGAAAAAGTTTACGATAAAAATGAGATTCTTACACTCTACCTCAATACCATTTCTTTTGGCGAAAATACATATGGTCTGGAGTCTGCATCCAGAAGATTTTTCTCGCGATCAGCAAAAGAATTATCCATAGATCAATCCGCAACACTCATTGGAATGCTGAAGGCCACCAATTATTACAATCCAAGATTATCACCAGAAAGATCACTTCACAGAAGAAACGTCGTACTTGAACAAATGCGTAAGTATGATTTCATCACCCAGGAAGCTCTCGATACACTGATCACACGTCCTATCATACTGGACTATAGAAGTATTAATCACCATACGGGCCTTGCCCCTTACTTCAGAGATTACATACGTGAGGAGCTTGTAACATGGTGTAATGAATACAACAGTACTCATGATAAACCTCTCCAGTTGTACACCAGTGGGTTGAAAATATACACAACCATTGATTCCCGTCTTCAGCAATATGCTGAAGACGCCATGCAAAATCAGATGACTGCTATTCAGAAAAAATTCCAGCAGCAATGGGGAAAATCGGATCCACTGCCGATTGAATCTTCTATTGTGCAGAATGCGCTGAAAAAATCAGCTCATTATCAATCCCTCAAAGCACAGGGACATTCTCATGATGAGATCATCTCCTTGCTGAAAGTTCCAACCAACATGAACATTCTTACCGTCGATGGAGAAAAAGAAATGATGATGAGTCCAATTGATTCAATCCGTCATTATCTGAAATTCCTGAGCGCAGGATTATTGGCTATGGATCCACGCGATGGTTCAGTACGGGTATGGATAGGAGGAACCAATCACGAGTATTTTCAATTCGATCACATTCATGAATCTACCAAAAGACAGGTGGGATCCACATTTAAACCCATCGTTTATGCAGCGGCTCTTGAACAGGGAATGGATCCCTGCGATTACATCTCTGCTGGTAAAACCACTTACACCAACATGGAAGATTGGGCACCGAAAAATTCCGGAGACAACTACGAAAGAAAATACTCCATGGGTGGAGCATTGGCATATTCCGTTAATACTGTTTCCGTCAGAGTGCTTGAAAAGGCAGGCATTGGCAATACCATCAGTCTCGCAAGAAGAATGGGAATCAAAAGCACTTTGCCCGCAGTACCCAGCATTGCTTTGGGTACAGCTGACATTTCAATGATAGAACTGGTGAGCGCCTATACAGGATTTGCCAACCAGGGGAATGTCGTGAAGCCATACTACATTACCAGTATCACCACACATCAGAATGAAGTGCTGGAGTCTTACAAAGCATCACCTTCCACGCGGGCGCTTTCTTCCGAGAATGCTCAACTCATTCTGCACATGCTAAGGAATGCCGTGAATGAAGGAACAAGCTCTTCACTCCGCAGCCAGTTTGGGTTGACGAATGACATTGGAGGTAAAACAGGAACTACTCAATCCAACACGGATGGATGGTTCATGGCGATCACTCCAAAGCTCGTGATTGGATCATGGGTTGGGGCCGACCAACCATTACTCCATTTTAAATCAACCTCGATGGGTCAGGGAGCAAGAACTGCTTTGCCCATCGTTGGAGAATTTTTACAACATGTAAACCGGGATAAAGATCTGTCAAGCATCGCCTATGCGCGTTTTCCTGATCTGTCATCCGACTTACAGAGAAAACTCTCCTGTGAGTCTTTCAAGTCCGATAAGAATATTTTCAACAGGATCTTCGGCACATCCCGCAAGGAGAAGAAAAGAGATTTTGGGAAACCCGCCAAGAAGGGATTCTTTAAAAAACTCTTGGGAAAAAGCTGAAGAATAGAACTTCATTTTAAGTCTTCCCTCCGTACCAGCACTCATATCAAAATACCCACCGCATGGTATTTTCAAAGGTTAGTAAATGATGGACTATTGCATCATTACTTAAGCAACCTAACCTAATTGAATATGAGACTTAGATTACTCTTGATGCTGCTGATGATCGGTCAGCTTAGCTACGGACAAAATATGTTTACGAAAGGGATTGCCAAGCTGGCAAAGAAGATGGGAGGCCTCAGCACAATGTCTACTTCGACATTGGGTGACGTGGTTCCAACTGTAGGCATGGGAAGCAATCTCCATCCTGTCAAGCTTGGAACAATGTCACAGGCCTTTTTCTCAGACTGGAAAACGGGAGGAGATCTGGTGTACGTTATGCTTTCCAAGAAGAACCAACCCGGATTTTATAAAGTAGACGGAACAGTCACTATAGACGGTCAGCCTGTTGAATATCTAACTTCAGGAATGTACGGCATCGTTTCAGATGCAAGTGATGCTCCAAGAAAAGTAGAGATCATAACTTCAGGTGGTGATCGCACAAGCTTTACGCTGGAACCCAGCAAGAAAAGGGTAAAGTTACTATCGATCAATGGTCAGAGTGGCGACAAGATAGCATTGGATCTGACGAAGGACGTAACCCTTGAACTTCAGTATCCGGCTGCCATGGAAAATTCTATGATGAAAGTTACGTTAGCTATTACTCAGCTCAGCATGAAGAGTACGTTCGACGTTTGCTATGCAAAAATAGGATCAAAGGTCGTTATTCCGGCCAGCGCATTCCGCAACATCAACATCAAGCCAGGAGGCACAGCACTGTTCAATTACAAAAACAGTTATTTATCAGTTGGAACTGAAAGCACTGAAAATGCAAAAGATGTATCCGGAAGCTTTTCAGATCTGCAATACACAAGCTCTTATGACGATGGTATGTTTGTGACCGTTACTGGCGAACCAACACTGAACCCAGGCCTAACCGTAAAGGGAACAGATGTAGACATGGACTACAGCTTCTACAAACCGAATGCATTTTTAAGCAGGCCTTTTGAACACGTTAAGAAGATTGGACTTCTTTCTTTTGCTATTCGCGGCACAACGTACCATCAATCCAGCGAAACGGATGTATCAACAAGCTCAAGCACAATGGGCGGAATTAAGACCACCACTACTACCACCAGAACCAAGACCACTACATTGGTTTTCCCACAACAACCTAACGAAGTTTGGGATGCTCTTCTGGAAAGTGTATATGTTGATTTCAAGGCACTCATTGAATCTGAATTAAATGCCACAATTGTTACGCCTGAAAAAATCACTGGAACAGAAGGTTACAAGAGAGTAGAAGCATTTTCCAAAGACGATGCAAATACAAAAGTTGAATTCTCCCGTTCGTTCCGTGATAACAAAATTATCTCAGCGTTTATGCCGCTCACAGAAGGGTATGGTGTGAATGGTGCCAATGAAAGGATCATGAACGAATCAGGCACAGATGCACTTTTGATCATGACAATGGATCTTCAAATTTCTGAAGCCGAAAAAAGCGAACATGTATTGATGATTCCCAAAATGGCTTTTGAAATTGTCGGAAAAACGAATGGCCTGGTTACTAACACCAAGTATCTAACCGGAACGATCCAATCTTCTGCAGGCGTGAGCTTCAAAAAGGATATTACTCCAGCAGAGCTTAACAGCATCATTCGCAAATCGGATATGATGATGGTATTTAAGAAAGCTTTAAGAGAACTTAAGGAGAAAGAGATCGCCAATGGTGATTACACTTCTGTCTGGAATATCAGAAAGTAGAGAGAATATTAGTGGCTTTGATTTGATCCGTTGGCAGAAATGTCAACGGATCTTTTTTTGCAATTAATTCACTCCTATTTCAACATCCTGTTGTGCAGAGAAAGCCTTTACGCCATCGGTAAGTCCATTCACTCTAATCAGCATTTTACCAACATCATCTGTTGAGAAGAATTCAACGATTGCCTTTCCATTAGAATCTGTCTTTACAGAAGGATTCCAGTAAACCGTTGAGCGAAAATCAGGCTTGCGGGCATCATTTGAGATAGAGTAATCGTGTGAAGTAAAATTAATCACCTGATTGCTTCCTTCGATTAGTTTTGATGGATCATCCAACGGCTCTCTTACATTTCCTTTTTTTGTTTGAACCATCACAATTCCATTCTTACCCATCAGCTTAAAGCGTACTAATTTTTTAGGGTCCTTGACAATCTTGATATTGATGACATCAGCAGGATTCAGTGCAAGGAAAAAATCGGTGTTCCTGTTGGCTATTCCATCGATAATGTAAACAGGATCAGCAGAAGATGGTTTCATCGGTTCGATCAGACTGGCACGAATGATACTCTTCCCTCCCCTTTTACGATGGGACAATGATGGAATGATCTCTTTTACCAATTCCTCCATAGTTGAGAAAGTATTGTAATCCTGAATATTAATTGTCACATCAGCACCACCAACTTCCTTTTCAAAATTAGCGCTGTTCATAGCATCATCACCGCCATTGAGTGCCTGGGGAGAAGAATAAAAACCATAGGATCGTCCAATCACACGGCTCTTGCTTACAAAAGCAGCATAGAAATCAGGAGTTGTCGTTTCGCGTGAAGCCGCAGCAGCAGGAAATCTGATTGATTCATTGTCCCACTCAATCCGGATCTTTGGAATGGCATTACCCCTCAATTCACCCATATAAAAGAACTCATCGTTTCCAAAAAGTATTGGAATTGTCAAAGAGAACTTTCCCTTGTCCATTGCAAAAGTCTGGTGACGCAGTTTATCTCTCTGAAGATAAAACATCAGTTGCGTGAGATCCGGCACCGGAATGCTGCCAGTAGTATCTGCATAGTATGCTCTTCCGGTTTTCTCAATCAAATTGGAAAAAGGATAGGAAGGTCTCTTTATTTCTCTTGCTAATATTTCCTTCCATGCAACTTCCTGTGTCACTGTGATAAGATAATTATCAAGGCTCATTAACCAATTTGGATTACTACGATCCACAACATATGTTCCTTTTGCTCCGGCAAGAATGTTCAACTCATCTGTCAGATGATCACGATGCTCCCCGGTGAACAGACTGGCATTCAATACTCCAATTGAGAACTCTCCGGCAACAGGTGACCCGCTTTCATCGGTCAAGGCAATTTCCATTCTTATTTTCCCTCGCGGCTTAAAATCATTTCCGATCAAAGTGATCTTTGCCTGTGCTTCTCCCTTACCAGAACTATAAAAATCGCGGCTTGCCAATAAATTTCCATTGTTGCCGACAAATGAAACATGGGCGACACCTTCCGGCAAATCACTTTGCAGAATCTGTATGGCTGTAACGTCTTTTGTGATTTGAATACTTTCCGCATACCGGACCTTACCACGCGAGGTTACCACAACGGCGATAGGTTCTTTGCGAATTGTGGATGTGGCCGGTGAAGTAACCGCTATCTGAACCGGATTTACTTTGTCACTCATCGTTAGCGCTATTCCCAATCCGTCATCCTCAACCTTCGGGAGAGCAAATCGAGCAGTGTCTCCCACAAAACGCAAAAAATAAGAACCACTTTTTTGAGGAGTAAATGTAATGGAGCTCAGGCCTTTCATATCGGTGACTGCGCTTCCCAACTCCGCTCCTGACTTATCAAACACACTAACAGATGAACTCCCACGATTGCTCCAGATACCAATCCTGTTAGATATGCCGCTTATCAGATGACCGCCTTCCGGAGCACCTTTTATCCAAAGGGCTGAGGATCGTTCAACAGTATTTTTCTTTACCACCACTACCTCTTTCTTGAAAATCAATTCGGTATCGAAATTCTTCATCCAGTCGCTGTAGGCAGTGACCAGATAGATTCCGGCTGAAATATCCTGCGGCACAGCAAACTGATTTTGACCTACTCCATTGTCGGTGTTAAGCAGGAAATGAAGCTTTGAAGCACCTTTCGAATCAACAAGATTGAAGTTTATCAGCTGCATCCCGGGTACATAGCTCATATCTTCCTTAAAGAAATAAGCTTTGAAATAGATGGTATCTCCCGGTGAAAATTTCTCCTGACTGAAGACTAGTTGAATCTTTGTTTTGGGCCAGATCTTCTGATAGGCATCATATCTCTGCGTCAGCACAGGTATATTCGACTGAGCTGACAACTTGAGGAGCAGTCCCAGAAAAGCAATTACAAGGAAATATTTTTTCATTACCAATTGGGGGGTTGTTGTGTTGTTGCATAAGGATACCACTGGCACGGATATCTGATCTGTGCAATCTGAGTAATAGGGTACGGCACACTACTTCTTTGAATGAAGATCGATTTAGTCTTAATGGAAGTCGCCCAGAAAATTCCTACGACAGGCGTTGACGAGTTGGTCGCTTTAATATTTCCTTTGATGATCCCGGATGGCGGCTGAAACAGACTTGAGGATCCTTCCTTTTGAGAACGAATGAGCTTAAAGAACTCAAATGCAGTTTTGGAAAGACTCATTTGCTCCACATCCACAAGGTACTTCTCATAAAATGATGCAGGGGTAATAGCAACTTCACCCACCTTCACATTATTGAATCGGTCACCAGAGATTAATTGACCATCCGACAGCTGTGGCTTATCTTCATAATCATGAGCCCAGCAAATACAGCAAGAACATGGAGCTACCTGCTCTGCATAGGTCCTTCCGATATATGCCCATCCGCTGCATGGGTAGGGATCTGGCAACACATAGCCCAGCGCCCAGATCCAGTGGAGCTCCGGGTATGTGAGTACTTTATATGTTCCGGTAAATCTCCATCGTACGAAATTATCATTCCCAGGTATAGTCTTTGAATCTATGTAAATATTAAAAACATCTTTTGCTATCGTCCCAAAATTCTCCTCCACAGATCTCGATTCATACTCAAAGCGAATATCGTCAATGGCACCTACAGGATTTATGATCTCAGGCTCAGATTCAAATAACTTTCCATCACTCGTCTCTATTGTGATATGGTACGCGTGACCAACTCTTCCCTGAATGACCCCTCCTGTATAATAATCACCCGGCGCATTTTCAGTAAGGTTTTCAATATGACCTTCATCATCATAAAGCTTGACCTTGGCATTCCTGATCGGAACTCTGACCAGGGAATCATCCTCCAGACTTATTCCCTCTGATATCTTCACAATGTAAGGTCCTGGACCGTCAGATATCATTCCCTCAATGGTTGTCTGAAGTTGTGCTGGCGGCACCTTGAACTCAATAGGCTCCACACATGCACCCAGAATGATGAATGTGAAAATCCATTGAGTCTTTAGTCTTTTTAACAAACTACCTTTCATAAAAGATTAAAACTTCAAGTTAATCACTAATAAATAAATTCTTTTCTCACTGCCACAAAGGAGGCTTCGTAGTCGATGAGTTTTTAAAATAAGCAAGACACGATTCAGGAATGAATTTAGGAGGAGGAAGATTATAAGGAATTGCACTCCTTTCAATATATATGGATCTCGTTTTTATAGAAGTTGCCCAGAATATTCCGATATAAGGTATTTGGGAATTGGAAGATGATATATTACCTGCAATATTTCCCATCGGCGCCTGGAAAATATTGGAAGGCTCACTCTTTTGCTTTCGTACCAAAGAAAAAAACTCAAATGCGTTTTTGGAGAGACTCATCTGCTCAGCCTCCACCAGGTATTTCTCAAAAAAAGATTCTGTACTGATCTGCACATCTCCTATCCGTACATTTTTATAGCTGTCCCCACTGATAAACTGTCCATCCGACAGATGGGGTGTAGATTCATACTCTGTGATCCAGCAAGTGCAGCACGTGCACTCATCTACTTTCACAATTTGACTGCTGCCCGGTCGAACGACATAGCCACTGCAGGGTCTTGGATCCGAGATGCGAACCCCCTGAAGATAATAGGTATGAAGTTCTGGTCTTGTTATTACTTTATAAGTTCCCGTGAACTTCCATCGAACATAATTCTTATCGCCAGGTATTGCTTTCGCGTCAACGAAAATTTTAAAAATGTTGGCTGGCTCAACAATGTAGGGGCGCTCAATGGATCTTGCTTCAAATTCATATTTGATTGCTTCAATTTCACCCACCGGCGAGAGAAGATCAGGCTCTGAAATAAAAACTCCGCCGTCCGCCATCTCCACACCAATATGATAGGAATGCCCAATCTGTCCGCGGATAACTCCCGTCGACATATACTCTCCGGGAGTATTCTCCACCATATCCTCAGAATTTCCCAGATCGTCATACAACTTGATCTTCGCCCTCTCAATAGGCACACGAAGAAGCGAGTCATCTTCAAGAGAAACCCCCTTCGAGATCAGTACGGTGTATGGCCCCGGATCATCGGTGATCTTTCCTTCAATGATCATAATCGGCTGTACTTCAGGGAGCGTAATATCCAAATGATCTACACAGGCGCTTAAGAGCACAAACACCAGTAACCACCGGAACTTTATCCTCCAAAACAAGCCAACTTCTTTTTGACTTTTCATTGCCACAGGATCGGTTTAGAAGTGCTTGAATAGTCAAAAAATTTATCACATGGCCGATCAATAAACTTTATTCGCGTGAGTGCATAGGGCACTGCACTTCTTGGGATGTAAATTGATCTGCTCTTAATAGAGGATGCGTAGAAGATCCCAACAATTGGTTGAGTAAATTTGATAGCCCTGATGTTTCCCTTCACCTCACCAGCAGGTGCCTGAAACAAACCAGCAGCTCCCTCTTTCTGTGCTTTAATGATCTTGAAGAAATCGTATGCATTCTTTGAAAGACTCATCTGCTCAATTTCTACCAGATATTTCTCAAAGAATGTTTCAGTGTTGATATTCACCTCAGCAACTTTTACATTCTTATATTCACCCGCCACAAACTGCCCATCGGATATTTGCGGAACAGTTTCAAAATCATTCACATAACAGATACAACATGTACATGGACCCACCTGCGCAAGCTTCCCTTCACCCGGCGGCTGTTCAGGTTCATCATCCATTAGCGGAACAACAATATAACCGCTGCATATAAATGGAGCCTTTAAAGGAAATTCCAGTGCAATGTAATAATAGAGTTCAGGCCGCGTCGATACTTTATATGTCCCCTTAAAGCGCCATCGCGCATAACTTTGTTCAGATTCCGCAACCTCGGCATCAATGCTTATTTTAAATACATCTGCCGGAACGGTTCCATAAGTTTTTTGAATCGATCTGGCTTCATACTCATAGCGAATATCTTTTACTGCGCCTACCGGGAACATTACTTCCAGCTCAGACTCATAAATTCCTCCATCAGGAGTTTCTATACGAATACTGTAGACCCCTCCAACTTTACCCTGAATGACTCCTCCGGTAATATATTCTCCCGGCCTGACTTCCGTTAAAACTTCATTCACTCCTGTCCCTGTCGTGAAATCCCATAACACAACTTTTACATTCGGATAAGGAATCCGATAAGTGGAATCCGCATCCAACGGCAAGCCTCTTGAAATAAAAACTGTGTAAGGTCCAGGCTTGTCTGAGATCATTCCATCTACGATCGTTAACAGTTGTGCCGGAGGAACATCAAAATTAACGGGCTCAACGCACGCGCTTATTAAGACCGATGCTATGAATCCCTGAATGATCTTAGCACCGTATGATCTTCTTGCTTCCATCAGAATTTGAAATTGTAACTGATGGATGGTAATGCAGTACCAATAATAGAAAGCTGATACGGCTGAGGGATTCCATTTCCGGAGCTTTTAAAGAATACCGTGTAGGGATTTCTTCGCCCATAGGCATTGTATAAAGAAAACACCCACGTCCCCTCAAATTTCTTCTTTCTCTTATGGTTTCCTTCTATTACCAATGCAAGATCTAAACGATGATAATCGGGTATGCGGTATTGATTGCGTTCAGAAAAATATGCTACCGTTGTGTTCTCCAGCGGGAAGGCTGAAAGCGGTACCGTCACAGGCCGGCCGGTGTGGTAGGTGAAATTTCCTGTAAAGAATACACGACGTGATAAATTATACTTCCATGAAAGATTGATAATGTGAGGCTGATCAAAATTGGTGGGATACTGTTTTCCGCTATTGATCGTTTCACTGGAGGTGGACCCCGCTATAGTTCTGAACGACCTTGAATAAGTATAATTAATACTATAGGTCAGTCGGCCTGTGCTTTTTGTAAAAGAGGTTTCAACTCCATACGACATTCCTTTGCCCTGAAGCAAATCAGTTTCAAGGTGATTGTTCAAAATCAATTGCGCGCCATCTTTAAAGTCAAGAATGTTATCAATCTCTTTATAGAAACCTTCTACTGAGGCGGTGTACTTCTTTTCCTTAAAGTCCTTGAAGTATCCCAGAGATATCTGATCTGCACGTTGCGGCTTGAAATAATATCCACTCGGCTGCCAGATGTCTACCGGTGTTACCGCAGTTGTGTTCGTTACCAACTGCAGAAACTGATACATGCGATTGTATCCAAGCTTTATAGATGAGGTGGGTGTTGCTGTCCAGCGAAAGGATAATCGTGGCTCCAGACCGAAATATGTTTTAACAGGCTGACCACCGTCATAATGAAGTGTGTCAATGATACTCGACGTTTCTCTTGGCACATCACTCTTGTAAACATTCACAGATGCTGGTCCAAACGAAAGGAAGATCGGAACTCTCAAGCCGGCCTCAATGGATATCCGGTCATTATAGGCCCATTCATCTCCCGCATAAAGTGCATTCTCAATGGAGAACTGCTTATCAAGTGAAAGATCTTTTGCATTGGATACATTGGATGTTGGCTTCAGATTACCCGGCTGGAATCGGTAATAGGAAACATTCAATCCAAAATTGATCTTATGATTATTCTGCTGAAGATTAAATCCCGCTTTGCCAACCCATGTTGTGATCTTGTAGGAAAGTTCTGATGCTGTGAGATAATCCGCATTCTCCACCGTATATCCATACTGACTCACACCAAAAACAAAATCAGATCCAAGCTTTGGCGAAATCTGATGATCCAGTCGCGCGGATAACTGCAGATTATTCCATGAATAGGTAGAGTCACCGGTCAGGCGAAAAGCATCTCTGCTGGAATATCCAGTTACTGCAAGTTTTGTCTGACCGCTGAATAAATGAGTAAGCTTGATCGTTCCATCATAGAAGAACACAGAGCTTTTGCTGAGATCGGCATAATCAGTCTTCACTGAATTTACCAGCCAGTTTGAATACGTTGATCTCATCGATGCCATCATCGATGTTTTTTTCTTTTGCAATGGCCCGTTGATCGTGAAATTACTGGTGATCATTCCGATCCCGCCGCTGCCTCCCCATTTTTCATAGTCACCATCCTTGGAGCGAATGTCAAGAACAGAAGATGCACGACCTCCATACTCCGCAGGAATTCCTCCACGGTAAAAAGAAACATCGCGAACGGCTTCTGCATTGAATGCTGAGAAAAATCCAAAGACGTGAGAACTATTAAATACCGGCATACCGTCATAAAGAATAAGATTCTGATCAACGCTTCCTCCACGAACATTAAATCCTGTTGCCGCCTCTCCTGCTGTCGTAACACCCGGCAGTGCCTGAATCGATTTGATCATATCAGGTTCACCCAGAAATGAAGGCGACCTCTTGATATCCTTAATGCTTAATTGAGTAAGACCGATCTTACTCGTGGTGATCTCACGTGCCGCAAGATCGCGTATTACAATTTCCTCCAGCATCACCGGCATCACTGCCAGTTCAACATCGACAACACCATCAGTGAATGCCGCAAGGTCAATGACCTTCTCTTCATAGTCAACGAAGGTGAAGTTCAATACATGCACTCCAGGAGAAAGTGATAGTGTGTAATTTCCATTTTCATCCGTGGTCGTTCCACCTTGTGTGTCGCTTACCTGGATGTTAGTGCGCGGCATAGGATCTCCTGTCTTTGAATCAATAACCTTACCGGTAATGATCACTTTACCCTTCTTCGACTTTCCTGCTTCACCAAAAATCCTTTGCTCGACTTTCTTCTTCTGCCTGACCGCCGAGTTTATCGCACTCTTCCGAAGCAAGGCCTGGGTTGGATCTTTAACAAGGATCACGGCATGCGGGTACATGCTCACATAGCTAAGATCCGTTCCTAAAAAAAGACTCTCCAGTGCAGCACCTAATGTCTCACCAGCAAAGCTTTCCTGAAACGTGATGGGTTGTATCCATTCCGAAAGGAAATAAAATCTTGCGTTGCTTTTCTTTTCAATTTCTGAAAGGACAGTTGCCAGCGATTTGCCTTGTTCTGTACCATCAAGCTTCAGCTCAAGAATATCCTGTGCCTTGAGTGAAAGAGAACCGCAAATAAGAAGGGATAAAAAAAGTTTTCTAAGCAAAGTATCGGATCGTTTTTCATCACAAGCGAGTATCGTGAGGGGGCGTCACTCTATCGATTGTGTGGTTTAATTCCGCCGAATTTAGAAGATTACGACACATCATTCAACACCTGATGAAAGATATTTGACAGGAGGCGAACGAGTGTTTAGTCGGAAATTATCAGGGCATTAGAAGTTCGTCTCACTCGGTTTTTAATCCTTCTACAGGATTGGATTTGGACACTTTTCCAACCTGAATAGAAACGGTTCCCAGCAACACCATGATAAGCACTACAACAGGAATGGTCACGCCCCAGAAATTCATCGGTATGTGATATGCGTATACCATATCAAAAAAGAAACCAACAAGGTAATAACTGACCGGCCCTCCGATCGCAAAGGCTATCATGAACAGTGGGATGTACTGACGAAGAATATTCAATCCGATATTTTTCTTCTGAGCCCCCAGAACTTTCCGGATGCTGAATTCACGTATCCTTCCGGAAACATTCAGCGACATTAAACCATATAATCCCAACCCCGCGAGCAACACTGAAATAAGAGCGACAGCATTCCAGAATTTTGCATGCCCATCTTTCTCTTCAAAGAAATCACCCCAGACATCTTCCTGATGGCCACCCTGAAAAGGAATCTGAGGATAGAGCTTTGACCATTGCGCCTGCATGGCAGCATACGTTTCCTTTTCACGACCCGCTCTTACCTTCATGGATAAATAACCAAAGTCCTTCTGATCCGCTACCGTAAAAATGGTTGGAAGGATCTTGCTATCGAAGCTGTAGGTGTGAAAATCTTTCACCACACCGATGATCTCATAACGCATACTGTCCATCTCAAAAGTTTGCCCGACAGGTGATGTCAGCATCATCTCTTTAACCAGCTCTTCATTGACAACGACAGAAAGTTTATCGCTGCCCTGATGCTTGTTGAATGCACGTCCTTCCCTGATGCTCAATTGCATCGTCTCAAAGTAATTAGGATCAACGGCAAGCTCATTTACTTCGTACTGGTTGTTAGGAGGAGTGTGAAGCACTTTGGTAGAAACTCTTTTTCCCAGATGGTGACGTGATCCCGCCAGCGACACCACATTCGGGTTTTGAGACATGAAGGCACTCATCTGTTCATAGGCAGCAGCATCCTCCGCTACATCGGCATACAATACTTCACGCGGCTCATATCCCCAGCTCTCGTTGGCGACATAACTTGTATTCTGGGTAAACATCACAGCACACGCAATAAGAATGCACGCCAGTATCTGCTGAAATCCCAAAAACACTTTCGTCAAAGGATTCTTCTTTCCAAACTCAACAGAGCCTTTTAGTATGCCAACTACCTGAAACCTGGAGATATAAAACGCCGGATAGATCCCTGACGCAATTCCGGTGAAGAGCATGACACAAGGAAGGTATATCCACAGATTTCTGTCCCATAGGGTAAAGCCCATGTTGAAGTCATTCTGAATTTCAAAACCAGGAATGAAAAGTGTTACACCCAATATGATCCCAAGGATGAGAGCAAAGAATGTAACGAAGATGTTTTCAGATAAGAACTGGGTGATCACCATTCTCCTGGTGGCACCGATAGATTTTCTTACACCGATCTCTTTCAATCTTTTGGCGGCAGATACAATGGCAATGTTGATATAATTAAAACATGCAAGAGCAAGCATGAACACTCCGATGATAGAGAGGAATACAATAGACTTACTATTGCTCTCATAACTGTTTCTTGAAATATCACTTTTTATATTTCCGCCTCTCTCATACAACGTTGCCAAAGGTTCGAATTGATAAGACGAAGCTTTCCATCCATTACGGGGACCATTCTGCAATGCTTTATATTTTGCCATACCTTGCTCTACATGCGTGAGGTCGGAAGGTTTTTTAACCTGTATAAGCGTTGCATTCAGAAATGCACTCCAGTCACTCTTGTCGTAGACAGGATAGGAAAGAAATACATTTTCAAAATTGATGAGGAAATTGAAGTGAACAGCATGCGCCATCGGAAACTCCGCTGCCACTCCCTTTACAGTAAAGATCTTGCTTCTGTCTTTTCCGAAAATGATTTCGATGTCTTTGCCAACCGGATTCTCTTCTCCAAAATATTTCTCTGACATCTCTTCGCTGAGAATAATTCCATTGCGGTCTTGTAATCCCGCCGGTGATCCCCACTTCAAGGGAAACGTAAACATCTGAAGAAACTCAGGATCCGAAAACCGGATCTTCTCATTGAATACATTGTCATTGAATTTCAACACTGCCGGAGCGTCTTCAATCCTACATACCTTACTGATCTGCGCAAAATCTTCACGAAGCATTTCACCAAGCGGTCGCGGTGTTAATCCGTTTTGCTGCGCAGAGCCTTCACGCTCCTCAAAGAATGTGATGAGGTAGACTTCATTTTTATTTTCGTGAAACTGATCGATACCATTGACCCAGCGTGCATAGGAATACACCAGCACACACATGCCGATGGCAATGGCCAGTCCAAACACATTGATAAAGGAGCTCAGCGGATTCTTCATCAGGCTCCTGATGGAAGTTTTGGAATAGTTTCTGAACATAACAATATGATGATTAGTGAAGGGTCTTGGTTTTTTCCAGGCGTAAGGCTGAAAGCATCGGATGACATCCATCAGGTAAAGGAATTTTGCTTTTGTTAACCCTGACTTCTCTATCCTCTCATAGAAGAGTTCTTCAAGATCACCATGCAGCTCCTCGTACCGTTCGGGCTGGCAATACCACCTGAAGAAAGTATGCGGTAAACGAGGGATGTTGTTCTTCTTGTTCATGCTTACCATTTCAGAGAAAGATCTGTTATCTGTTTTCTCAGACTCATTCTTAGATCCATGGATTCATCCAGGGCTTTCTTGCCGTAGGCGGTGATAATAAATATGCGTTTCCTTTTTCCGCCGCGTTTGGATTCGGGATCACTCAGCATGGACTTGAGCATTCCTTTTTCTTCCAGACGGTATAATGATTTATGAACAGCGCTGACGTTGACAGAACGGTCGGCTTGCTTTGAAATCTCTTTAGAGATGGCCACGGCATAGGCCTCTTTATAGAGAACCCCTACTGTTAATAATATGAGCTCTTCGAATTCGCCCAGGTATATTCTTCCCATGATTAAATTGACATTTGCCTGTAATATACGGGCCGGCCGGGATTAAGTTTACTTTTGCCAATAATATCGGGTGGGTAGGGATAGAATAGAAGTTTTCCATACTTTTGAAGGCATTTTGGTTCCGTAGTTCAACGGATAGAATAGAAGTTTCCTAAACTTTTGATCCCAGTTCGATTCTGGGCGGGACTACGATAGAGTGACAAGCCTGACAAATTCCCTACAATGGTGGAGATTTTTGCCAGGCTTGTCACTTTAATAATAAGGTCCTTTTGCTTTTGTAGTAGTGCGATAGCATGTTGCTAAATTCTAGGTGCGCATAGTGGACACTTTGTCGGCGGTACTTAAAAAAGAAATTGGTTCTGTAGTTCAACGCCCGCCTGGCTGACGCCAGTCGGACAGGCCCGTCCGACTGACGCCAGTCGGGCGGAGATAGAATAGAAGTTTCCTAAACTTTTGATCCCAGTTCCCTGCCCGACTGACATCGTTCAGGCGGGGGATTCTGGGCGTACCCTGAAGTATTCAGTTCAGGATCTTTCGTAATCAATTGCATGTCGTTTAAACTCATCATGTAAACATTGTTTCAGGGATGCTTCGTCGCAAGCCTTGCCCTTTATCTTTAACTAATGTTTTACGCTTACGTTCTTAAAAGTGACAACCATGACTTTTTATACAAAGGTCATTGCGGAGACATTGCCATTAGAATAAAACAACATAATAGTGGAATGACTACTTCTTTGAGACCTTATATTCCAATGCACCTGGTTTACTATGAAGAATTCTCTACGTTGCAAGAAGCCATTGAAAGGGAGAAGTATTTCAAGACTGCTGCTGGAAGGCGGTACTTAAAAAAGAAATTGATTCCGTAATCCACAACAACAAAAAGAGAGAGCCCCTTGCGGCGCTCCCTCAAACCAGTACCAAACATCAATTTGGCTGGTCTCTTTTGATACGGACTAGTACTGATATCCGCCCACGATTCCCTCTGCAGTCTTCTGCATCTGGGCTTTCTCTTTTTTGTTGGCAAACATCCAGTCGGCGTTGGCACTGCTGAATCGCGGTGCATAGAACAGGAAGCCAACTGCATCGTCGATGACAAATTCAGGTTCATCAACATCAGCCGCAAGGGGAATATCAAAGATCACGGTTCCGTCCTCCTTCGAGACATAACTAAGGTAGTTTGCTTTGGCATCCTTGTCTCTCCTCACGAAAAATGATCCCGTATTTGACTGATCCTTTTTCATTTTCCTTAGGCCCAGATAGTATTTAGCAGCGCGCTCATTTTTTGCGAGGTTGTGTGCTGCGAGTTCAGGAGCCATCAACTCATAACTTGTCTGTGCCGCCTCCGCCCGTGTGCCAGTCACTTCGCCGATGCCGAGTGTGGCAGCGCTCAAAGCGAGGCTTGTAACCATGAACGCGGTGTTGGTGACTTTGTCAACAACAGCAAGTGCGTTGTCAAATTTCGCGTTGCCTTTTCCACTGAAGTCGAACGCCTGGTTTTTCACAAGTACACCAGTCGGCGAATACACCTGCATGTGATGCGCAGAAGCAAGGAAGATATTTCCGTTTGCCAGCACATCGTATTTAACAAGTGCCTCACCCGCGTCAAACTTAAAATTCTTTACGATCTCGACAGTGCCGCCCTTGCTCATGTCTGTGACATAAACTTTACGGTTCTTCGCGTCGATGTTGTAAGCCATTGAACCACGGTACACATTGATGATGTCAGCGTCGCTGTCGAACTTCTGCATACCAGGAAGCAGGTCCTTACCAGTGGCAGTCTCAAAAATGTCAACGCCTTTCGATGTTGCAAAAACGATCTTCTGAGATCCGGCGATGAAATCGATCACTCTGCCTTTCAGTTCAATTTCATTAGCATAGCGGAACTTGCCCTGAGCAAGATCAATGATCTGAAAACGGGAATTGGTCTGGTTGAATGTTACAATAGCAAGGGTATGATCATCCAGCATTCTGTACTGATCGATATAGCCCTTCAGCTCGAGCTCGGCCGGCCACACTGCTTTCCCCGTAGTAGCATCCACAAGATTGATCTTCGATTTATTGAACATACCTCCACCCTGTCCTGAAGTTTTCTCGGCATAGCGCATGATCGGCAACAGGCCATTACCGGTATCGATGATCTCGTTGCCCTTAACTTCATAGAAGTCCGACCAGGCAGGTGAGCCATCGCTGATCTTAACAGCCATCATGTTCTTGCTTTTCTGAATGTAGAACACATCACTATTTTCATCCACAAGCATTTCTGTCTGGTTGTCGACGGTTTTGATCATGCCTCCCTTCTTTTTCTTAGGCTGGTCGACTTGCCAGATCACTTTACCCGTACCATCTACATTGGTAAGTTTTCCTGAGCCCGCATAAATAAGTCCGCCTGCTCTGTTGGAGATCGGAGGACATTCCATAGACACCGTGACATCGGCAGTGGGAATTCCCAATCCGAACTTGGAGAGTTTCGCAGCTGCCCCGCCAGTTTTTTCGCTGAAGGTGGCTGGCTGATTGTAACGCACACTGAAGTTGAAGAGGTCAACGACCAAAAATGCATCGGGGCCTTTTGAAAAAAATACCATGTCATACGATTCAGGTATCAGGTACCATGAATCCATCGTGCCTTTGATCTGACTGGAGATATCGATTGTCTTTCCGTCGTTAAGGTTCAGCAACAAAAGGCCCTCACGATTTTTTACAATCGAGAATGGTGTGCCCTGAACGGGAGTCACTTCACTGACGAATCTCATGTCTTTATTCCACAACACGTTGCCGGTGCTGGGATCCAGCGCTGCGACATTGCCAGACCGGAGCTCGATCAGTGGAATGTTGAGCTGCGTCGTACGCACGTTCTTTACGGTTTCGCCAAGCGTGGCGATCCATGTTGCTTCTTTCACATTCTGTGCCTGCAGCACCGTGAAAAGCAACAAGGCGAGAGCTGTCATTATACTTTTCCTTTTCATAAAATTGATGTTTGAGTTTTGTTACTGGTCGTGTTGTTTAACACGGCTCAAAAATCAGTTTCGGACAGGAAACGGATATTAAGACCTGTAACAAAGACATTAAGCCTTGTAACATGAGCCGAATGTTGCTCACCATCAATAAGTTGAAAGAATGAAAAAGCCGTGCGGACGTGCACGTGCTCCGATTATTATGCAGTAGTGGTGAGCAGGTCGCTTGGAGGGAAGCCGTATTGCTCAGAGAAACAAGTCGAAAACCAGGTAGGGGAATTGAAACCCACGCGATAGGCAACCTCTGACACATTATATATGCCTTCTCCCAATAGCCTTTTCGCATGCTCAAGTCTGACGGAACGGATATAAAGGCTTGCGGGAATATTTGTTAGCGCTTTGATTTTGCGGTGGAGCTGCATACGACTCATGGCGAGTTCACGACTCAATTCCTCCACGCCGAATTCCTCTTCGCCAAGATGAAGCTCAACGGTGGCAAGAAGCTTTGCCATAAAGATCTTTTCCTTTGTGGAAACATGCTGATCGGATTCCTCTTTCACAACACCACTTCTGAATTTTTCCTGCAGGCTTTTGCGGATGTTGATCTGGTTGGCAATCCTTGCCAACAGCTCTTTGGTGTGAAAAGGTTTGGCGAGATAATCATCTGCCCCGGACTCCAGCCCTTCGATCTTGCTCTCCATATCTGCCTTTGCCGTAAGCATGATCACAGGAATGTGACTGGTTCGTTCGTCCTTCTTAAGCGTACGGCACACGGTCATACCATCTGTTACCGGCATCATCAGGTCTGTGATAACGAGGTCGGGCACGATTTCAATTGCCTCACGGATTCCATGCTCACCATCATCAGCAGAGATTACATGATAGTCTGGCTGTAGTGAACTTATTATATAGTTTCTGACGTCTGCGTTGTCTTCAATAACAAGAATGGTGTCTTTGCCTTCGGAATAATTTGTGTTCATCGCAAGAACGCCTGGAGTTTGACGTGCTTCGTCCAGAACCATGCGGGTATATTCACCGGAAGTAGGTTTGTTGGATGACACGTCCGCTGCACCAGGTTCCGTTACCGGCAGCGTAAAATAGAATTGCGCTCCTCCTTCTATTGCATTGGAAACACCAACTTCACCGCCGCAGATATTCACCAGCTCCTTTGTCAGCTCCAGACCGATCCCGCTTCCGAGTGTTGTCCTGGACACTGTACCGGATTGATAAAAACGATTGAACACAAACGGCAAGTCCGCCTCGGGCACTCCTGTTCCGGAATCTTTAACTGTCACTCTTAACGAATGCTGACCCGCATCTGCATGAACTAATATGCTCCCACCAGCGTCGGTAAACTTGAACGCATTGGAAAGAAGATTGGAAAATATTTTCTCGAGCTTGTCGCGATCGAATTTCATCTCAAAGATGGCAGTGTTCGAACTGAACTGAAGGTCGATCTTTTTTTGATCCGCCAGCGATTGGAATGACATGGTGTTTGCTCGCAGGAACCCGATAACATCATCCTGAACAAAATCAAGTTCGATGGCGCCGGCTTCGAGTTTACTAAGCTCGAGGAGCTGGTTCACGAGCTTCACCAGTCGTGAGGCACTGCTCTTAATTGTAAGCAGTCGGTTTTTATCAGGACCCTTTGTTTCGCTGAGCATATTTTCTACGGGTCCAAGGATCAGCGTGAGAGGAGTCCGGAATTCATGTGCGACGTTGGCAAAGAATCGCGACTTCAGATGATCCAATTCCTTAAGCCGTTCCGCTTCCTTGTGTTCATTGCTCAACATAACTGACAGCAACTGTCGTTTCACTGCCTGCTTTGCAAGATTGATCCTGAATAAGATGATGCCGACGATGGCCAGTACAAGGAATCCCGCGATGAGTGAATACTGCAGAATAGTTTTACGTTCCAGGTTGAGGCTCTGAAGCTCACGCTCAAAGGTTAGCGCTGCGATTTCCTGTTCTTTGCGTTCAGAATCAAACTTCGCCTGAAGGTCCCGTATCTGACGCACCTTCTCCTGACTGAAAACACTATCGCGGTACATCGAATATTTTTCATAGTAGACCAGCGACTGCTCGAAATTTCCTTGAGCACGATAAATGTCAGAGATAAGCTTTGCCGTCTTTCTCTGACTATCCATCAGACCCAGTTCCATCACAAGCGTCATGGCCTGGTTTGCGTATTCAAGAGCGCGTGGATACTGTTTGATCTTGAGATACGTTTCTGCAAGACCCGTATAGTTGGCCTGGTAGAGACTCTTATAATCCGGATCCGCTATTTTAAAAGCTTGATTATAGTAGGAAATGGCTCCCGGATAGTCTCCCATAGCGTAGGCCAGCGCTCCCAGGTTGTGTAACGCTGACGCTATATTCCGTGGCTCATCTCCTTTTATATAGGTCGCGTATGCTTCATTCATCAGCTTGAGAGATTCATCGTAGTGACCGTGATTCTTCAGAAGGATTGCATAGTTAACTTTTGCAACTGCCTTTCTGGTTTCGTCCTGACCTGCATCAATTGCCTTCTGATAGTACTCGCTGGCTTTTTCAAAGTCTCCCATCTTTCCATGGATGGTTGCAATCACGCTATAGTCACTTACGATACCCTCTTCATATTTTAACTCTTCATCAACCGCCAGGCAGCGTAAATAATATCGCAGTGCCTGTGCATAGTCGCCGAGACGTTCATACGCCAGTCCGATGTTTGTGAGAGCGTCGGCCATCTGCTGTTTCCTTCCAAGTGCAGAGTCGAGCGCTGATGACTTTTTGCTGAATTCAATAGACATTGAAAACTTCTCGTTCGTGTAATATAACGAACCCATTTCCTGGTAAACTTTCGCGAGAGCGAGTTTTCTGTTAAGCGCGAGGTTGATCGCAAGGGCTGAATCGTAATAGCGTTCCGCCATCTTACCATTGCTGCTTCGGTAGTGACGGGCAAGCGTGCGATAGGCGTCGGCAAGTCCCGGTTTGAATTTCAATTCTTTCGCTTGCCATATCAGGCTGTCAACAACGGAGACAGTGCGAGGATCATTTCTGAGCATCATCTTCCAGGCGGTATCCAATCTTGTCTTCACCCACAAGGTGTCTTGCGGAGCGGCACTGCATGGTGTTGCCCACGCACATGCGCACATTAACAGGATGGTGAATACAACTGAAGTTGCCGCGAAATGGGGAGACCGGGCACTCATATTTGTTAAATGATGGTTATCGAAATATAGTAGATATCTGGGTTGTTTGAAATTAGGCGTTCAGGATACTGTTGTTGGGATGCTTGAAATTTATCTAATCCTCAAATCTTGGTCTGGGCATGGATTTCTTAGTGGAAAAATCGAGTAAGCAAAATTATGTTGTAACCATCACAGAAGTATTTGAAAAAACTTCAAAAGGAGTTGTCTTTGGGATGAACTTTAAGCCTGAACCTGATGTGACATTGACGACCCTTGACGACACTCCTGAAATGTAGTAAATAAGTCATTTATTCTTGATGCGTTTGCCACATCAACAAGAATTTTATCCCTCGCATCCTACTATCCTCTATTATCTCCCAAAAAAATTTCCCTCCCCCTGTCCACTATCCTCCCCCAATCGTCTTATCAAATATAAACCAAACAAAACCCATGGACTTCCCAGACATCTTTACTTCCGAAATCGCCAGCAAAATGACCGATCGCATTAACAGGCTAAGCCTCAACACAAAACCTCAATGGGGTAAGATGAACTGCCCACAAATGCTCGCCCATTGTAATGTCGCCTATGAAATGATCTATGACCAAAAGCATAAGAAGCCAAACTTTCTCATGGCACTATTCATCAAAGCTTTCGTGAAAGACATCGTTGTGAGCAATAAACCGTACAAGCACAACTCACCAACCGCCCCAGCGTTCGTAATAAAAGGCGAAAGGGATTTTGATTCAGAAAAGAAAAGACTGGTAGACTATATTGATAAAACAGAAAAGCTGGGCTCATCCAGTTTCGAAAACAAGGAATCTCTCTCTTTCGGAAGATTAAACCTGAACGAATGGAACAATATGCTGTACAAACATCTGGATCATCACTTAACACAATTCGGCGTATAGATGTACTCTAAAAATACCTCCTCAATGCCCTGTGATTCTTCAATATCTCCAGGTCTGCGCTGAGCATCACTTCGTTGGTACCGAACGTTGATCCCAATAGACTGCTGGAAGGAAGCTCATAGTAATATCCGATGCGGAATTTGTTGCTGAGCTCGAGCATGACGTTTGCTCCATACGTGGTGAAGTTACGCGTGCCGATGCCCGCCCAGATTATTTCTGCAAGTAAAATGCTTGCAGAAATATCCACATACGACCGGTCAGAGTCCTGTATCATTGCCAGTACCGTTGACTTTAACTTGATACCTTCAAACTTATCAATCACTACTCCCCCGCTCAGATACAATTGCTTCTTATAAATTTTATTGGTGGTCACGTCATCCTGAATACTCACATCCAGCAATCGTGGTATGGAAATACCGAGGTAATATTTGTCTGCACGATAGAACATTCCCGCACCGATCGTAGGCTTGGAAAAATTCGGACGCTGGCGTTGTGTAAGGACCTGGTCGTCCGTTTCAAGTGTTAGGTTACTATAATCATAACGGTAGTTCACAATCCCCGCCTGCATTCCAAAGGACAGGTGACTATGAAGAAAGGTCAGCTTGTAAGCAAAGTTTGCCTGGATGTCAGAGTTGTTGCTGATACCAATACGATCATTGATCACAATCAACCCTGCTCCCAACTGATCCTTGAAGAATGCGGTGCTCGCGTTGAAGGTGGTGGTCTGAGGCGATCCCTTGATTCCCGCCCATTGTGCACGCGATATCAGTGTTCCGTTGAAAACATTGTAGGTTCCGGTGTAGGCCGGATTGAACATACTCTGATTAAACTGATACTGGTTGAACAGCGGATCCGTTTGTGCGCACAACTGAAGTGAAACACTTCCTGTCAGAAGGAAAAGGAGTAATGTAATTTTCATATTGATATTCTTCATGCGATCGTATTCGTAAAAATTATTTTTGAACGTGGATGAAACCCGTTTGCTTGCCGCTGCCTGCCAGGTCAATCACATAGAAGTATGTTCCGTCTGCCAGGGGCTGACCACTTCCGGTATTCGATTGTCCTTCAAAGCGCTTTGCAGGATCGGTATTATTATAGTTGTCTGTTTTGAAAACTGTCTCTCCCAGACGGTTCATGATCGTGACTGAATTCGACGGGTACAGATCAATGTTCACGATCTTCAGGTAGTCATGAGCTCCGTCACCATTGGGAGTGACAGCATTGTAAACGAGAATAGAAGGATCTTTCACTTCACCCATGACGCTGAAGGCGAAGGATCCCGTTTGATATTGAATCGTTACCCGTCCAACATACGTTCCTGGCTGACTGGATTTTAAGACGATGGTGAGTCGCTCGAAACTGTGAGGCGCAATGACCGTTGGCTCCTGTCCTATTATGAAGTTTGGATCATCAATAGAAACAGAAACAACCATTGCAGCAGCCGTACCGGTATTCTCAATGCTGAAGGTTCTGGCGATTTCCCTTCCGCCAAAGATCTCACCAATGAAGATGGGCGCATTAGGTTGTGATGTTACCGGCGAACCGGAATTATTATCTCCGTCTTTCACAACCACCACCGGCATATTCGGATCAAATGTGAATCCGATCCTGGAGTTTGTTCCTCCCGCTGTTGTTACCGTTACATTTCCTGATGATCCTGTTCCCACTACGGCCGTAATGGTATTCGCATTCACAGAAGAAAATGATGCAGCAGGTGTGCCGCCAAAACTAACCGCCGTCACTCCCGATAAGTTGAAGCCGGTAATGGTTATCGTTTCTCCTGTTCGTGCGGTGGTTGGAGTAAAAGATAATACGTTTGGTGATGGATTAAATGTAAAGCCGGTCCGTGTTGCCGTTCCACCGGGAGTGGTCACCGATATACTGCCGGATGATCCGGTCCCTACAACTGCTGTGATCTGCGTTGACGAAACAAAGTTGAACGAAGCAGCTGGTGTTCCGCCAAAAGAAACAGCAGAGACTCCGGTCAGGTTTGTTCCGTTGATGGTGACAGTCGACCCGCTCACGGCAGTTGCCGGTGTGAATGAAGTGATCGTTGGTGTCGGTATGAAAATAAATCCTGCCAGTGTAGCAGTTCCCCCCACTGTTGTTACCGATACACTGCCCGACGTTCCGTTCGCAACAACTGCTGTAACAGTGGTTGATGACACGGGAGTGAATGCCGATGCAGTCGTTCCACCGAAACTAACATCGCTTGCTCCTGTGAGATTGGTTCCCGTGATGGTAATCGTTGCTCCGTTGGCAGCAGTAGTAGGCGTGAATGAAGTGATGATGGGTCCCGGAATAAATGTAAAGCCAGCAAGCGTTGCGGTACCCGTTGGTGTTGTCACGGAAACACTACCGGAAGAACTTGTCGATGCAACGATGGCAGTAATGGTTGTTGCCGAGAGAAATGTAAACGAACTCGCTGGTGTTCCGCTGAAGCTGACAGCGGTGACACCGGTGAAGTTGGTTCCGGTGATCGTTATGGTTGCTCCGGATACAGCAGTTGTGGGAGCGAATGATGTTATGGTCGGAGAAGCGTTAAATGTGAAGCCGGCAAGAGTTGCTGTTCCACCAGGAGTTGTAAGTGAAACTGAACCTGATGATCCCGCAGCAACCACTGCTGTTACTTGGGTTGCTGACACTGGCGTGAAGGATGTTGCCGGTGTTCCACCAAAACTTACAGCAGTAACGCCGGTCAAAAATGTTCCATTAATAGTTACTGTCGCACCACTTGCTGCGGTTGTCGGAGTAAATGATCCAATCGTTGGTGGATTGATATAAGTAAATCCTGGTGAAGTAATTGTTCCGCCCGGAGTTGTAACGGAAACAAGACCTGATGAACCAGCCGCTACGATTGCTGTTATCTGTGTTGCAGAAACAGGAGTGAATGATGTTGCTGGCGTTCCACCAAATGAAACTGCAGTAACTCCCGTCAGGAATGTTCCGTTAATTGTTACTGTCGCACCGGTCGCCGCTGTGGTTGGAGTGAATGATCCGATGGTTGGTGGATTGATGTAAATAAATCCAGGAGACGTGACTGTTCCACCGGGAGTTGTAACAGAAACTAATCCCGATGAACCAGCTGCTACAATGGCAGTGATCTGTGTTGCAGAAACCGGAGTGAAAGATGTTACTGGTGTTCCGCCAAAGCTGACGGCACCAACACCCGTCAGGAATGTTCCATTAATTGTTACTGTTGCACCGGTTGCTGCGGTGGTCGGAGTAAAACTTCCAATTGTTGGTGGATTGATATGAGTAAAGCCCGGAGATGTTATAGTTCCGCCAGGAGTTGTAACTGATACAAGACCTGATGAACCAGCTGCTACGATTGCTGTTACCTGTGTCGCTGACACTGGCGTGAATGATGTTGCTGGCGTTCCTCCAAAGCTAACCGCAGTAACACCTGTAAGGAATGTTCCATTGATCGTAACCGTCGCACCCGTTGCCGCGGTGGTTGGAGTAAAACTTCCAATCGTTGGTGGATTGATATAAGTAAATCCTGGTGATGTTATGGTTCCGCCCGGTGTCGTAACAGAGACTAATCCAGATGAACCAGCTGCAACAATCGCTGTTATCTGTGTTGCCGATATTGGAGTGAATGACGTTGCTGGCGTTCCACCAAAGCTAACCGCCGTTACTCCTGTTAAGAATGTTCCATTAATAGTAACGGTTGCTCCCGTTGATGCTGTCGTCGGAGTAAATGATCCGATGGTTGGTGGATTGATATAAGTAAATCCTGGTGAAGTAATTGTTCCGCCCGGAGTTGTAACGGAAACAAGACCTGATGAACCAGCTGCTACGATTGCTGTTATCTGCGTTGCAGAAACAGGAGTGAATGATGTCGCCGGTGTTCCACCAAAACTAACCGCCGTTACTCCCGTAAGATTTGTTCCATTGATCGTAACAGTCGCTCCCGTTGCCGCTGTTGTTGGCGTAAAACTTCCAATCGTCGGTCCACCAATAAATACATAACCAGCAAACGTTGCTGTTCCACCCGGTGTCGTTACATCCACACTTCCCGAACCTCCCGCACCTACCACCGCCGTGATCTGTGTCGCCGAAATAAAATTAAATGACGTTGCCGGTACTCCTCCAAAGCTAACAGCAGTAACTCCCGTAAGATTGGTTCCATTGATAGTAATCGTTGCGCCAGTTCCCGATGTCGAAGGCGTGATCGATCCAATGGTCGGTGCCGGAATGAAAACAAATCCCGGTGACGTAACCGTTCCTCCCGTTGCTGTTACCGAAACCAGACCCGAAGTTCCAGTACCCACCACTGCCGTGATCTGTGTCGATGATATAAAATTAAATGAAGTCGCCGGTGTACCACCGAAACTCACTGCACTGAGTCCCGTAAGATTTGTTCCATTGATGGTCACCGTCGTTCCCGCTCCCGCACTGGTTGGCGTGAATGAAGAAATGGTCGGCGCCAGTGGAAGTGTTGCTACTGAAATGGTATTCGATTGCGCACCTTGTCCCGTGACCGAAGCTTTATCAGCACTGACACGATAGTAATGCTGCGTACCCGGTGACAATCCGCTTACTGCTTGTGATGTACCTGCCACAACCAATGAGTTGTAACCCGATACAAAAGATGCAAAAGCTGGATCGATAGAAACATCCAGTAAATAATTAGTAACAATGCCGAGAGACGGCGCAGTCCAGTTGGCCGTAAAACCAGAAGTGGTGATGCCAGTAGCCGCCAGAGCCGTAGGTACCAACAACGCATAACTTTCTACCCAATTGGAAGTGCTTCCCGCAAGGGCAAAGGAGACAAGGGTACCATGATTAACATTAATGGTTTGATCCACCAATATGTTAACTCCTGTGTTGGTGCCGCCCGCTACTCCCTCATCAAAATTATAATACGAAAGAACGTTACCCGGCACTGAAGCTGAAGTGCTAACCATGTCAGATCTTATATTGGTAGCAGTTAACACGCTATTGTAAAACCGCAACTCATCCATCGTACCAATGAACCCTGCCGCACTTGACGCCCCTAATGTTATCGTCGAAGAGGCGTTCAGTGTGTTTGAATTGGCAACTGCAGAATTGTCCGCTACTCCATTAATGAATAACTGAATTAAACCGGTGGATTGATTACGGGTAGCCGCCACATGAACCCATTTTCCGGTAGCGATAAATGCATTCGAAACAAGGTTAACATCCGGATTGCCCACACCAAAAACAATATGCCCGCCCGACATCGTAATTCCAAAGTCATTGGTATCAGACGGTGCATCTCCATAGACAAGTCCTATCGTATAATACCATTGTGAAACAAATGTGCTTCCGGTGGATTGAGTTGTATTGATCCAAAACTCAATGGTAAAATCGTTGCCCACTGTATTCTGTAGCACCACATAATCACTTCCATCAAAATTAAGTGCATTGCCCGGTGGCGTAAGCGGCGCATACGTAAATCCTGCGTAGCTGGCAGTTCCGCTTGGCGTTGTAACGGAAACATTTCCTGAAGTTCCCGCAGCAACAATCGCCGTAATGGTAGTAGCAGAAACAGATGTGAACGATGCAACGGTCGTTCCGCCAAAACTAACCGCCGTTACTCCGCTAAGATTGGTTCCCGTGATCGTTATCACAGATCCTGTTCCTCCACTGCCGGGTGTTATCGAAGAAATTGTCGGAGTAGAACTAAATGTAAAACCACTTTGCGTTGCGCTTCCATTAGGGGTATCTACATCAACGCTTCCGGATGCACCCGCTCCCACAACGGCAGTGATCTGCGTTGCTGAGTTCACAACGAATGATGTTGCCGCCGTTCCGCCAAATCGCACAGATGTTGCATTAAATAAATTAGTCCCCGTAATGACGACGCTTGTGCCGGGTCCTGCGGTTGTCGGAAGGAACGATGCAATAGTAGGTGCACAATAGGTTCCTCCATCATTAATGGTCCAGCTGTGACCAGCGATCAGCGCCGCTCTTGCAGCAGCACCAAAGCAGTATTGATTATCAGGCGCTCCGAGCGTTACCGTATTTTGTAACAATGGCAATGCCGCCCATCCGATGAGCAGGTTATCATAGTTGGTATTTGAAAGGCCTGAGTTTTCAAACATCTGAATCATGTTTGTCACCTTGCCCACATCCCATGAGGCCAGGTTCTGATTGAATGATGTGGCATTGCGAAACATTACCGCCATCCCTGTAACGTTGCTGGTATTCCAGACTGAGATGTTACCGTTAAATGCTGGTGCATTTTGAAACATGCCAGCCATGTCCGTTACGTTTGCTGTATTCCATGAACCGATATTCTGATTGAATACATCGGCACCCTGGAACATGACAGTCATAGCGGTTACGTTTCCAACATTCCAGCCACTGATGTTCTGATTGAAGACAGGAGTGCTGACAAACATTCCCGCCATGTTAGTTACGTTGCTCACATTCCAGGAGGTGATATTGCCGTTGAATATAGTCGCCCCTGCAAACATAGCTGACATGTTGGTTACACTACCAACATTCCACAAGTTGAGATTCTGGTTGAATGAATTAGTACCGCTGAACATACCCTGCATGGTGCTGACAGCACCGACATTCCAGTTACTGATATTTCCATTAAAAGAACGCGCGTTGGAAAAAGTCTGAAACATGGTTGTGACACCGCTTACATTCCATGCGCTCAAGTCCTGGTTAAATGCAATGGCACCTTGAAATGTGTTTTGTAACGCGGCTACGTTTGAAGTATTCCAGTTTCTTATGTCGCCGTTAAAGGCCACAGCATTAGAAAATGTGCTGACCAGTAGCCCAACATTGCTGACATCCCAGGTATTAAGATTTTGATTGAAGACCGATGCCCCGCTGAACATGAATTGCATGTCAATCACATTACTTACGTCCCAGTTATTCAGGGGCTGATTAAATACAAAATTTTCGGAGAAGAGGTGGTCCATCCTTGTGATCGTGCTGACATTCCAGTTGTTAATGTTTCCGTTGAAGGCATGACAATCGGCAAACATGTAGTCCATATCAGCAACGCCCGACAGGTTAGGTATATCGGTCGCGGCATATGTCATATTTATAGCACCGTAAAAAGCCTGCTCCATACTCTGCCATGCAATGTCTCCCCAGCTATCAATGGAAAGAAGCTTGGGCCCTTCGGTTGTGTTGCCACCCATGTTGAAATGCGGGAATTGTCCGGAGATCTCTACACGATAGTGATCATTGTTGCTGAGGCCAGTGATGGTGTAGTTGCCCGTCAGGCCTGAAGCTGATCCGTCACCCACTCCGGTGTTAGTAATATTTGTCCACGTTATACTGTAATTGAAAGAGCCCGTGCCTGTCAGTATGGAGATCTGTGTGTCCGTTGTGCTCCAGGTTGTAACAAATGGCAGCGCCGGGCAGGAAGTTCCTAAATCATTAATGGACCATCCATAGAGTCCTGTTAATATATCATGTGCAGCAGTTCCCGCACAATACTGATTGCTGTTCGCACCTAGTGTGACATTGCTTTGAACAGTCTGTGAAGCCCAGCCGATCAGAATGTTATCGTAGTTGGTGTCAGACAATCCACTGTTATCAAACATGCTCGACATATCCTGTACAACTGTCACATTCCAGCCACCGAGATCCTGATCAAAGGCTGTTGCTCCGGAGAACATTGCCTGCATGGTTTGAACATTGCCTACATCCCAGTTCGAGATCGTTCCATTAAATTGGGCGGCACCGAGAAACATGTTACTCATGTCTGCCACATTGCTGGTAGTCCACAGATTCAGATTCTGATTGAACACCGTAGCACCATTGAACATGTTTGCCATCGTTGTCACACCACCCACAGCCCAGTTATTGATATCCTGGTTGAATAGCTCTGCCTGACTGAACATCAGTGTCGTGCTGGTCACTTCGCTTAAATTCCATGATCCAATCGGCTGATTGAAATTGCGGGCGAGATTAAACATCGCATCCATGTGAACAACGTTTCCCGTTATCCAGTTGTCGAGCGGACTGTTAAAGGTTATGGCAGCATCGAACATATGCTGCATGTCCCTGACGTTGCTTACATTCCACGAATTGATATTCTGATTGAAAGCATAGCAGTTGCTGAACATGGAGTTCATGTTGGTTACACTATCGACAATCCAGTTGCCTATATTCCGGTTAAACACTGCTGCATTTGCAAACATTGACTCCATGGTCGTAACGTTGGCCACATTCCAGTTGGAGATAGACCCATTGAACGAGTCCGCACCGTAGAACATAAAGCTCATGTCGCCGACATTGGCAACAATCCAGTCATCGAGGTACCAGTTGAATGCATTGGCCTCATAAAACATGTAGTGCATATCTGTTACGTTGTCTACACCCCAGCTGTTGATATTCTGATTGAAAACAAAGGCGTTATAAAACAGGTAGGCCATGTTGTTTACGTTGGTGGTATTCCATGCAGTGATATCGCCATTGAACACGTTACAATTTGCAAACGCAAAGGACATATCGGTCACCGCTGACAGGTCCGGAACATCGGTGGCAGTGTAGCCCATATTATAACATCCATGGAATGCCTGCTCCATACTTCCCCAGACGATGTTACCCCATTGATCGATCGACAGTAGCTTTCCTCCCTCCGCACTGTTACCTCCCATGCGGAAATGAGGAAAGTCCCTTTCGATGGTGATCTTATACAGATCATTGTTGGCTAATCCGCTGATGGTGAAAGAAGTCATTGGACCATCGATGACCGTAGTGCTTCCATCACCTATACCTGCATTGGTAAGGTTGGTCCAGATAATATCATAGTTGAATAAGCCATTACCATGCGGAATAGTGATGGTTCCGTCGGTGGTGCTCCATGTTGTAACGAATCCGGTGGTGGATACACACAACTTGCCGCCGTCAAGGAATGTCCAGTTATAATTGGCAATGATCGAGTTGCGTGCGCTTTCACCAAGGCAATATTGTTTTGATGCGGCACCCAGTGTCACATCACCCTGCAGCGATGGCAGTGATGACCAGCCATTGAGAAGATTATCATAGTTATTGTTCGACAGGCCGCTGCCATCAAACATGTTGTTCATGTTTGTGACATTGCGTACATCCCACGGGCCTAAATTCTGATTGAATGCCGTTGCTCCACCGAACATTGCCTGCATGTTGAATACACCACCCACATTCCATATGCTGATATCCTGATTGAAGTTTGATGCATTGAGAAACATCTGATGCATGTCTGACACAAGGGCCACACTCCACAAAGAGATGTCCTGGTTAAATGCCGGTGAGAAGGCGAACATGTTGGACATATCGGCAACGCTGCCGACGTTCCATCCTCCGATATTCTGATTAAATGCCTGGCACCCGCTGAACATTCCGGACATGTCATTAACATTCTGAACGTCCCATGCGGAGAGATTCTGATTGAAGATGGTTGCCCCGCCGAACATCGCAGACATATTCGTGACATTGGTTACAACCCATCCGCCAATGTTCCGGTTGAACGCCTGACAGAGGTTGAACATTGAATTCATGTTTGCAACACTCTGAACATCCCATGCGCTGATATCCTGATTGAACACCGTGCATTGGTTGAACATCGAACTCATATCGGTTACGCTGCTTACATCCCAGGAAGCAACATTGCCATTGAATGCAGCGCATTGGAAGAACATGAAGGACATGCCCTGAACACTGCTGGTGTTCCACAAATTCAGATTCTGGTTAAAAGAACTACAGCCTTCAAACATGGAGGTCATATCCGTCACGAGGCCCGTCTGCCAGCTTCCAAGGTTGCGGTTGAACAAGCCATCGTTAAAGAACATTTGACGCATCGTTGTGACATTGCTGGTGTTCCATCCTGAGATGTTGCCGTTGAATGCCGGACAGTCGAAGAATGTCGCAGTCATGTTGCCAACGTTGCTGACATCCCATGTATTGAGATTCTGATTGAATGATGTCGCTCCGGCGAATGTCCGTATCAGACTTCCAACATTGCTAACGTCCCAGCTGCCGATGTTTTGGTTGAATGAGCTTGCGCCAAAGAACATTTCATCCATGGATGAAAGATTGATGGTAGACCATGAGCTGATGTCGCCATTAAAAGCGGTTGCATCATAGAACATACCATTCATGTTTGTCACATTACTGACATTCCATCCGCCGATGGCTCCGTTGAAGACCGTACAACCGCTGAACATGAAACCCATGTCATTTACATTTGACAGGTCGGGGTTGTCTGTTGCAGTGTAGGTTAAATTTGTACAGCCTTGAAATGACTGATACATGCTTTGCCATGCGATGTTTCCCCAGTTATTGATGGACAATAGCTTTGTGGCTTCGCCCGGATATCCTGCCATGTTGAAATGAGGAAATGCTCCGGTGATCTCGACCTGATACTGATCGCCGTTTGCAAGACCGGTAATGGAATAACTGCCTGTCAGTCCCAGGGTTACTCCGTCACCAACTCCTGCGTTGGTAAGGTTGGTCCATGCTACGTCATAATTAAAAAATCCGGATCCGGTTGGTATGGTGATCTGTCCGTCGTTGGTGGACCAGGTGGTGGTAAACTGCGCAGAGGCATTAAAGGCGAAGGAAGAAAGTGCTATGACAAAACAAATGGCGAAGAGCCACTTGAAACGGGGAATAAGAGCCATTGAGGTAGGGATCGGTAGAGGTTAAAAAAAGCCGCTTACAAGTTAGCGCATGCGCGTTTTCCGGACATCATTACTTGAGAGTATATTAAGTAAATACCCATTTGTGGGTACTCTTTTCTCAGGTCGGTGTTTTTCACTGACCTTAAGATGCTACACTCATCATCGTAGCTGATAAATCCGTGACCATCATTGTTGTCTTCCGATAGATATTGGGATAAACAGATTGATCAGCTACGATGATAGGTAATTCACATTTCAAAGACTTGAAGGGCCGAGATTTAATAGCCCTGGCTGAAGGCCAGGTTTCTGGAGTAAACATGTATTTAAGCCCTGAAGGGGCGAGATTGTTAGCCGCACATGTTATACGAAATCGGAAATGGCGCTTATAATGATGAATTGTTTGATGGCGAATTATCGAACCATAATCTCGCCCCTTCAGGGCTTAAGCTTATCTCCTCATTTCTTATTCGGCACGCTTCGCATGCCGCTAATAAATCTCGGCCCTTCAGGCCTTAAATGTTGCTCACTATCCAAAGTGAACGCTGTGGTTACGCTCGCGGCTTAGGATATCCGTGGCCCTGCAGCACTTCGGCTACAGGGCAGGCCACATAACTATCATGCTATGTGGTTCCAGTAATAACTTGTAGTCTAAAAGGTTGGTGACAACATCACCGTAAGGCAGAGTGAAACAGCCCATGGTTTTAACCGTGGGTTGCAATTTGATGTCAACGCATATAACCATTTCAATGGTTTTTCTCATGCAATTGTCTGCAAACCATTAAAATGGTTGGTGGGAATATCCGATCATCATTCCCACGGTTAAAACCGTGGGCTATGTAAGCTGTACCCATCAGCGTAGCTGATCATCCGTGGCCCTGCAGCACTTCGGCTACAGGGCACACCATATAGCCTAGTGCAATATGGTGGCCATTGTTCCCGTCTAAGTTTTCTTGGTTTATTAGGTTGTTGATAACACCAACCTAAGGCAAATCCTTTCTACAATTTACTCCGAATGTACTTTCTCCATTCGAAGATCAAGCGAAGTGAAACGTAATGAACAGTTTGCATGGAAGGTATTGCCAGATTGGATGGATCAAGGGACTTTACGTTTGAAGGCACATCAAAACCAGTTGAAAGCTGAACAAGAACGCTTGTACTCTGGGTGCGTGTAAAGGTTCGTATTGGACGGTATTCCAATAATGGAAAATCAAATTTGGTGGAGGTATAGCTTACAATATAAACGGAGGTAAAATCTTCCGTTGGTATCAGCAGAGCATCCGGATCAATCCAACCTTGTCCATAAAATGAGATCCCTACTTCTCTTCCTGCTATGAATTGGAATCGACCGACAGGAGTACGTACGCCAAGCTGCCAGGGAATGAGTCCTCCATTTACTGCCGTCACTCCCATCCTTTCCAACGAACGGGGTGAAACAATCAATAATACTGGCGCCGCCAATAACAGATCACCTGGAATTAACCAAAACGGCATTCGCAATCGGATATTTATTGCACCTCGTCCCGGAATTGCAGATGTCAAAGAGCCGGGCGGAATTTTTACATCCAGCGGACTATATAGACTGGTGGAAGAAGCATCCTGACGCATTCCTAATTGAACAAAGAAAAGTCCGTCACCTGCTTCATTCAATACTCCATCTAATCCCAACCCGGCTGTAATGTTAAAATCCAATCCTCCGACAAAGCCTTTGTCATTCTGAATGGCTCCGAAACCACTCGAAATTCTTGAAATGTTGCCAGCAGCAGCAACGCCGATAAATGGTCCTATCTCCGCACGGAACCTTGGAAGTTCTCCGAGTCCCGTCGCCAGTCCGGGAACCGGCGTGGTCCTGAAAATTTCTTCGATAGATCCGAACATCTGTGAAGATGATTTTACCCCATTTTTCACAGGTCGGTGCGATGCCAGTGACGCATTGCAAATGTTGGTAGAATCCGGACCGTTGTTGTGACAAAGAATGTCATTGGAATATTCAACGGTAGCGTTTGATAGAATTACATCGAGAAACTGCTCGAGACTTGACGTCACGGCCCGGGACACTAAAGCAATATCTTCGTCACGCATGTATCCATCACCCATGAATACCTTTCGATGTCCGTCCCATGTCATAGATTCCAATCCATGCTCGCAATAATAATCGTGTGTTCCCTTCCTTATCGCTGTCTCTCCCCAGGTGCCGGCAAAATGACCGGATGAGAAAATATCTTCGAGAAAGTGTATTGCAAACGCTTCGTCGGCGAGTGCCCCAAGGATGAGCTGAGCGTTTTGTTCTTTGCTCAGATGTTCGGAACGATACCGTTGAGCCTTATAAAGTGCACTGGAGTGAAACCACCAATAAATAGAGAGCGCATTTATTTCGGTACTATCACGAAGACTGGCAGCAAGATATTCAGCACTGGTGATCCGTTCATTATAACGTGCTATCAGAAAATGTGCATTGTTGGACCCCGCTCGCGATGCATATTCCCGATCAGCCCGCTGAAGCCGGATATCTGATTTATGTATAATGTTATTGTGATTAGCCGAAGAGCGCGACTGTTTTATATCATCTTCCGTTTCCGCAGCAATCTTTGCTACTGATAATATCCAGTCATTATGAAGCACTGTCGTGAGAAGATCTGCGGGCGAACAGCTATGATCACCGGCAATAGCTGCCCATGATGCATAATCGAGTTTCGTTATTACTGAATTTTGATCTGGCTCTATTACATTTCGGGACAATCGCTCTTTATACAGGTCGGTTGCTTCATGCCAAAGGTTGTCAAGGCCGGCCTTTCGCTGTTCGTTCAATCGCTGAATTGCATGAATAAATGCTCGTCGGTGTTCAGAATAAATCCACCCATGTGCTTCCTGGATGATAAGCGTTAGAAAAAGTGATAAAAAAATTTTCCACCTCATTTTTATTCAGGATACGGAAGGGATATAGATCTTAGGTGCATCCTCTATTTGGGAGCAACGGTTTTATTAACAAGGACGAATTTTATTCCTGTATTTAAATATTCCAGTTTTTGAAAAGAGTCCACCAGACTGGTGGTCGACCCAACAGATGAACTGATCTTTGTTGTTTGTTTCGCAAAAGTATAGTCGGAAAATAAAGTTATCGCGAATTGATTCTTGACAATCTCGAATTTGATCTCAGCTCCTCCATTGTAAGCAAACGCCAGTTTATTATCAAAGTTGATTAGCTGATCGACAATGACGCTGTTATTTTCGTCGTACACTTTCACTGTAAAGGCCTTTGTATTATTGAACATGATTCCGATACCGGCCTTTAATTCAAAAACAATGTTCTTCGAGAGCCGGAAGTCATACGCGGGTCCTACCGTCGTGAGAATAGGTGAAAATTTACTGTCGGAAACTTCTGTTCTGTAGCCAAGCGCCTCGGTAAAAGCTTTTCCCAATGCCTCTGTATCCATGTCATTCCATTGGTACGTTGAATGAAAATAGAAATGCCAGTTGGCAGGAAGAAGTCCGCTGGTATATTTCGAATCAAACACAATTCCTCCACCAGGTTTTGCAAATCCTCCGCTGCTGCGATTCGTGGATTTGAAATCTCCAACGGGTGATGCAAGAAAACCACCAAATGAAGATTCGTCCTGAGCAAATAAATCAGTTACGAATACCAACATCAACAAGGAGATGAAAAGAGCTCTGATTGTTTTCACGTTTTGTGTATTTAATTATTCTATATTATTCAACCCGGCCGAAACGGATGTCCGGAATATCACGATTTCGATGTCACTTAAAACTTGCCATGCTTCAAATATAGTACGCCAGAATATCTTTTTCTTAAATTTGAGATGGAAATAGTGATGAGCCAATCCATACCAATACCAACGATTGAATTTGGATTTGCTTGAATATTCAGGGATTCAATGAATCAATAAATAAATGAACCTTACGTTATTTGCCATATGCTATGTCACGGCTCTGAGTACTGCTGTCTACATTGGCTACAGGATTGCACGAAATAAATATTTCCTTCAAAAAAGAAACTGGAAGGCGAGTGGCGTTGAGACATCCATCATTTCCCTGTTCGGTCTTATACTGTCGTTCACACTGCTGTTGTCTGGTAATGCAAGCAAAGACCGGCTCAACCTGATCCATGAGCACGTCGATGCACTCTCCACTCTCTATCGTGACGCAAGCTTTGTTTCAGTTCCGGTGCGTGATACCGTTCAGTCCTTCGTCCTCCAGATATTAGAAGAGAAAGTCTTTGAAGACAGATCAAATGCTTTTGAAGAAGATACCCTTATAGTATCATCCAACAGGTTGTATAAAAATCTTTGGCTCTCACTATTGTCCATGCATGACAAAGATCCGCAGCTAAAGAGTGATATTAAAGCCATAATGGTCGGCGTTAACAATGCCACTGCATTGCATTACAGGATTGAATACGGGGCCATTGAACGAATGCCGTGGATCTTAATAGCAATGATCACCATCTGCTCATTGCTGGTCGGCGTGCTGGTGGGATTTTCCAATGGATTTAATGAAAACGATCATTACCTGGCACCCATTGTATTCGTCATTATGACCTCTATAATGGTGATGGTTATTCTCGATATCAACAATCCCAAAAAAGGATTTTTCAGACCATCATTGAACAATTATACAAATGCGTATAATGAATTTGTCATGTAGGCATTAAGGATACATGGTTAGGTTCATATTAGATGGTTGGTGATAACATCAACGTAAGGCAGAGTGAGCCTACGATTTTAACCGTGGGTTGCAATTTGATGTCAATGCATATAACCATTTCAATGGTTTTTCTCATGCAATTGTCTGCAAACCATTAAAATGGTTGGTGGGAATATCCGATCATCATTCCCACGGTTAAAACCGTGGGCTATGTAAGCTGTGCACCGCGTAGCCCTAATGCTTCAGGGCCATCGCATACTTCACCAACCCCGCCGTATTATTGATCTTCAACTTCTTCATCAGGTTTTTCCTATGCGTCTTGATCGTATCCACACTCAGAAAAAGTTTTGTCGCAATGGCGGGATTGCTGTCACCGTCAGCAATCAGATCCAGTATTTCCATCTCCCGTTTTGTCAACGGTGAATCGGAGCCATGCACATGTGTCTTTTTGTTCTCCAGCATCGCAAGCGTAACGCTGTCGGAAAAGAATTTCTGTCCCGAAGCAATCTTGCGGATCGCATCCAGGATCTCATCCTTGCCGCTGCTCTTTAAGATATATCCCATCACACCCAGCTGATACATCTTCTCGATATAGACCTTCTCGCTGTGCATGGTCAGGATCAGAATTTTCACATCAGGGAAATCACGACTCAACTCAATGGTTGTTTGAAACCCATCTTTGTTGGGCATCTGTATGTCCATCATGACGATGTCTGCAGGATGTGTTTTTATTTTTGAGAGTACCTCATCGCCGTCATGTGCCAGATCTACGATGTCAATGTCTGAAACATCGCTCAGCATCCGGTGCAATCCTTCCAGCAATACTTTGTGATCGTCAGCAATGAGGAGGCGAATACGTTCCATTATCCTTTCAAAGGTAATTCTATTATCACCGTGGTTCCTCTGCCAGGCATTGAATCAAAAGAAATTTTTCCATCCAGCATCAATACACGCGAGTGGAGGTTTTTCAAACCGTTGCTGCTTTTCTTCGCGAGACCTTCCTCCATCATAAAACCCTTTCCATTGTCCTCCACCACAATCTGCAGCATAGACTCATGCTGCATGAGCTGAACCGACAGTTCCGTGGCACCGGAATGTTTCATGACATTATTAACAACCTCTTGAAAGATCCTGTACAACGCCAGTTCTGTCTCCGCATCAAACCGGGCATCCGATGTATCATTGATAAACTCCACATCGATATTCCTGATGAGCTTGATATTCTTGATCTCTTCTTCAATAGCGCTGACAAGTCCGAACTGCACTAACGATGGCGGGTGCAGGTTATAGGAAATGTTCCTTAACTCCATGGTGATCTCTTGCAGAGAGTTCTTTGAGTTATCAAACAGTAATTTATCCTGACTGGAAATACTTTGTCTTTCACTCAGCGTACCCACGTTGAGCTTGACGTTTGTCAATAGCTGCCCGACACTGTCGTGGAGATCAGCGGCAATACGTTTGCGCTCACGCTCTTCCGTAGCGACGATCGACTTCATCTCCTGCTTTTGCTGTGACTTCAGCTTCTCATTCTCTTTTCTTTTCAAACCTCTGTCAATAAGAAGCACAACAACCGACAGCCCAAAGGCAACGATCAGAACACTGAGGGTCCGGAACCACCACGTCATATAATATGGTGGAACAATTGCTACTGCGATGGATGCCCCGGTATCATTCCAGACACCATCATTGTTACAGGCGATCACACGAAATGTATAATCACCGGGAGATATCTTTGTATAGCTCGTTTTACGTTCTGTGCCCGCATCTTTCCAGCCTTCATCATAACCCTCAAGCTTGTATTTGAATTTGACATCCTTCGGGGATGAGAAACTCAACGCAGTAAAAGTGAACTGTGTTCTGCCTGCACTATAAGGAATGGAGTTGTTTGCCAGTGCCAGATAGGTTGAATCTTCTGTCTGAATCGACTCTATGATGACCGGCGGAGGAAGAAGATTATCCGGAATAGCATTGAAATCTATCCGGACACATCCATCCATGGTTGGAAACAAATAGACGTTATCTCCTATCTCACACTTTGATTGCTGGATCCCTCCGTTGAACTCGGCACTCCGCAAGCCATCTGAGCGGTCAAAGAGTGTCGGTGTTAGGCGGGGTTCTTTCTTTTCGAGAAATGCATTTAAGTTTTGTTTTCTAAGTTTCGTCAAACCGTTATTGCCCGTTAACCAAAGATTGCCATTGCCATCATCTGTAATGTTTGAGATGACGTTTTCCAGCAGGCCGTTGTTCATGGTGAGTTCATAAAAACGTGAACCATCAAACATCAGCAAACCATATCCGTAAGAACCAAAATAGATCCTCCCCTCCTTGTCTTCACAGACTCCCCGTAAGTATTGGGTCTTGAAGTTTTGGGGTGAGCTGAACTTTTTGAACTCTTTTGTTTCCTGGTTGTAGGCAAACAGATTCTTATCGGAGAGCAGCCATAAATTACTTTTTGAGTCTTCAAAGAATGAAGTGATGAGTATTCCATTGGTCAGATCATTCAATGGATGTCTTACAAATTCATTCTCATGAAGGAAGAAGATTCCGGTGCCAGTGCCAAGCAGCAATTCATTGGATCGGGTTTTGTACAACGGCCTTAAACTAATGCTCTTGTAACCCGGGATATCCATGCTCGTTACTTTACCCCGTTTGAATTGAGTGACATTGGTATCGCCATTACACGTCATGTAGAATTCATCTTTATCAAATTCAACAATGGAATACGGATAACTGGAAGACGGAAGCGCATGCTTAATAGGAACATCAACGGACTTACCGTTTTCAATTACAACCATCCCCGTTTGATGTGTTCCGATAATAAATCTTCCCTTGCTGTCCTTCATCACGGGATAAATGTTGTGATTGAGGATCGCAGGATCTGCATCGACATATTTCGGACGGAATCTATTCTCGCGTATCAGTCCGCAGGTTGAGGTAGTGTACCAGATATTCTGTTCCCTGTCTTTGAAGACGTGCTTTATTCTTGTTCCGGGACATTGAAGATCGAGATCAACATTGGCAAATTCTTCTGTAGTCATTTCGAACGTAACAAGACGATCACTGTTGTTGAAGGTAAACAGCAATTGATTGGTCTTAATGCTGAATATTCCCAGAACGTATTTTCCTTTTCTATACTCTTCATCGATCGGGTATTCTTTAACCAGACGATGATCCTGTATTTTATACAATATTGTGGGACTGGCGATCCAAAGCGTGTTGTTGTCGCTTGTGTATGTAGACGTGAACAGAATATCGGGTTCAGGTTTATAACTATTATGAAGCGTTGCATAAAAGTGTTGTGAGAGATCGTCGAGTTTTCCATCTTTCCAGACACGGGTGTTTGGGCCATGTTCCAGGATCATCTCGCCTGAAGGAGTTTCATAGATGTTTTGAGCGATAACCTTTTGTAAAGGTTTATACTCATCAAGCGGGAGCAACGTCTTACCATCCAGCACCACGATGCCGGATTTTTCCGTGAGGACCCAGACTCTGTTTTGGCTGTCCGTTGTGATCAGGTTCACTGTTTGATTGGTGATACCCAATTGATCAGAAATGTTTTTGAACCTGTGATTTTCATAAACAACCAATCCTCCACCAATATTGCCAAGAAGAAGGCGACCATCCTTCGTTTCGCAAAGAACAGAGGTGCGATTGCTCCCTAGTTCGGGTTCACGGTTGACGTCAAAGTTTTCGAATTGGACTCCATCAAACCGGGCTAACCCGCCCTGTGTTGGCAACCAGATGTACCCGTCCCTTGTTTGAATAATTTTCCCTATTGAATTTTGCGGCAATCCTTCGTCAACCGTCCAGCGTTTGAACTCGACCGGACTGTTTTGTGCAAGCGTGGGAGAAATAGCGCAGATAGATATAAGTGCCAGGGACACTGTATAATAGAGTGCAGAGGTAAACTTTGAGGCCAAGGATCAGGTTAAGGCTTCAAGATAATATTAAAGAGCGAAGGGAAAGCATCCGAACATCATCCGGACCGACAAGCATACTACGAGGTCATGACTCCGGGCAGACATGCCGGAACATCCGAGAGACATAAGAGGGAGATAGGGAGGTGATCAGAGGATTATCCGGGAAAAGTCTCGTTAAGGTCTCCATAAGGTCTCGATAAGGTCTCCATAATGTCTCCATAAGGGTAGAGATTTTCGAACGGGAAAGGTGCCGAATACTTGACAGATTCAGGCTTTTCCAGTATTTTGAGATACTTCTTCAATTACGTAAAAAATCTGCGTGATGGCCACAAAAAAGGAAGATAAAATAAAGCACCTCCGCCAACCCGGTGATCCTGTAATTGTAAACAGTAAGGCATACGGCAAGCATGAGCGGGCTCCCCGATTCACCCACACTCCACAAACTACAAGTCCTTTCGCCAGGAAGTTCTCAGTCCTAAATGCGAGGGCAACCGGAATTGCGAAGGTCATCAACGACGCATTCAAACCTTACAAAGAGGAGATAAAAGATGGAACCATGTGGAGCCGTCTGGTGGGAATATTAAAAAGAGATTTAAACGCAGACCCCGAACTCGATCTGCGGTTCTTAAAAGATTTCCAGTTCAGGGCTAACCAGAACTTCTCACGTTATTATCATGCCTCACTCACACCGTCTTTAAAGAATTCCAAACTGACGGTTGAAACAAGCTCTGCGTCTGCCGACACGGCAAACAAATTCAAAGCTTCCCATTATGAACAAACGCTGGTGATCGTATGCCTCGATAAGGAAATGACTACTGTCACTCACACGCATACCAGCATTTTTCCGGTATCAAGAAAAGAGGTTCCGAAGAAGCGTGGTGTACAACAACAATATCGTTACGATACTCACAAAGACTCCGCGGAGTTTGACATTCCATTAAACACTACCAACATCCTCATCGCTGTGAAGTGCAAACCACTGAAAGACGGTATCTGCAAGAATCCCGCCGGCTGTGCCTTCGCAGTATTAGAGGTTATGGAAACCGCGTTCGTGGAGGATGAGTAATAAATTTACTAATCCGGCAACGCCTTAATCATTACATCTTTGTAATAAACAATACTCTTGGGATCATGTCCCTGCAACGCAATCGTACCGCGGCGGAACTTCGACTTATCTGTATCTCCTTCAGTATATGTATTAATTACCTTATCATTCACAGAGACGGTAATAGTCTTGCCAACCACCTTGATGTGCATGGTGAACCACTCATCGTCTTTCACAAAAACTTCTTTCACATCCTGCACCGCGTAAACACTGCCCGTCTTGCGCCAGTCGGTATGTGAGTTATTCACCTGAATCTCAAAGCCTTTCGATGGCCATCCTTCCGGCTGAAATTCTGAGAGAATAAAGATTCCTGAATTGGATCCCGGGGTAGTTTTAATGGTAGCCTTGAATTCAAAATTTCTGAAGTCGTGATTCATGAAAGCGCCATCATAAAACATGTGAGCACGTTCGCCGTGAACTGCAATCAATCCGTTTTCTATTTTGAACGTTTCAGGATGCTCCGACAGCTTCCATCCGTCAAATGATTTTCCGTCAAACAATGATACCCATTCATTCTTTTGACTCCATGCTGAAAAAACAACGATGGCAACGAACGAGATGAATGCAATACTGATCCTTTTCATAGATGTGTTTTTATAGACTACGAAAATACAAAATCAAACCGGAGAAAGCTTTCTCTTCATCTTCCTCACCTGCATAATGGCGCCTGTCACAAAGAGAATAAAAATGACTCCCACAATTTTCTGGATAGTAGGATCTTCCGGACCTGAAGCAAGTGGTGCGTCCAATGGCAGACGGGTAAAACCCTCTGTTACCGTCGGAATCCAATGAAAAAAGAAAGTGAGTGAATAAAGGACCGTTTCGATGTACGGTGAGTTCTTTCCAAGTTTGCCCTTCGCTGCGAGGTAAATAAATACAAACACGATCAGCGTAACGATGCCCAGTATATGAGGCTTGCCAAATCCACCATGTTGAAAAATTCCAAATCCGGTAATGCAAACAATTATGGTTGAGATCACATACACCTTCCCTAAAGCATTACTCCAGGTAATTTCTTTATCGCGGATCAATGCAATGGCACCCACGAAAAGTGCAATAAGACTTATGACAGTGTGAAAAGCTCCAAGGCCCGTGAGCCCGAAGATGACGGGAGGTTGAGGTTGTATCATGTTGATTAATCAGGTTAGGTGCCTAAAGATAGATGAGAATCTGATGATTCAGATTCTCATGATCTATGATTCACGATGCAACTCTCACCGCAAACGAATGTAATTATTGCAACTGCAATCAATTATTCATACACCGGCATGGCAACATAATTCGGATAATACGTCATGTGCTTTTTACGTATCTCCTCATACATTACTTTTCTCAACTCATCCAGGTTCTGCTTTGAGCTTGCAGAAACAAATACCACCGGACCAATGCCCTGTTCTTTATATCGCTTCCTCACCAATTCAAAATCAAGATTGGCATCATCATCTTTCAACAGATCAATTTTATTCAGCACCAGCACCACAGGAATATTCCCGGCACCGATCTCTCCCAGCGTCTTGGTAACTACTTCAATCTGATTATCGTGAAAAGGATGTGCCATATCCACAACATGCAACAGCAGGTCCGCTTCCCGCACTTCATCAAGCGTAGACTTAAACGACTCAATCAAATGGTGAGGCAGCTTGCGGATAAATCCAACCGTATCGGAAAGTAAAAAAGGAATATCGCCGATCACTACCTTCCTTACCGTTGCATCCACCGTCGCAAATAATTTATTCTCCGCCTTCACATCCGACTTCGATAATACATTCATCAAAGTAGACTTGCCGACGTTGGTATATCCTACCAATGCGACACGGACAATATTCGTTCTGGATTTGCGCTGCGTAACTTTCTGCTTTTCAATCTTCAGCAACTCTTCTTTCAACAGAGAAATACGGTAGCGGATATTTCTTCTATCCGTTTCAATTTCACGTTCACCGGATCCACCTCTGGTGCCGGTACCTCCACGCTGACGTTCAAGGTGAGTCCACATTCTGGTCAATCGCGGCAACAGATATTGATTCATTGCCAGCTCTACCTGCACACGGGCCTGCGCTGTCTGTGCTCTCATGACAAAGATGTCGAGGATGAGCAAGCTGCGATCATAAATACGCACCCTGTCTTCCACTTCTGTCACTTCACTATTAAACTCTTTTTCAAGATTTCGCAGCTGACTGGGTGAAAGGTCATCGTCGAAGATGACATTCTTCACCTTATTGTTGGCAACGAAAGACAGTATCTCCTCCAGCTTTCCCTTCCCGACGAAAGTTCTTGAGTCCGGGCTGGGAAGATGCTGGATATATCTCTTCAAGGTTGAAATACCCGCTGTTTCGGCTAAAAATGCAAGTTCGTCCAGGTGCTCATCAATGAGATCCTGTAATTCACGGTTCGACGCAACGGCAACAAGGACGCAGGTTAATTTATTAGGTGTCTGGCTCTCCATAATTCAAATTCAAAAATACGGGGTTTATCAGGTGTAGTTTTTAGGTCGGTTACTTTTATTTAGTTTTGAAGAATTTAAAACTGAAAAACGTCCATTTTCGACGTTATAACGGTCTATTTGGCTAATGAAGGTTGCAATCGTCCTCAATACTTCCTGGAACATCTATAACTTCCGGATGAACTTCGTCAGAGCCATGCTCGCGAAGGGATATGAGGTTCATACAATTGCTCCAATAGACAGCTACACACACTTTCTTACAGAAGCTGGTTGCAAGCACCATGCCGTGCGGATGGACAGTCGCGGTGTAAACCCGATCAAAGACACCGCTCTTATTATAGAGTTGTGGTCTATTTACAGAACCATCAAACCGGACATGATATTGCACTATACCATAAAGCCTAATGTTTATGGTTCACTGGCAGCGGCATTCCTGGGAATTCCGACTGTTAATAATGTGTGCGGGCTGGGAACTGTTTTTCTTAAGAAGAACATGCTTTCTGCCATAGCGCTTTTCCTTTATAAATGGACTTTCCGCTATCCAAAGAAGGTTTTTTTCCAGAATCCCGATGACCGGGACCTGTTCGTTTCAAGGAAGCTGATCGCTGAAAAGTCGACCGATCTTCTCCCCGGTTCAGGAATTGATCTCAAGCATTTTGTCCCTTCCGAATTCAAAAGAAACAGCAAGTTTACATTCCTGCTGATCTCACGTCTGATCACTGATAAGGGAATTCTCGAATATGTTGAAGCAGTAAGAAAGCTCCGCGCTCAGGGCATGGATGCTCACTTTCAGATATTGGGAGCCAAGGATCCAAAGCATCAAAGAGGAATTCCATTGCAGTTGATTGACTCCTGGATCAAGGATAATACGATTGAATATCTGGGCACCACACATGATGTCCGTCCCTTCATAAATGCTGCCGACTGTGTAGTGCTTCCATCCTATCGTGAGGGAACACCGCATACTTTGCTGGAGGCTGCGAGCTGTGCAAAGCCTATCATCGCGACGGATGTACCGGGATGCCATCAGGTAGTCACCGATAATTATAATGGCTTCCTCTGCCGGATGAAAGATTCCGATGATCTTGCCAGTAAAATGGATCGCATGGCAGGTATGGATGACAATTCCCTTCGCCAATTCGGCGAAAACGGAAGAAAGAAAATGGAGCAGGAGTTTGACGAGTCGCTGGTCATCGATAAATACCTCGAAACATTATCCGCCCTCCAGAAAGCCTCATAAGTTTTGTTTACCGGAAATCGGTAGTTTTACCCTGGATTACTCATTACGCGTGAAATTTTCTACTCTTCAATTCAGGTATATCGCATTCCTGTGCCTCTTCGTTTGGGGCTGCGGGACCTATAAGCAGAATGTACTGCTGCATGCTCCGGATGACTTCAAATCACCTCCGATCACCAAGGAAATACTGCAGGCAGAACGCAATTATGTCATTCAGAAAAATGACATGCTGAAGGTGGATGTCTACACCAACAAAGGTGAGCGCGTTATTGATCCCAATCCAGAACTTACAAGACCCACTGCCAATACAACCAATCAACTACGTCCCCAGGTAAATTATCTTGTGGAGCTTGATGGTGTTGTGAAATTTCCGGTGATAGGAGATCTTAAAATGGAAGGACTTACTCTTCGCCAGGCGGAATTGATTCTGCAGCAGGAGTACGACAAGTTCTTTCATGATTGCTACGTAGTAGTAACCTTTCAAAACAAAAGAGTGATTGTTCTTGGCGCGGTAGGCGGCCAGGTAATACCGCTGGTAAATCAAAACATAACACTGGCAGAAGTGATTGCATTGGCGAAAGGTCTGCCCAATGATTCAAAGGCGGGCAGCATCAGAATTGTTCGTGGAGAAAAAGTCTTCATAGTAGATCTTACCACCATCGAGGGATTTCAATCCGGCAATATGATCATCGAGCCGGGAGACATCATTTACATTGAACCGGTAAGAAGACCCTTCGCTGAAGGCTTGAGAGATTATACAGGTCTCATCAGTCTGTTTGTAAGTGCACTTTCACTGATCATCGTTATCCGAAGCCTGAACTAACGTGAATAATAATCGCCTCCGTCCTCAACGTAATGATGCTCTTGAAGGGATTGACCTCGAGAAGCTCAAGATGGTTGCGCGTAAAAATCTGTGGGCGATCATTATCATCTTCATTGTTACCAATCTTGGTGCTTATCTCACCATCCGCTGGACCAAGGATGTTTATGAATCAAGCTCTGAATTACGTCTTGAAATAAAACAGGATGCTACAGCTTTAGGGATCGCTCAGATCGTTGAAGATCAAAACAGGAATATCATTGCGGGTGAGATCGAGCAGATGAAATCAAAGCTGTTCTTCAGTCGCGTGCTGGATTCACTGGATCTCTGGGTGAGCTATTACAGCGCCGGAAATGTTCTGGAATTCGAAATGTATCGTGCATCTCCCTTTCGTGTCAACTATACATTGACTGACAAGAGGATCCTGGATAAGCCAATCTATTTCGATTTTATTGAAGGCAATAAGTATCAGATAAAGATCGGTGAAGAAGGTGAAGAGAGAGAAGCAACATTGGGTGAACCCCTTGTACTCGAAGGAGCAAGCTTCTTAATTCAGCTGGCACCGAACGCTCAACCGGACTTTAAGAATCACTTCTTCTTTATCATCAACAGTCGCGAGAAGCTTGTCGAGTTCCTGACCGACAACCTGAAGATCGAGCCATTAAACTTTGACGCTAACACGATCCGGATCTCTTTGAGAGATTTCAGCGTAAGAAAGGTTTACACAATCGTCAACAAGATTGATTCAGTGTATCTGCATTACAGTAATGAACAAAAGAACAGCTCCAACAAGCAAAAGATCGAGTGGTTGAACAATGAACTTGGCCAGGTTGAAACGAAGATGGAAAACTTCGAAAACTATTTCGAGAACTTCACGCTGAAGAATAAAAGCAGCAACCTGGATTCAGATCTTCGCAAGACAATCTTTGTTATCAACCAGCTTGACTCACAAAGATTCGAGCTTAACAGAAAGATCACAGACATCAGCACCCTGATGGATGATCTGTCTTCCGGAAAAACGACGGCATTCATTATGCCGAAGCCATATCTGCCAACGTTCATTAACGAGAGGATTGAAGAATTCCAGAAGATCACGCAGGATCAGAATAAGCTTACCCTCTCCTATAAAGACAATACCTATGCCTTTCAGCAAAAGGAAAAGGAAGTCAACACTATAAAGAGTGCACTGTTCGGTCAGCTTACAGAAGTGAGAAAGAACTGGATGGGTTCTATGGTGGAGCTGAATCAGAAGAAGGCAAAGCTTGAAAAGGATTTTGCCACCATGCCGGACAAAAACACTCAATTTTCAAAGAATCAGCGCTTTTATAAGTTGTATGAAGAATTCTATCTGAGCATGATGCAGGCGAAGGCTGAATTTGAAATTGCACAGGCAGGAAGTACACCGGATTTCAAGATTCTTTCTTCTGCGGTTCTTCCGACAAAACCTGTTGCCCCTAATCGTTACATAATTCTTGGGATTGGTTTCGTGGGTGGGCTGATCCTTAATTTCTTCTTCATTGGAATCATCTATCTCTCCAATAATAAAATTACCGGACTGACAGAAATTGAAAGATCGACAGGAGTTCCGGTGCTGGGTGTGATTCCTGAAATGAAGAACAAGGCAGCAAGTCCATTCTACATTGTTGACAATCCACGTTCTATTGTCAGTGAGGCCATTCGAACATTGCGAACCAATCTTGACTTCTTCACCTCGAGTGACAAGAAGAAAGTTATCGTTATCTCATCGAGTGTATCCGGTGAAGGCAAGTCATTCCTTGCGATGAACCTTGGAGGAATACTGGCGATGTCAAAAAAGAAAGTAATCCTTCTGGATCTTGACATGCGCAAGGCAAAAGAAAACAGTCACGCTGATATCAAAGATCCATCAAAGGGCGTAAGCACGATATTGATTCATAGGAACACATTGGCGGAGAGCATTACCAAAACCTCACTGGAAGGTCTTGACTTTATTCCTGCAGGCCCTCATCCTCCCAATCCTTCTGAGCTATTGCTCAATGGAGAGTTTGAAGATCTGTTGACAGAATTGAGAGGCATCTATGATTATATCGTAATTGATACACCTCCTGTCGGACTGGTTACGGATGGGATCATGGCCATGAAGCGCGCCGATCTTTCGATCTATGTAGTACGTGCTAATTATTCAAAGAAAGAATTCCTCTCTAACCTGGAGCGATTGATCTCCATCAATAAGCTTTCGAATGTAGCCGTTGTGCTGAATGCTTTACCAAATACCGGAAAGACATACGGCTACGGATACTACCAGGAAGACAAAAGCAAGAAGCACTGGCTGAAACAAATCTTTAACTAGCGTGTTTTCCTTTTTTAGCAAGCCCGCTTTACGTCCCCTGATCACCGATATGCATTCGCATTTGATTCCGGGGATCGATGACGGAGTAAAGTCACCACGGGAAGCATTTGCCGTGATTGATGCGCTGATGGAACTGGGATATCAGAAGATCATCACCACTCCTCACATCATGACAGATTATTACGGCAACACCGCCGAATCTGTAACAACAGCATTCGAGAATTTCAAGGTGGTGCTAAAGGAATCTGGTTATACAATTCCCTTTCATTGTGCAGCAGAATATTATCTGGATGAGAACTTCATTAAGATAATGATGGACAAGAAAAGGATATTGACATTTGGCGATCGTCATTTTCTTTTCGAAACGAATGTGATGAGTGAGCCATACCAATTGAAAGAGTTCATATTCTCAGCAACATCACAGGGATACAAGCCCGTGCTGGCACATCCTGAACGCTATGAATACATGTCGCTTGAAAAAGCAGAGGATATGAGAAATCGTGGAGTGCTGTTGCAGATCAATATGCTTTCGCTGATTGGTTTCTATGGTCCCCAGATCCAGAAGATGGCAGAGAAGATGATTCAAAAAGGTTTGATCGATCTGTTGGGAAGTGATTGTCATAATATGGATCATGCGCTGATCCTTAAAAAAGTTCAGCAAGCTAAATTCTACAGGAAGGCTCTGGATCTTCCTTTGTTGAATTATACACTTTAAGAAATATGGTAGTAGTTACAGGTGCAACCGGACTGTTGGGAGGTCATATCCTTTCAAAACTTCTTTCAGAAGGAGTTGAGACCGTTGCGCTGTATCGTGGCGATCACCAGTTGCCGGAAGGAGTCATAAAAAAACAGGCAGACGTTCTTGATCAGGTTTCATTGCGCGAAGCTTTTGAAGGAGCGGATACGGTTATACATTCTGCAGCATATGTTTCGTTCAATCCCCGTCGTGAAAGAAAGGTCTTTGATACAAATGTTCAGGGTACACGAAATGCAATTGATGCATGTCTTCAGCTTGGAATAAAGAATTTTATCCAGATCAGTTCCGTTGCGGCGCTTGGACGATCAACACGTGAGCCCATCACAGAAGACAGCAAGTGGAATAATATTCTTTCTACCGACTACGCTGAATCAAAGTACCGTGCAGAGCTTGAAGTTTATCGCGGCGCTGAAGAAGGTCTTACCATAAGCATGGTGAATCCTTCAGTGATCCTGGCGGCAGATCAGATATCAAGAAGCAGTGCTACGTTGTTTGACTATGTGTGGAATGAGAAATCATTTTACACGAATGGATCATTGAATTATGTTGACGCACGTGATGTGGCGGAAGCAGTGTTTCAGCTCTATAAAAAACCGCAGCATCTTGAGAAGTTTATTCTGTCTGCCGGGTCAATTCCCTTCAAGGATTTTTTCACGGAAGTAGCCAAACGCTTTGGCAAAAAGCCACCCTCCATTGAAGTGTCTGCAGGCCTGACGCACTGGGCCGGTCTGGCAGAAGAAATCAGGGCTTTTATGCTCAATAAAGAGCCAGTTGTTACCCGTCAATCAGCTCTGATGGCGGTTCAATCCTTTCAATACAAAAATCAAAAATCTGTCGATTTGCTGGGAATCCGGTACAAGAGCCTGGAACAAACGCTTGCATGGTGCTGTGAGGCCTATTTGCGAAATGTTAAGCCTAAGAAATAAAAAATGCAAGTTGCAGTTCGACTATTATTACCAGACTTTTGAGCCAAATAAGGGCCTAAAATTATTAGAGACCCATTTTTTTAATATTCGTGACCAGTTTTGTATTTTGGTCAAACCCTTTTAGAGAATGGCGCAGGAATTCAGAAAACGGGAGGAAGAGGAGGAGTTGATCAGAAGTTTTGAAGATATTCTCAAAAGGAAATCCAGCGGCTTTTTCGATCTCGAAGCATACGAGACAATCATTTACCACTACCTCGATCGCGGAAAACATAAAAAAGCTCTTGTGGCCGTTACCATGGCCATGGAACAATATCCTTTTTCAACAGAACTCATTGCTGTAAAGGCTCAGATCCTTTCCAATCTTCAGCGTTACGAAGAAGCTCTGGAGCTTCTGGAACAGGCACTCAATCTCCACCCAACGGATCTGGATATACTCCTTTCCATGGGCTCGATATTCTCTCTTCAGGGCCTTCATGAAAAAGCAATTGAACTATACGAACAAGCGCTTGAAATGACTGAAGATGATCGTGATGAGATCTACTACAGCCTGGGCCTGGCTTATCAAAGCAAAGAAGAGTTTGATCAGGCGATCGAATGCTATAAAAAATCGATTGAAGAGAATCTCAATCACGAAGGTTCGCTGTACGAACTTGCTTACTGCCTTGATGTTGTAGGTCAGCTTGAGAACAGCTTATCATACTATAAGAAATTCATTGACGAAGATCCTTTCTCAGGACCAGCGTGGTACAATCTTGGAATTGTTTGCAACAAGCTTGAACGTTACGAAGAAGCGATCGAAGCTTATGAATATGCGATTGCCCTTGATGAGAACTTTGCTTCAGCATGGTTTAACATGGGCAACTCCTTTATGAACAAGCAGGAGTTTGAAAAAGCTCTTGACGCATTCAGAAAGACCATTGACATTGAAGGACCGAGCCCTGAAGTTTATTGCTGCATGGGCGCTGCACATGAAGGTCTTGAACAATATGATCTGGGATTAAAGTTCTTCCAGAAGTCGACCAAGCTTGATTCAATGTATGATGAAGCATGGTTCGGTGCCGGAAGCTGCCTGGAGAAACAGGAGAAATGGTATCAGGCTCTTCACTTCTTTAATAAGGCAGTAAAGCTTAATTCACAGAACGCTGACTACTGGAAAGCAGCTGCACATGCTGAGTTTAAGATCGGCAATACCATCTCAAGCATCAGCGCATATGAAGAGGCCAGCCATTTAGGACCTGAAGACAAGGAGATCTGGCTGAACTGGTCATTTATTTATTATGACCGTGGTGAATATGAAAAGGCTGTTGAGGTTATCCTTCAGGGGATGGCTGAGATTCCTGACGACCCTGAATTTTTTTACCGCATCGCGGTTTATCTGATAGAAGCCGGCAAGTTCAAAGATGCCTTCAACTATTTAGAGAATGGTTTAATACTAAACTTTGAAGGACACACCGTCCTGTTTGACTTCTTTCAAAAGCCTGAAACCCAAAAGGCGTTATACAAGATCATCGACCAATTTAGAAAAGACAATCCCTCATGAACTACACGTTGAATAATCTCCCTGAGCGTACCACCAAGCCCAGGCAAATAGGATATACTATGGCCATGGACAAAGGCCTAAGCCTGAGGGAGACGGAAGATTTTGTAAGCAACTGCTCTGAACATATTGATATCGTAAAACTTGGATGGGCAACTTCTTACGTAACGCCACATCTTAAAGAGAAAATAAAGGTTTATAAAGACGCAGGCCTTCCATGTTATTTTGGAGGCACTTTGTTCGAGGCTTTTATCATCCGCAATCAATTTGATGATTATCGCAAGCTTCTTGATAAATATGATCTGCAATTCGCAGAAGTGTCAGACGGATCGATTGATCTGGATCATGACAAGAAATGTGATTACATACGCAAGCTAACACCACAGGTCACTGTACTTTCTGAAGTAGGTTCCAAGGATGCTGATAAGATCATCCCACCTTATCAGTGGATCGACTTAATGCAGAAGGAGCTTGAAGCCGGAGCATGGAAAGTGATCGGCGAAGCACGTGAAGGTGGTAACGTAGGACTATTCCGTTCTTCTGGTGAAGTACGGTCAGGTCTTGTACAGGAGATCTTAACCAAGATCCCTTTTGAAAAAATTATCTGGGAAGCGCCGCAAAAAGCGCAGCAGGTGTGGTTTATCAAGCTTTTAGGCGCCAACGTAAATCTTGGTAACATTGCACCGGAAGAAGTGATTCCGTTAGAGACCATCCGACTTGGACTTCGTGGAGATACCTTCCTTCATTTTCTGGGTTTAGAACGTAAAAAAGATAACAACGCTCCTCCCTTTCACATCGATTAAGGCTGCCCTGCAAACAGACCGAATCGATTTTTTTACTGGTTTAAATAAATAGAAGTGAGAACACTGAAAGATTATCTGCTGCTGTATTTCAAAGGCATAAGCATGGGAGCCGCAGATGTAATACCAGGAGTTTCCGGAGGAACTATAGCATTCATCACCGGCATCTACGACGAACTTATCGAATCTATCAAAGCGATTGACATCACTGCTGTTCGTCTTCTGCTTTCTTTTCAATTTGCGGCCTTCTGGAAAAAAATCAATGGCAACTTTCTGATCTGCGTACTGGCAGGGATTGTTACCAGCATATTTTCCCTTGCCAACCTGATGACGTACCTGCTGGCAAATCATCCTATTTCTATCTGGTCCTTTTTCTTTGGATTGATCCTCGTCTCATCGCCACTTATTCTCAGGGATATTAAGAAATGGAATTTTGTCACCGTACTCTCTTTCATCATCGGGATCGTGGTAGCGTATGCGATCACTGTGCTCTCCCCTACTGAGACTCCAAATAATCTGTTCTTCATTTTCTTTTGTGGAGCACTTGCTATCTGCGCAATGATATTACCCGGGATCTCAGGTGCCTTCATCCTCTTGCTCATCGGAAAGTATGAGTACATCATCACCGCACTCATCACATTGAATTTTCCCGTGATCATCGTATTCGTATTGGGATGCTTTATCGGACTGGTAGGGTTCTCACATGTTCTCAGCTGGGTATTAAAGAATTACCGCTTCCCAACACTTGCCGTGCTGGCGGGCTTTATGATCGGCTCTCTTAACAAAGTGTGGCCGTGGAAAAATGTGATCGGTTTCCGTCTTGACCACAACGGCGTACAGGTACCTGCCTTTGACAAAAGTGTATGGCCAGGTCAGTTTGAAGGCGATCCGCATTTGTTTCATGCCATTCTCTTCGCAGCGCTTGGTGTATTTCTTGTAGTAGCAATTGAAAAAACAGCTACTTATCTCAAATCAAAAAACTAAAAAAACTTCATGGAAAAAAAATTTGGCTTAATCGGCGCTACTGTCTCTCATTCATTCTCGAAAGCATATTTCGATGAGAAGTTTTTTCATGACGGACTGCGTGATTATCACTATGACCTTTATACTCTTAAGAACGTTGACGAGCTAAAGACCCTCCTGAAAGAAAATCCGGAACTGGCAGGCCTTAACGTAACCATCCCTTACAAAGAGCAGGTTTTAAAATTCCTCAGCGATATCGACCCTTTCGCAAAGACCATCGGAGCGGTGAATGTTATAAAGATATCGGATGGCAAGCTGAAAGGATATAACACCGACTGCGATGCATTCCTCGAATCTCTTGAAAAATGGTTTCCCAACATTGACGGATCACGTGCATTGATCCTCGGAACCGGCGGATCGTCAAAAGCAGTTCAGGCGGCTCTGAAAAGAATTCCTATAGACTTCAAACTTGTCTCCAGAGACAAAGCTTAGGGTGATTATACATACGAAGACCTTGAAAAGGACCCAAGCATCATCGGAGATTCACATCTTATCATCAATACGACTCCTCTTGGCATGACACCGGATACGAATGCAACGCCTCCTATTGATTTTGAACAAGTAACCTCCAATCATTTCGTTTACGATCTGATCTACAATCCGGCCCGTACCAAGTTTTTACAGAAAGCTGAAATGCGTGGGGCAACGATCAAGAACGGTCTTGAAATGCTGCATATACAGGCTGAGAAAAGCTGGGCGATCTGGAACAACTAATCCAATAGCTGTCAGACACCTGGATTTGTTAAAAAATCATCAGGTGTCTGACAGTATAAAGGAGGTGTCAGGCTCCTTCGCTAAATTGCAGAATGGATTTCAAACTGACGAGCGAATACGTACCGACCGGAGATCAGCCGGCGGCAATCAAGAAATTAGTTACGGGCATTGAAGAAGGAGAAGCACACCAGACGCTGTTAGGTGTTACCGGCTCCGGGAAGACTTTTACAGTCGCCAACGTAATTGCCAACACGAACAGACCTACCCTTGTATTAAGTCACAATAAAACTCTTGCAGCTCAGCTATTTGGGGAGTTCAAACAGTTCTTCCCCGAAAATGCTGTCGAGTTCTTTATCTCCTATTACGATTATTACCAGCCGGAAGCGTTCATTCCTTCTTCCAATCTTTACATTGAAAAAGATCTTTCCATCAATGAAGAAATTGAGAAGCTCAGATTGAGTGCTACCTCGGCTCTGCTCACGGGCAGAAGAGATGTGATCGTAGTGGCATCCGTTTCATGTATTTACGGTATCGGAAATCCGGTTGAGTTTGGGAAGAACAGAATACAGCTTAAGGTCGGCGAGATGATCTCACGGAACAAGCTGCTGTTTGGCCTGGTGGATATTCTTTACAGTCGCTCAGAAGTCGAATTCAAGAGAAGTAATTTCAGAGTGAAGGGCGATACGGTAGATGTATTTCTTGCGTATGCCGATTATGCTATCCGGATCTATTTCCTGGGAGACGAGATTGAATCTATTCAGAGGATCGATCCAGTGACGGGAAGAAAGATCTCCAATGAAAGTGTGGTGACCATATTCCCTGCCAACCTTTTCGTTACAGGAAAGGACTCCTTACATCAGGCGATCCGTGAGATTCAGGATGATATGATGCTGCAGGTTGAATTGTTTGAATCAGATAAACGTCACCTGGAAGCCAAACGATTAAAAGAACGAACCGAGTTTGATCTGGAAATGATGCGTGAGCTGGGCTATTGCAGCGGCATTGAAAATTACTCGCGATACTTTGATAGAAGAAAGCCTGGCGACAGACCCTTCTGTCTGATTGACTACTTCCCGGACGACTATTTAATGGTCATTGACGAAAGTCACGTAAGCGTTCCTCAGGTTCGCGCGATGTGGGGTGGAGACCGTTCGCGCAAAGCAAATCTGGTTGATTTTGGATTTCGGTTGCCATCAGCGCTTGACAATCGCCCATTGACTTTCAATGAATTTGAAACATTGATGAATCAGGTCGTGTACGTAAGCGCAACGCCCAGTGAATATGAATTAAGGAAATCAGAAGGTGTTGTTGTTGAGCAGATCATTCGCCCGACGGGATTGCTGGATCCGCAGATAGATGTTCGCCCCAGCAAGACACAGATCGACGATCTTCTGGAAGAAATTGATGAGAGGGTGAAGAGAAGAGAACGTGTTCTGGTGACGACGTTGACCAAAAGAATGGCAGAGGAGCTTACTAAGTTTTTAGAAAGAGCATCTGTAAAATGTCGGTACATCCATTCAGAAGTTGCGACTCTTGACCGGGTTGAGATCTTAAGAGAATTGCGTTTAGGAGTATTTGATGTGCTGGTGGGTGTCAATCTTTTGCGCGAAGGACTGGATCTTCCTGAGGTTTCCCTGGTGGCTATTCTGGATGCCGACAAGGAAGGCTTCTTGCGAAATGAGAGATCACTGGTTCAGACGATAGGCCGCGCTGCAAGAAATGTCAATGGTCGTGTCATCATGTATGCTGACAAGATCACGGAATCCATGCAGATGGCCATCGATGAAACAGATCGCAGAAGAAAGATCCAGACGGAATATAATATTGCGAACGGGATCACGCCTCAGACCATCATCCGTTCCAAAGATTCAATTCTTGGGCAAACGAAAGTGGCTGACTCCAAGAAGTCTTTCAAGAAATACTATGTTGAAAATGAAGAGACCTCTCTTGCGGCAGATCCTGTAATGGCTTACCTCAGCAAGGAGGAGCTAACCAAAATGGTGGATCAGACCAGGAAGGCAATGGAAAAGGCAGCGAAGGAACTCGAATTTATGGACGCTGCCAGATTAAGAGACGAGTTTTTAGCTTTGCAGAAAATGCTGGAGGATAAGAAATGATTCAGCAATAGATTAATTTGTCGATCGTAAATAATTTTTTAAACTATAAATTCAATAATGAAAAACTTTTTAATTGCTCTGTTCTTTTGTTTAACTGCGATCTCTTTTTATGCCAATGCTCAGGCCACCAATGATATCCTCATTGGCGGCGGACTGGATGTCGTCAAGACTGATAATGTCAAAGTCTTTGATAAGGCTCAGATTGGCTTCGAAGCAAACTATTTTATTCAAAGACGCTTTGCCATTGGTGCCGGTCTCGAAATCTGGACACGACAAAGAAATTCGTTCGTTATGGGTGTGCGCTGGTATGCCAACGATAATATTTTTCTTCGCTTTCGCGGATTGATTGGAGCAAACGACGCCTCTTTTGGTGCTGGGTATTCCAAACCCATTGGAAAGAACTGGAGGTTTGAAGCGTTGGGAGATTTCTTCTTCGACAGTCAGAGGTTTGCTCTGAGGGGCGGACTGAGTTACGTTATCCGGAGGTAGGAATTCAGGAGTCAATTAAACTTCAATAAAAAAGGGCACGAATGCCCTTTTTTATTTTTTATGAAAATGCTGATTAAGCAAATCTCTTTGCTACTTCGCTCCAGTTGACAACATTCCAGAAAGCTGCACAATAATCCGGGCGACGGTTTTGATAGTTGAGATAATAAGCATGCTCCCAGACATCCAATCCTAAAAGAGGAGTTCCCTTCACTTCAGCAACATCCATCAAAGGATTATCCTGGTTAGGTGTTGAAGTGATGGCCAGCTTGCCGGAAGCATCTTTAATAAGCCATGCCCAACCTGAACCAAATCGTCCGGTTGCTGCAGCGTTGAATTTTGTCTTGAACTCATCGAAAGTTCCAAACGCAGCATTGATTGCATCTGCCAAAGCGCCTGTTGGTGCGCCACCAGAATTCGGTCCCATGATCGTCCAGAACAGACTGTGATTATAATGACCGCCTCCGTTATTACGAACAGGTGCCGGGTACTTTGAAATATTCTTGCAAATCTCTTCGATGCTCAGATTTTCTTCCGGCTTACCGGCAAGAGCGGTGTTAAGATTTGTAACATAAGCATTGTGATGTTTGCCATGATGGATTTCCATCGTACGAGCGTCAATATGAGGTTCCAAAGCATTCGCTGCATAAGGAAGAGCTGGAAGTGTAAAGGCCATAATTTTATTCTTTTTGTTTAATTCAAAATCTCAATCAAATATAACAACCCTGATCGTGCGGCAAAAGTTTATTCAGATTCAATATTCTGCTGAAAAAAATGTGCCATTAAGTACTTCAAAGTACGTTTCGATCAATATTTTCTCACTAATTCACCCAATGTCTTAATACCCTGTTCAACTTTATCAGACCACGGCAATCCAAAGGAAATACGGAAGCAATTTTTGAATTGTCCCTGAGATGAAAAGATCTGACCCGGCGCGATTCCAATACCCGCCTTCAGTGCCCGCTTGTGAAGCTTATAGGAGTCAATTCTTTTATCAAGCTCAAGCCACAATGCAAACCCTCCTTGCGGACGAGTGATCCGGGTACTCTCAGGAAAATACTCCGTCACCGCCTGAATGTAACGAAGACATTGAGTATGCAGTGCTTTTCTTAAATGACGTAGATGGAGTTCATATCTGCCGTTGGCAAGAAAATTTGCAATGGCAGCCTGAGCCAGTGTGTTGGTTGAGACATTATTCATTCTCTTCAACCGCACAACACTGTCTTTGAACTTGCCTGGTACCACCCATCCAATTCTATATCCTGGCGCCAGTGACTTGGAGAATGATCCGCATTGAATGACCATTCCCTTCTTGTCAAATGACTTGCATGTGCGGGGACGAACTTTCCCAAAGAACAATTCACCATAGATGTCATCCTCGATCAAAGGAATATTGTTTTTCGTGACAAGGTCCACCAGCTTCTTTTTCTTTTCATCTGAAAGACAACTGCCCATTGGGTTATTGAAATTGGGCACAAACAGACACGCTCTTATGTTGAATTTCGCCATCGCACTTTCAAGGCGGTCAAGATCAACACCGGTTTCAGGATCGGTTGGTATCTCTACTACTTTCAAACCAAGACTTTCCATCACCTGAAATATTGCAAAGTAGGTAGGGCTTTCAATGGCCACCGCATCGCCCGGTTTGGTAACGGCTTTCAGGCTTAGAGACAAAGCTTCCATGCAGCCTGCCGTTACAACTATATCATCTTCACCCAACGTTCCTCCCCAGTTAAATGATTGTCGTGCTATCTGCTTACGCAATTCAACATTCCCCTGGATGTGCTCATAGTTAAGACAGCTATCCTGAGAGGTTCGGAGTGCGTGAGTTACAGCCTTGTTCAGTTTTGCTGCTGGCAACAATTCAACAGAAGGAGCACCTAGTGAAAAATTAATCAGCTTGTCGGAACGAAGGTCGTGATACACGCTGCTGATCATTTCATCAATGGTAACGGGCAGCGCCTCTTCTGATGGATCGCACGTAGTAGGAACCTTGAGCATGTTACCCGGTGTGAATTTCACATAGTAGCCTGATTGAGGCCGGGCTTCAACAAGTCCTTTGCTTTCAAGATGATAGTACGCCTGAAATGCAGTGCTGAGACTTATTCCTTGCTCCTTACTGAGAGTACGGACAGACAACAGCTTATCTCCTACTTTTAATGCTTTACGCTCAATCAATCTTTCAATACGTTCCGCTACCTCCTGATAAAGATGATCGGTTGTTAGTTGCGCAGTCTTCATAAATAAGTTTATAAAATTCGAATTACAATGAGTGATCTATGGAAAAACTGATCTGGTCAAAATACACAAAACTGAAACTGTTTTGTAAAGGTATAAAAAGAAAAATTTGCACCAATATTTTAAATAAGAGTTTCACAGAAGCGGGTTGAGCAAACGGCTCCGATGGCGAAGCTTTGTGTAAATATTAAAGCGAAATCAATATGAGAGCTCTGGTAATTTTTCTCCTGTTACTTTTTCCTGTGACCGTATGGGCAAACATTGATCCATTGGATTCAATTCAAAAAACAAAAAAGGAGAATACATCGAACTTAAAACTTTCAACGCGATTACATTCAATGGGGCAGTTTTCCTATGGCGGAAGAATTGTTTCAGACAATCCAACACTTGATTTCAATTTCACCTATGACCGTAAAACGTGGGGTCTTCAGGTGTTTAAGGCAATGGATCTTCACAACGAGCCAACGCAAATCAACTTTATGCTTGCGGTGATTAACAAAAATTTTCATCTCGGCAGGAAACTAACGATCACCCCCAGTGCAGGCTTTATCCTTGAGCAATGTCACTCAATGGCTGATAAAGGTTCAGATGTCACACTGATATTAACAACAGGCTATAAAATCTCTAAAAGCTTTACGATTGAGCATAGTACATTATTTGGAAATTTAGTCATGGAACAGGAGTATAAGGATTGGGTGAACCGGTTCCGGATACTCTATTCAAAAAATCACATTGACATGGGGCTGATGGCCTGGCATAATAATAAGGTTTTTGATTCTGCAGAATATATGACTTTCGGAAGCAGCCTGTTTTATAGCAGAGTCAGGCTTTCACCTGCACTGATGATGAATGCAGGAGTAACAGGATTGCTGATGCCCTATTCCAATGATATTGAGGACTATCCAAAAAAGAACGGAATAATCGTTACCGTGGGATTGGTTTTGGACTAATCTCATTTGGGAAGCGATAACGCCGCTCATCATTTCCTATCTGGATTTTTCAGGCGATTGATTATCTTTAAAATCAATCATTATCCCTATGAAAAATCTCGTCTCCACCGTACTTCTTGCTATTGCTTTCATTAATCTATCAGGACAAACATCTCTCCCCTCTTTTACTGAGCCTGCGCTTTCACCCTCCGGTGATGAGATTGCTTTTGTTTCGGGTGGGGACATCTGGACGGTATCCTCAAAAGGTGGAGAAGCACGATTACTGGTAGTCAGTGAAAGTTTTGAATCACGGCCTCTTTATTCTCCTGATGGAAAATACATTGCCTTTACAAGTCAGCGCTCCGGAAACGGTGACGTTTATATTATCAGGCTTGATAACGGCGAACTTAAACGCCTGACCTTTGATGACGGCCTCGACGAAGTAAGCGCCTGGACACCCGATTCAGGTTGGATATTCTTCTCCACAACCGGAAAGGAAATATCAGGAATGGGAGATGTCTTCAAAGTTTCAATCCTTGGAGGAACACCTGTGTTACTTCTCGATGAACCTTATACAAATGAATTTTTTGCAAATCCATCAGGTGACGGCAATGCCATTGCCTTTAATGCCCGTGGTGTAGCATCACGTCAATGGTGGAGAAGAGGACATAGTCATCTTGATGAATCAGAGATCTGGATCAGAAAAAATAACGGTGAACTTTCAAAAGTTACCGATCGCGGAGCAAAAAGTCTCTGGCCGATGTGGAGCAAAGACAATTCTTCAATTTTCTACACTTCCGATCGGGATGGAATTGAAAATCTCTGGTCGCAGCCATTGAATGGTGCAGCAAAAAAACTTACCACGTTTACAAATGGAAGAGTTCTCTGGCCATCCATGAGCTATGATGGAAAGACAATTCTCTTTGAACGTGACCTGACTATCTGGAAATATGATATTGCTTCTACCAAAGCTGAACCTGTCACTATCATTAAAAAAGGATCTGCATCTGCTCCACTATCCATTGTTTCAAAGCTTACCAACCAATTCAATGAATTTGCCCTGTCACCCGATGGAAAGAAGATTGCCTTCATTGTAAAGGGCGAAGTATTTGCTGTCTCAGCAAAAGATGGAGGTGATGCGGTTCGTGTTACCAGCAGTCTTCAACCGGAAGATGATATCACGTGGACCGGTGACAGCAAGTCGATCATTTACTCGGCATCTACTTCCAGCAAGCGTCAGTTATTTTCGTATTCTTTTGATTCGAGATCAGTCAAGCAACTTACTAATAGCGCTTATCACAATGAATTCCCATTTGTATCTCCTGATGGAAAGTCATTAGCCTACATCCGTGATGGAAAAGAACTACATGTTATGGACATCGCTTCAGGTACTGATAAGCGTTTAGCCACGGCTTACTTCAATCGCGGAGCAGTTGCTTCCAATTCAGTTGTATGGTCACCTGATAATAAATGGATTGCCTTTGCTTCCTCTGGTGTCAAATCTTTCAGGAACATATCCATTGTCTCAGCACAAGGTGGAGAAGTGAGACCAGTATCCTTCCTTTCAAACTCATTCGGAGGAAATCTGATCTGGGCTAAAGAGGGAAAGTATCTCCTCTATCTATCCCGTCAGAGAACAGAAAGCGGACAGGTAGCACGCATAGACCTTGTTCCTCAAACTCCATTGTTTGCTGAGGAGCGCTTCCAAAATCTGTTTAGTGATCCTGTAGTTGAACCGAAAGTCACTCCGGAAGCAAAGCCTTCAGTCAAAAAAACAGACGATGCAATTGCTGAAAAGCCTAAGGATAAAAAATCAGTTACGATCGTTTGGGAAGGAATTCAACAGCGGATCAGCTTTTTGCCAATCGGACTGGATGCAAATTCCATAACGCTCAGCAATGATGGGAAAACCCTTCTTGTTGCAGCGGCTGTGGCAGGTCAGGAAAATCTTTACACGTGGTCATTAGATCCCTCTGCAAAAGAAGCGCCGGTTGCCAAACAACTTACCAGCACTCCTGGCGGAAAGAATAGTCCTGTGTTCAGCAGCGATGATAAAGATGTATTCTATTTAGAACAGGGTCGCATACAAAAAATAAACATTGAAAGTCGTCAGGCGAAGGGTGTAGACATCACGGCAGAAGTCGAGACTAATTTTCTCACTCAAAAGTCGGCGATGTACCAGCAGGCATGGGAAATCCAGCGTGATAATTTTTATGATACTGCCTACCATGGCAGAGACTGGAATGCAGCGGGAAAGAAATATGCACCCTATGCGAATGGAGCAGGAAGTCCTGATGAGCTGCGAAGAATTATCGGTCTTCTGTTAGGTGAACTAAACGCATCTCACTCTGGAGTGAGTGCACCCAACGGATCAGCCATTACAGCAGCAGGAAGGATTGGATTAAGATTTGAATCCAGCGCCGTTGAAAAAGGTCAGCTAAAGATAAAATCAATCATTCCATTAAGTCCGGCTGCCGTGTCCGGAAATATAAAGCTGGGAGAATATGTAGTTGCTGTAGACGATACGCTGATTACGTCATCTGTCAACTATGATAAGTTGCTATTAAATAAGATTGGCAAACGAGTTACTCTTAAAATAAGTCCGACAACTTCAGTCAAAGAAGCCAGAAGTGTTGATCTGAAGCCTGTTAATATGGCCACTGAAAAAGGATTGCTCTACAAAGAGTGGGTAGCTCAACAGAGAGACTATGTGCACAAGAAAAGCAATGGCCGGTTGGGTTATGTTCACATGTTCGATATGTCATCAGAATCATTGAATCAATTGTATTTTGATCTGGATGCGGAGAATCACGCACGTGAAGGTGTGGTGGTGGACGTTAGAAACAACAATGGAGGATTTGTAAATGCTTATGCACTGGATGTATTTTCACGAAAGGCATACATGACGATGACTATCAGAGGTTTGCCTTCAGCGCCAGCAAGGACACAATTGGGACAACGCTCACTGGAGCTGCCAACGATCCTGCTTATCAATCAGCATTCGTTATCCGATGCAGAAGATTTCACAGAAGGATACAAGACTCTTCAGTTGGGTAAGGTTGTAGGTGAACCTACAGGAGGATGGATTATTTATACATCAGGAACACAATTAATAGACGGCTCCAATTTACGACTGCCTTTTATACGGATCACAGATCATGAGGGTAAGAATATGGAACTGGCGCCACGACAGCCCGATATCAAAGTGAGCAGAGCATTGGGAGAAAGTGGAAATAAAGTCGATACTCAATTAGACACCGCTGTGAAAGAGTTGCTGGGGGATATTGATTCTAACAAGAAGAAATAAGCAGTGAGATGATGCAGGGTTGTTAGTTTAATGGCAAAACCATAGCTGATTGGGTTCGAGTCCCACCTATCTACCTGGGTAGTTTAAACTGGTCAAAACCGCTATGTCGCATTGTTCGATTCGATGCACAACCACTTTTCAATCTTCTTACAAAAAATTTACTGACACCTTCAACTCAACAAACCTTTGAGTTAGTGACTTTCAACTGATCTGGTCAAAATACCTAAAACTGAAACTGTTTTTTCTCCGTTTTAAAGAGAAGTTTTGAGGTATAATTCATTACAAATGAGGACAAGAAGAAAATGGATTTTACTATTCGGAATTATCGTTGGAATCTTAGCGTTAATGGTTAATAGTATTTTATGAAACCTGCTAGTAGCAGAACATTAGAATGAAAAATAACAAAAACCTGATTGCTTACCTGGCGCTGGCCGCTGTATGTATCATCTGGGGTACCACGTACCTTGCTTTACGCATCGGTGTTACTCAGTTTCCGGCATTTCTTTTCTCGATGATCCGCTTTCTTTGCGCCGGTCCTATCCTGGTAGTGTTTATGCTAACCGTTGGAAAGGCACAATTACCCAGTAAAAAGGTGATTTTCAATCAGGCAATCGTCGGTTTGCTTATGATCACACTTGGAATCAGTGTGGTGGGCTGGAGTGAAAAATATATTTCCAGCGGACTCGCTGCTATTATTTGTTCTGTTATGCCGATCTGGATCGTGCTGATCAATATCATCACGACCAAAGAAGAACGTCCTAACTGGCTCATCATTCTTGGACTTCTTACCGGACTTACCGGCATCATCCTGATCTTCGGTGAACACATCGCGGAATTTTCAGACTCCAATTATCGTGTAGGAATTCTCATGACCTTCCTGGCTAATTTATGCTGGGCGATCGGAAGTGTTTGGATCAAGAAAAATAATGGGAATAGTAATCCATTCCTCAATGCAGGATTGCAAATGGTCTTTGGCGGACTCTTCCTCATTCCATTCAGTCTTGTGTTTGATGATTACCGCACAATTCAATGGCCGGCAGAAGTAGTTTATTCTTTGATCTACATGATATTGATCGGATCCGTTGCGGCGTATGCCTGCTATTCATACGCGATCAAGAATCTTCCAATGACATTGGTCTCCCTTTACGCATACATCAATCCAATTGTAGCGGTTGTTCTTGGATGGCTTATCCTTTCTGAAAAGCTGAATACTAAAATTGGTATTGCCATATTCATCACTGTAGCCGGAATCTATCTGGTGAACAAGGGATATCAGATGAAAAACTCTTCAGAGAAACCTTTTCAGGGAATCCGTTCCATACTGCGCTCTATTAAAGCAATAGCTTTTCACTGATATGAAAACACTTCCCTGGTTTGATCGCAAATTCGACTTCGGACTTCCGGTAAATATGTTGCCGTTCTTCCTTGAACGACTGGAAGGAACAATCATTCGCATTGAACATAAGGTGAAAGGAAAAAACGAAAAGTTTCTTTCTGAGAAGTTCAATGATAAGTGGTCAGTGAAGCAACACATCGTCCATCTGGCGGAAGTTGATCAGATCAACAACAGAAGAGTGGATGAGATGAAGGCTGGGGTGGAAGTTTTATCTCCCGCTGTATTTGAACCAAAAGATTGCAATCTGTGGTCAATTGAAAAAGTCCTTGATTATTTTCGTACAGCAAGAATGGAAAATCTTGCGAAGTACAAATCTCTTTCAGAAGCAGAACTGGCAAAATCTTCCATCCATCCAAGATTAAAGGTCCCAATGACTGCTATTGATCTTGCATTCTTTGATGCTGAGCATGACGATCATCATTTGTTAAAGATCTCAGAAACCATCTCTGACCATGTACACGCCTAAGAATTTCAGAAATGAGAATTCAGATGAATTAAAACAGTTCATCCGCGATAACGGGTTTGGCATCCTGATAAGTCAAATGGAAGGGAAGCCATGGGCAACGCACATTCCCATGATCCTGAGTGAAGATGGAAAGACTCTTACGGGACACGTTGCAAGAGCAAACTTTCAATGGAAAAATTTTGATACAGCCTCTGACGTACTGGCTGTTTTCAGCGGACCTCATGCTTATATTTCTTCTTCCTGGTATGATCACGAAAACGTTCCTACCTGGAATTATATCGCAGTCCACGTCACCGGCAAGATCCGGATCATCGAAGATGAAGCATTGCTACAATCATTGAAAGATCTGGTTAATAAATACGAGAAAGATTCTGCTTGTCCGGTAACTGTTGAAAAAATGACTCCCAAACTTTTACAGGCAGACATAAAAGCAATTGTTGCTTTTGAGATACAGATTGAAAAAATGGAAGCCTCTTATAAGCTTTCGCAGAACCGTGACGACAAAAATTATCAACAGATCATAGCAGAGTTGCAACGAAGAAATGACACGGGATCAAGCGAGATTGCCCGGGAAATGAAGAAGAACAGAAGTGTGGAAAAACACTAGCCGCAGGTAAAAATCACCCCAAAACTCGAGTAGTTTTTAAATATCTTTACAGCTTAAGAAAATCAACTGTATGACACTGACAGCATCCATTCCGGTACAAAAAACGTCTCATTCACGCCTGAAAGAAACTGATTTCGATAACCTCGAATTCGGAAAGTATATTTCAGATCACATGCTTATTTCTGACTGGGCTGCTGGCAACTGGAGCGAGCCTGTTATTGTTCCATTCGGTGAGCTTAAGATGACACCTGCTATTCTGGCACTTCATTATGGCCAATCGATTTTTGAAGGCATGAAGGCATTCAAAAGACCGGATGGAACCATCAATATCTTCCGTCCGCATAAACATCTTGATCGCATGAACAAATCACTGGATCGCATGTGCATGCCCAGGATCACATTTGATATGTTCATCCAATGCCTCCACGCTCTGATAGAAGTTGATAAAGACTGGATCCCGACATTTGAAGGCTCTTCTCTTTACATTCGTCCGGTAGTATTCGCATCTGAATCACGCCTGGGAGTAAAGGTTGCCGATAAATATAAATTCGTAATACTTACCAGTCCCGTCGGACCATATTACAGCAAACCCTTCAGACTTAAGGTTGAAGATCATTTTACGCGCACAGCAGATGGCGGCACAGGTTTCGCAAAGTGTGCTGGTAACTATGGAGGAGCATTCTACCCAACACAAGTAGCCAAGAATGAAGGCTTCGACCAGATCCTCTGGACGGATCATAAAGAACACAAGTACATTGATGAAGTAGGAATGATGAACGTAATGTTCGTTATGAATGGGAAAATCGTAACCCCAAATCTTAGCTCTGCAATTCTGGATGGCATCACCCGCGATTCACTTCTGACCATGGCCCGTGAAATGGGGTTGCCGGTTGAAGAACGCCGCGTGAGTATTGACGAACTTGAAGAAGGGTTTAAAAACAAGACTCTTACGGAAGCCTTTGGTGCAGGAACGGCTGCGGTAGTTGCACCGATTGCCGTTATCCATATCCATGGTACCGACTATCAGCTTCCCGCTGTAAGTTCCTCCAGCATTCAGCAAAAATTGAAGGCAAAGCTGACGGATGTTCGACTTGGAAATACTCCTGATGCTCACAACTGGAATTACATCATTTAAATAAGTAACTGACAACGATGATTGCCGCACTCTTTAAAGAGAAGAACTCACCGTTATTAATTGAAGAAGTTAAGAAACCTGCTCCTGGCAAGGGGCAGGTTTTAATCAAGCTTCATGCAGCCGCTCTCAATCACCGCGATCTCTGGATCCAGAAAGAGCAAGCCAATCCCTCTTCATCAGGAATCATCCTTGGTTCCGATGGCAGTGGAGTAATTGAATCACTTGGAGAAGATATTGAAGAAGAAATTATCGGACAGGAGGTAGTTATCAATCCCAGCATCAACTGGGGGAAAAATTCTGCAGTACAATCCGATGCTTTTAAGTTTTTAGGATTTCCGGATGCAGGAACATTTGCTCAGTATGTTGCCGTGTCGCGAAAACTGGTAGTTGAAAAGCCACAGCATCTTTCCTTTGAGCAGGCAGCAACTGTTCCGCTATCAGGACTTACTGCTTATCGGGCGCTGTTTACAAAAGCAAGGATTCGACCTGGTGAGAAAGTATTGGTTACCGGTGCCGGAGGTGGAGCCGCACTCTGGGCAGTAAAATTTGCTGTAGCCTTTCAGGCAAGAGTATTTATTACATCAGGTTCCGAAGAAAAAATTAAGAAGTGTATTGAGCTTGGCGCGACAGCCGGTTTCAATTATAAGGAGAAAGGCTGGATTGAAAAGATCACAAAGGAGGTTGGAGGATTTGATGTGATCATTGACAGTGCCGGTGGTGAGCAGTTTCCAAGTCTGCTCGATCTCGCCATGCCAGGAGGAAGAATTGTAATCTTTGGAAGAACAGCCGGAAATATTCCCTCTATCTCTCCCCGCACTCTTTTCTGGAAGCAACTTTCAATTTTTGGAACCAGCATGGGAACGGAAGACGAGTTTCTTTCCATGCTCGATCTGATCCACAAGCGCAAGATTATTCCTGTCATCGATGAGGTGTTCCCATTGCAAAATGTTAATGAGGCTTTTGCGCGCATGGAGAATGGAGGACAGTTTGGAAAGATCGTTTTGAATATCCCACAATAGTCTTTATCCGTATGAAAAATATCGAATACAGGAGTGATGCCAAGATCACACCTGATCAATTTGTGGACTTACTAAAACGATCTACGCTTGACCAGAGAAGACCAGTAGGCAACCCAGAGCGCATAAAAAAAATGCTGCAGTTCGGAAACATTCTTATCACCGCCTGGGACAAGGATTTATTGGTTGGTGTTTCCCGTGCATTGAGCGATTTTTCATTTTGCTGTTATTTGTCTGATCTGGCCGTGGATGCTTCCTACCAGCATCAGGGTATTGGCAAAAAATTAATCGAGGTCACCCATGAAGTGTCGGGAGTAGAAGACACGATGCTTATGTTGCTGGCCGCACCCGCCGCTGTCAATTACTATCCCAAGATTGGAATGAATCGTTTTGAGGAATGTTTTATTATCAAAAGAAAAGCAAACTGATATGGCTGATCAATTCCCAATAACCGACAAAACAGAGATCACGCGTTTGCCTAAGCGCGGCGTTTACGACAAGGATGTTGTTTACTCTATTCTTGATGAGGCTCTGGTATGCACGTTAGCTTATTCAAAAGATGAGCAATCCTTTCAGATACCAACTGGCTTTTGCAGAATTGATGACATGCTTTACGTTCATGGCAGTGTAGGAAGTTTTTACATGCGTGAACTCATCTCAAAAAAGAGTAAGGTATGCATCAGTGTTACACATCTTGATGGATTGGTGCTGGCACGTTCTGCTTTTCATCATTCTGTGAATTACCGTTCCGTGGTTATTTTCAGCGAGCCTGAATTGGTAACTCAAAAGGAGATTCTGTATAAAGTCCTGGAGGTCTTTACTGAAAAGGTGTGTCCCGGAAGATGGAATGATGTCCGAAAGCCAACCGACAACGAGTGGAAGGCAACCATGGTAATTGGTTTTAAGATTCAGGAAGCTTCGGCCAAAGTTCGCGTGGGTCCACCAAAAGACGATGATGAAGATTATGATATGAATGTGTGGGCTGGTGTAGTTCCATTAAAGACTATCAGGCTGACTCCTGAAGCGGATCCAGTCTTGAAGAAGGGAATTGAGCTACCTGCCTATTTAGGCAATGACATGGACCAGCGTCCTGGTTAATCAGCATTAATCTGCGGGAAAATTCACTATCTTTGCGCGTCGCAAACCCTAAATTCGGCCAAAAACGCAGAAGGCTGAACTAGTTACTTAAAAAATTGGTTTTGAATTGACTGGAAATTACAATAATCACTAATCACTATAATTCATGGGAAGACCTCCTGTATTACCAAAAAAGAAGAAAGACGGATTCTATATTGAAATCCGCAATAAGGGCGCCAAATCAGGTACTATTATTATCCGCGACAGCGAACAGGCAATGATGCAGGCAGCTAAGCAATACGAAACAACGAAAGACGTTACCATTCTTGGAAAGCACGAGAACGGAAAACGCGTTGAAGAAGGACGTGTTAAAAAAGCTAAAGCCTAGTTAAGGCTTCAGCTTTCAATCACTTCAAAAAGCAATCATTAATTTCTAATTAGAAAGGCAAGTCATCTGTTGAAGATGAACTTGATTGGAAGGGTTCGTCTCCGATCGAATCAGACGAGGACGAGCTCTTTCCATTTCCACCTCCCGCGCCATTCTTTTCAAGTTTCCATGCGCGCGCCTCAGTATACCAGCGACCATTGTATTCACGGCTTTCAAGATCAACGGATACATTAACCATATCACCCTCCGCCAAATTGAATTGATCTATTTTATCTCCCCAGGCAGAAAGACATACTTTCTTTGGATACTGTGCCTGTGTCTCAACAATGAATTCCTGTTTCTTCCATTGTCCTTTTTTTCCCATGCCCGTTTGAACTGCCAGCATCTGGATAACTTTTCCTTTTAATTCCATACTCATAAGCGCAATGTTACTATTTTTCTCTGATCCTTTTAAAAAACCTGTCTAACAACTCTTTACTTTCTGCACCCTTTATCCCTTTCGAAACTTCCGTTCCGGGATGCAAAACCGGTGATTTCAGCAAACTGAAACCCCTTTGCAAATCTTCTGCCCCATACACCAGTTTCTGAATCTGCGACCAACGCAAGGCTCCTGCACACATCACACAAGGTTCCAACGTTACATACAAAGTACACTCTGTGAGATACTTCGCCCCGAGGTAGTTTGATGCCGCTGTGATAGCCAGCATTTCAGCATGAGCTGTAACATCGGTCAACTGCTCCGTTTGATTGTATGACCTTGCAATAATTTTATTCTGACTTACTACTACTGCCCCAACCGGAATTTCCCCTGCCTCAAACGCCTTCACTGCCTCCTTCATTGCCTCACGCATAAAGTGTTCGTCTGTGTAGAGTTCCATGTTTGAGTGCTAGGTCGGAAATACGAAGTTCTGATTTCTGGAATTAGGAAAAAATTGGTTGGCGAATGTTTACCTGATAATCCTTATCTAACACGGACGCTTTTCATTATTTCCTGCGCAATAGGTTGCCAGTCCTCCCTTAGATCTTTGGGACAGGAGAAGGTAAAAACGAGTGTACGATCTTTTTCAACGAGATACTGAATGTAGGTGTATTTAAGGATTGGATCCTGCAGGCCTTGCTTTCTACGATCTCCGCTGACACGTGATTCGAATTCGAAAAAAATAAACTCCTTTTTGTGAAGAAGCTGAGTACCCTCACTAATGACCTCCATCCGATCAAAAAGATTATGAAGTCCTGATTTAAAAAATTGCTGAGCCATTTCAACATTGGCATCTGGCCAGTTCGTGGCAGAAATATTCACACTGAAATCAACCATGCGTTCCTGATCTGTATAGGCTCCCAATGGCGCGCGGACTGACGGATACCGTTGCGCAATGTCATCAGGGGTCATTGGATACATCGTTTTTGGCAGGGAAACAGAAACGCCGTCAGCAACCTTGGTTTTTATCAGGGTGGCCGGCGCAAAAGAAGTTACAAGAGCCAAAACGACGAGAAGGAATAGGTTTTTGATCATTATTCAGCGATGAATTTATAACGATTAACAGGTAACGTTTATTAACTTGCGCGCCCAAAATTAATCATTTTCAGATGCTTAGGACACATACTTGCGGCGAACTGCGAATCAACGACGTCAACAAGACCGTAACCCTGACGGGCTGGGTACAGCGCCTTCGGGACAAGGGCAGCCTTCTCTGGATTGATCTAAGAGACAGATATGGTATCACCCAGCTCTTTCTGGAGGAAGGAAAAACTGATCCTCAATTGCTGCTGGATGCCCGTAAGCTAGGTCGTGAATATGTGGTGAAAATCACTGGAGTGGTGGCTGAGCGCCTTTCAAAAAATGACAAAATTCCAACCGGTGGAATCGAAATAAAGGTGGAAAAAATCGAAGTTTTGAATGAGTCAAAAACACCTCCGTTTACAATAGAAGAAAATACAGACGGAGGCGATGATCTTCGTATGAAATATCGATATCTGGATTTACGCAGAACGCCGGTTCGCGAAAGCCTGCAGCTTCGTCATAAAATGGCGCAACAAACTCGTATCTATCTTGACAGTTTGAATTTCATTGAAGTAGAAACGCCTGTCTTAATCAAGTCAACTCCGGAAGGAGCTCGTGATTTTGTTGTGCCTTCACGTGTACATAATGGTGAGTTCTATGCATTGCCGCAATCCCCTCAAACTTTTAAACAACTGTTGATGGTTTCCGGATTCGACCGCTACTATCAAATCGTAAAATGCTTTCGCGATGAAGATCTTCGTGCTGATCGCCAGCCTGAGTTTACTCAGATCGACTGTGAGATGGCATTCATCACACAGGAAGATATCCTCACTACGTTTGAAGGACTGATCCGTCATCTTTTCAAAACGGTGAAAGCAATTGACATGCCTTCCGTTCCGCACATGTCATACGCTGATGCTATGAAGTTTTACGGATCCGATAAACCGGATACGCGTTTTGAAATCAAGTTCACTGAATTGACTTCATTGGTGAAAGGAAAAGATTTTCCTGTATTTGATCAGGCTGATCTCGTAGTGGCTATTGCTGCTACCGGATGTGCTGGATATACCCGTAAGCAAATTGACGAGCTGACAGAATATGTAAAACGTCCTCAGATCGGAGCGAAAGGTTTAGTGTGGGTACGTTACGAAGCCAACGGCAGTTTAAAATCATCTGCTGACAAATTCTACTCTGAAGAAGAATTAAAGAAGTGGGCCGAAGCTTGCCATGCGCAACCAGGAGATTTGATACTGGTAATGGCTGGTGAAGGAGATAAGACAAGAAAGGCTCTTGGCGAATTACGTTTGCTCATTGGAGCTCAATTGGGGTTACGTGATAAAAATAAATTCTCGGCACTTTGGGTTATTGATTTTCCATTGCTTGAATGGAATGAGGAGACCAATCGTTTCCATGCGATGCATCATCCCTTTACATCACCGAAACGCGAAGATATTTCCCTTCTGGAAACAGATCCTGGTAAAGTCAGGGCCAATGCCTATGATATGGTGATCAATGGAACAGAAGTTGGAGGAGGGTCGATTCGTATTCATGATCGTCCTACTCAGCAAATGATGTTCACACATCTTGGATTCTCTGAAGAAGAAGCAAAGAAACAGTTCGGGTTCCTGATGGAGGCGTTTGAATTTGGAGCACCTCCACACGGGGGAATTGCCTTTGGGTTTGACCGCTTGTGCTCCTTGTTTGGTGGCGCGGACTCCATTCGTGATTTTATTGCATTCCCTAAGAATAATGCAGGGCGAGACACGATGATCGATACACCATCAACAATTTCAGCAGAGCAGTTGAAGGAATTGGGTATCAGGATCGCAGAGTAAATCGCATTTTTCTCCTGACAATCAGGAGGCTGAATTTAGAGGAGTGGATTTCTGTTGAGATTTCCACTTCCTAGGAATTGCCTTATCCTATTCATATTTTAGTCAACCTTAATAACTGGCGTTTACCCACCCAAACGAATCATTCATGAAAAAAATCACATTCTTCCTTATCGGGATAATTGCATTTGCAGCTTGCACGAACAAGGCGGATGAGCTTTACAAACAAGCTGTTACAAAGCTCAACGCACATGATTTTCAGGGAGCCATTGCAAAGTTTGATTCCGTCATTCTTCTGGATGACAAGAATATGCTAGCCTACATCAATCGCGGTAATGCAAAGTTTGATGTAGATGATTTCGAAGGATCACTGGCAGATTATAACAAAGCAATTTCCATGAGTTCTGATAAAGATCTGGATCCGGGTATTTATTGCAACCGCGCTGATGTTTACTGGCAATTGGAAAAATTTGACGAGGCCATGAAAGACTATACAAAAGCGATTGACATGAAGCCTGACTATGACAGTGCGCTCGTTGGGCGTGGTAAGACCTTCCTGGCAATGGGTGACTTTGTGAATGCTAAAACAGATATAGAAAAAGCAATTACAATCAATAACGGGAATGCTTCAGCTCATTATGCCTTGGGAGATGTTGTTTATAATCTGAAGGACTATGAACTTTCGATCTTAGAATACACCAAAGCCATTGAGTTAAAGTCAACGGAAATGATCTACTTCCTGGATCGTGGAGATGCTTACTATATGGTTGAGAATTTTGATAAAGCAGTAGCTGATTATTCCAAAGCAATTGAAATGAATCCACAACTTCCTGCAACCTATGTGCTCAGAGGTGATGCACTGGATGATTCAGGTAAACCCAGTGAAGCCATTGAAGATTATAATAAAGCTATCGCGATCGATTCACTGTATGCCTCCGCCTATTACAATCGGGGGGTTACTTTAAAAAAGATGGGTGATAAGAAAAGTGCTTGTGCCGATTTCATAAAAGCCGATGGCCTTGGCGATGAAAATGCCGCGGGGTATTTGAAAGACTGTAAATAATCTTAATTGAAAAATTAAAAAAAGGATTATTGAAGTGATCGGGTAGTTGGCTAAAAGCTGACTACCCGATTTTTTTATCTCCAGTCTCCTAATAAAATTGCTCCAGCCCAATAATAAGGCAGTGCAAATTTTGGATTTTTCGAGAGATTCACCTGCGCCAAACGCAAAGCATCAACCGCATCCATTGTTTTGATGTTCTTATAGAAATCTCCAATTAAAATAGAAGTCGCCTCATCATCCACTTTCCACAGCGTCGCTACTACCGACTTTACACCATTCTGTAAAAATCCACTGGCAGGGCTTACAGGTGAACTCTCATTCGAACCTTTGGTTACAGCCGTCTGGCACGCTGAAAGCACCACGATACTAAGGTGATTCATTACTTCCATTCCCCATAACTCTTCTAATGTCAGCTTACCATCCTCATTCTTTGATGGATTTACTGCCATTGTCAGATATGACTTGCTGAAATCCTCATAATCAAGATTTCCATGCGTGGCGAAATGCATAACATTAAACTTCTCCTCTGCGAACTTCGCTTTATCTTCCGTGGCATCATCTCCAGTAAATATCGAAGCATTGGGAAAGAGCTTCTTTATGTCCGATACTTCTTTTTCAGTTGATGGCAGACTTTTATCAGGGTTGCCGAAAGCAAGGATATTATAATCCTTCTCTCCTCCTTCCAAAGTACGCAACAACATGTCCGTTGAGTTTGCATAGAAGATTGAGAATTGATTTGCCATGAGGCTGAATTTCCCATTTTGCAATGTCTTGCCTAACAGCTGAAAAGGAATATAGCTTAAAGCACCATTAGGGATAATGCAAAGCTTCTTTTTGTTGGCTATCTCAGCACTGACAGGAGATATCAGATAATGATACAATTCCTCAAACGGCTTCATCGATTTATCCGTTTGCTTCTGATCAGAAACAAGTTCCTTTCGCTCTACTTCTTCCTTTGAAAGATCCAGCTTCCCAAATGTACCTTGTTGGGTGCGCACAATACTCATTACACCACTAACATCACGGGCAAGTTGCTCTCTTGTAATATTAACAACCTTGGCAATCACCGTATCCGACGTTGCCATAAAAATATACAGTTGTTTTTCACCAGGCAGATAAGAAAGCAGAGCCATGTCCTTCGGAATTTGCTTCTTCCTCTTTCTAAACTCAGATGGCTGAACACTATTACTAAAGAACTTTGATAACTCTGGTTGGACATTCACCTGTTGATTGACAAATTTAAGATAGTCACCTTCAGCAATTGTCTGAATACCTTCAAGATTCTTAAGCTTGGCAACATTTTGTTTATCAACTGGTAATGCCTTTTCATTTACTATCTGCTGTTCAATGCCGTCAAGCTTGGCCTTCATAGTGCGCTCCTGGCCTACCACCTTGTTCTTGTTCTCATTCTGAAACTTGATGTCCAATCCGCGATACTTTGCTTTTAAATTATCTTCATTGTTCTTCTGAAGGTATTCCATAGCTGCGTCAGTTTCTCCAAGCTGCAGCAGCACATCTACCAACACTTCATAAACCTTTAAAATGTTTTTGTCAGAGGAAAACAATTTTTGCGCTTCTTCACCACCCGATACCTTGTTTCGGATTTTCTCAATGATCAATACCGATTCTTTAAGATTATCACGACCCATTTGCAGATCACCGGTTTCCCTGTTCATTACACCAAGTAGGTATAAACTTTCCCAAAGTGTACTATTCTTACCCATCGTTCTGGATGTTGCAATCGCTTCTTCAAGCAGCGGTTTAGCTGCAGCATATTTTTTCTCCTCCACTTCCAATTTCCCCAGTAACACAAGATTGCTGATATATCCAATCTTCAGTGATTTTTCTTTGGACAGCCTCATGCCCTCCACCAGGTAAGGACGGGCTTCTGTAAATTTTTTCTCATCAATTTTCAAACGTCCCATGACACCAAGGTTGTCAGATTTTGCTCGGAAGGCTCCCACCTGATCACAGGTCGCCAATGAAAGTTTGATCCATTTCTCTGCCTCTGTAGGATTTCCCAGATAATAATGTGTTTCCCCAATCAATACCTGAATAATTGCAAGGTTTTCATTGAGATCATTTGCTTTTTTGGAAATGGCGAGTGTCTGCTGATAGTACTCCATCGCTTTCACATAATTTCCCTGAGCCGAATAATTCTCACCAAGGTTAGCAATCGGGGCAAGTCGGGCATACTCTGCATGAATGCTTTTATAGATGCTATCTGCAATCAATTGATTTTTTATTGCCTGATCATACTCATTCAACTGTTTGTAAATATTTCCTCTGTCCACATACACTCCTGCAATTCCCCAATCATTATCAATCTGCTGGTAAAGCTCAAGGCTTTTAGTTGCATAGTCGAGTGCTTTTTGAAACTCTCCTAATTCACGCAGGATCGTACCACGCTGTCCGAAAATACTGGCCTGCAGCATTACATCTTTAATAGTATCTGCAATCACCTGAGCATCATCGAGTAACTTCATGGCCTTGATCTGGTCACCGGTTACATATCCCACGTCAAAGCTTTGACTCACCAGTGTGTTGGCATATTCCTTTCCATTCTTATTCTTTTTATAAAGATCCAATGCTTTCTGAAGGCTTTTTTCAGCGAGCGCTGCCTTACCCTGAGATCGGTAAAGCCATTTCATCTGACTGAAAATAAATGCCTGAATACCTTCATCATGCGTCTGTTCAGCAAGTTTCTCAGCTTCCAGGAAATACTTCTCTGACTTCACATAATCCTGTTGAACATTTAATTCCAGATTTCCGAGACATGAGAGATTATATGGAATATTATCCCTGTCCTTGATCTTCCTTCGGAGAACCAGGGCTTTTGAATACAGGGGCTCGGCATTTTTGTAATCATTTTTAATTGCATAGACTATCGCAAGATCATTAAGAGCAGAAGCCAGGTTTAATGTATCCCTTAAGGCTTTACGAATAGTAATCGAGCGATCGAAATAATCCATTGCTTTTGGATAGTCTTTCGACTTATAATAAGTATTCCCGATGTCCTGATAAGTTGTTCCCAGTTGTACGGAATCTTTTATCACCAATAGTGCATCTGCCGCATTCACGAGCGCTATAGTTCCATCAATGGGATTACCAGAGTCCTTGTATAGGATTGCCAGTTTCGACCAGGATCGCGCAACTTGCTTGTTATTCCTGCAAGCTTTTGCCAGTGCTATTGCCTTCTGATGATATTCTATCGCCTTCACATAATCTACCTTACTCCAATGATCCTGTCCAATATTGGAAAGCATGACGCAGGCATTAACTGAGTCCCCGGCTTCCATATACAATCCATAAGCTGTTTTGTAATGATCGATGGAGAAATCATAGTGGTCAAACCAGGTATCCGACTGATAGGCAAGATCCCAATGAGCTTCAGCTTCTTCCCTTTTGTCTCCGGCCCTATTGTACAGTTTAATGGATTCCGTGAATCTGTCTATTGCCAGGGCATATTGCTTGCGCGCCACCTGACGATGTCCCTGGTCGTCACTCATATTACCAGCCTTTAGAAAATTCCCTAATTGTTCATAAATTTTCTGGGCCAGCCTGAAGTTCTCAATAGACTTTACATTACTATCGAACTGCTTATAGGAATTGGCAAGATGCTCGTATGAGTAGGCAAGATCTGACTTGTCTTTTCTGTCTCTATTTAAGAGAATTGCACGTTCATGATTTTTATATGAATTGACAGAGTCCTTAACATCACGATAAGCATAGCCCATATTATTGATAACAATTGTGAGGCTTGCGGTGTCCTTGATCTGTCGATAGTCCTTTTCAGATTTATCATAATAAAAAATCTCATTCTTGATATCTCCCTTCTTTCCATATACCAATGCAATGTCCCAATTCATGTCTGCTCTTCTGGAAAGATCATCCACTTCGATGTACTCAAGCCGCTCTTTGAATTTTGAAATAGCGAGATCATACTGCCCCGTTTCACGATAGCATTTTGCAAGTTTCTTCTTCAGATTTTCAAGCTTCACCCGGTTATCAAGCTTTTTGTAGATAACCTCCGCCTCTTTATAACTTTTAATGGCATTGAGATAATCCTCATGCTCCACAAACTGGATTCCCTGATAGTCAAGGATGGTTACAAGCGATGCGTCATTCTTGGTTTTTTTTGCCAAAGCAATACCATCTGCGGTAATGGATTTCGCTATCTGATACCGCTTTAAATTTTCATTAACGATTGCCAGAGATCGCATCAATGTAACAACGCTGGTTGTATCCTTTAAGTCAACATAGATATCTTTTGCCTTCTGATAATACACCAAAGAGGAGTCATGGTTTTTGAGTTTCTCCTCAAATACAAAACCATGATTCCATAGGGCCGTTCCTTCATCACTTTTATTTTTGGCCAGTCTTGCAAACTTCAAAGCAGCTCGATAGATCTCAATCGATGACTGGTAATCTTCCACAGCATACGTTACATCAGCGGATGCGTTCAATGTTGTGTACATGTTATTCAGGTAGTCAACATTACCAGGGTTGTCTTTCACCAACTTGCCCCGGATACCAATCGCTTTTTCAAATGACTTTAAGGAATTAGCATAATCTTTTAATCGATACTGTACCATCCCTATTGCCTGATGAGCATGGCCTATCGTGAAATTATTATTGGCTTTAGTGAAATGATCCAATGCCAATTGATATGATGCCAGACTTTTATCATAGGCTTCAGACCTCTCATACAAATCAGCTTTTGCGAAAAAATAAAGGCCAATTTGATTCTCGTCTCCCATTTTTTCGGAGAGAAAAATGCATGCATCCAGCAATGCCTCGGCATCATCAAATTTCTTATCGTTGGAAAATTTTGTCGCATCCTCTTTCCAATCTTCAAGAAGTTTTTTTGTTATCTTTCTTTTGTACTGAGTATACTTTCCTTCCATGGATTGCTTTGTCGCACCGACAAACCAGGTTTTCAATAAACCCGGAGAAGCAACATCCCCTTCCTCCACATACTCCTTGAATGCCTCACTAAGTCGGATATCCTGACCCATCGTCTCCCAGTTCATCTGATTAAGATGATAGACATAGTACCAAACTGCCAGCGTATCAGTTTTTATCATAACATCATACACTGCCTCGCCTTCATACGGGCCAGCCTGAACCTTGCCCTTATAGCCAGATTGTTTTAGCTTTTCTCCAGCTGCATGTATGTCATTTTGCATGGACAGAAATTTTTCTGTGCGCAAAGTGAAGCCGTCCTTTTCGAGAATTTCCTCAAATGTGTAATAAGGTTCCCCGTTGTCTTTAACAACATTTATAGCTTCTGTGATGAGAAAGAAATAAGAAGTACGCTCTCTTTTCGGAACCGTGATATTTACATAAAACAAATCACCATCCATTATGATCTCATTTTCATTTAGTTTGATGGTACCCACTGAACGGTTTTGAGAAACCGATGTCCATGTCACCGTGCCTAACTTATGATTATGAGCTTTTACGTCTTTGCGAACCATTCCATAAACAGTTCCGGTGCCGTCCTGTTTCAGTCCTATGTCAAGGCCATGATCAATGGCAGCTGTATATACGTTTGCCCCTTTTTTCTCCAATGAAGAGAACTTGAACCCCATGGTGTAAACCTCAGTTTCAGTTTTCTGCCCAAAAGATGTGAGGAGAAGAGAAAATAGTGCGAAGGCAAGAGAAACGGTAACTTTCATAGGGAGCTTTAACTCTAAAAATAAAGAGAAAAAGCTACCTATTGCTTTAAATTAGTGGAATTACGTAGAAATCCGTACCAGTACGGATATCGAATTGCGGGTTGACGGTATATGCTTTTCTTGGCTAATCCAATAGCCTACGAGCACCTTCGGCATCAATGTCAATATCATCCTCTCCCACTTCATCAAAAGGATTCTCAAGGTGATCCTGAATATTATCCAGACTGACCAAAATGAAGCTGTAGAGCACAGGCATAACATATTCCAGCGATGGCGAATAATCACCAAATGTGCTGGCAAAATATGGTCCATATATGATCGGGAAAATATAAATGAAAACTTTGCTATACGCCCTTAAGGTTACGGGTGTTCGATAGACAAAAATTATCTTAAGATTATCAAAGGCAATGATCATCTTGCTAACATACTGACTCACTCTGGAAATCTCTCCACTTTGAACACCATGATCCCGCAACTCCATGGTAATTGCTGATAGTTTCGAAAAGAGTTTATAGATCTCGACTTCTCTTGCAGGCCACTCGCTCTTCTTTCCACTAAGAATAATCTTCAATTTTTGCATCATCTCAAGAGTAGTCTCGCGAGTACGCTGCGGCAGATCATTATTTTTGTTTGTCGTCCAATCACGTGTTGCATAATAGATGGCAATCGCGTGACCTTTAAAGTCGGCCCATCTCTGCAAAGCCGTTTCTCTTCTACTGTAGGCCGAGCCAATTGAAAACACAACGGGGAAAACAATGGCCACACCCACCAGCATATCAGGAAATTTTGCAGTGAGACCAAATTGAATGCAAACATAAGTTGATATTACAGACAGTGCAGTAATGATCAGTGTCTTATAATTAATGATTAGCGAAAAGCTACGGATTGTTTTCTTCATTGCTGAGAACATAAGAACCGCATGTGGCTTATAACAGGCGGTTAAAAATTAAGTGTACTAAGGTATAAAATTATTGTTCACGTTTTACAACGGTTGCGCTGGCTTGTGCAACTGGAAAAACTACCAGATCAGCCACCACTACATGAGGCGGTCGGGTTAAAGCAAACAAAATAAGGTCAGCTATGTCCTCACCCTTCAAGGGAATAAGGCCTTTGTAAGCTGCGGCAGCACGCTCAGCATCTCCTTTAAATCTGACTAATGAAAATTCCGTCTCTACCATTCCAGGCTGGATCGCAGTTACTTTAATTCCGGCAGCATTCAGATCAATTCGCATGCTACGGGTCAAAGCTTCAACAGCAAACTTACTGGCACAATAAACGTTTCCGTTTGCGTACACTTCTCTCCCAGCAATAGATCCCAGATTAACTACGTGACCAGATCTACGTTCGACCATTCCTGGCAACACTTCACGTGATACATACAGTAAGCCTTTTACGTTAATGTCAATCATTGCATCCCAGTCTTCAACATTACCAGATTGAATCGGATCAAGGCCGTGTGCATTGCCTGCATTATTGATAAGGATATCAATGGATGTCCATTCTGCAGGAAGAGATTTAATTGCCTTGGCAACTTCATTATGATCCCGAACCTCAAAAGAGAGAGTAGTAACTTCAGTAATCAAAGACAATTCTTTGCTGATCTCCGCAAGACGATCTTTTCTTCTGCCACAAAGGATGAGCTTGAAATTATTTTTGGCCAGCAATCTGGCAGTAGCCTCTCCGATCCCGGAAGTAGCTCCGGTGATAAAGACGATTCGCTTATGAGTCATAAATGATTAACGGGGTGAAAGAAGAGGCAATATTATTGAAAAATGAAATACACCGAAATAGTATTGGTGTGAAGATCTTTAATGGGTGCTGCAAAAGGACTAGGGTCAGATCCAAGCATATTTGTCAAGCCTTTTTGAAAACGAATTTCCTGAGAGAATTTAAAGAAAGGAAAATAAAAATCGAAGCCAAGACCTGCATCAAGACTAAGGTTCATACTCTTTATATCAAGATTGGAAGTTGTTGACTGTACATCATTTTTTCCGGAGGCCTCAAAGGATGGTGTAAAACCTCCTACCATGTACATCCTGACATTTCCTCTTCGCATGGATTTATACTTTAACAGGATTGGAAATTCATACATAGAGGTTTCTACCAATTGCTGCCTTGAAGAGTTGTTTGTAAAATAGTAGTTAAGCTTATGATTATAGAATCCTGCTTTTGGCATCACTCGCAGATCGAGGACTTCGTTCAAACGAAGATTAATAAGAAATCCCAATGAAAATCCTCCACTGAAAGAACCTTGCACAGAATGAACGGTATCAAAACTTTGCGTTACAAACCGATCAGAGTATTTAACCTCATAGGCTGAGGTATGAATACCAATCATAAAACCGTAAGAGATTTTTCTTCTATCAAACTCAGGATTATTTCTTTTCGCCCACGCAAAATTCTGCCCATAGGAAAGACCTGTGGTTAACAACAGCAGTACCGTTATTTGGTACCCCAGTAGAGCGAACTTATTCCGAAAGTGAGTGAATTGCATTGCGGATTTTTGTAACCAATGGTGGAAAGAATTTTTATGAAATCATTTCCATCTGGAAAAGCTTGTACTGATTCAGGAAGATATTGATACGCCGATTGATCTTTCGATATCCATCGGCCAACCAATGGCAAGATGGCAGTAAAATAAACTTTGTACAACTGCTTCATCGGGAATTTTGAAGGCCTGGAGAATTCAAGAATAACAATTCTTCCTCCGGGCTTTACTACCCTTAGCATCTCTGCCAACCCACGTTCCAGATTCTCAAAATTCCTCACACCAAAGGCAACGATCAAAGCATCAAAAAAATTATCCTCAAACGGAAGATTTTCAGAGTCACCCAAGCGGAGATCAATAATATGATCAACCTTTTTAGCACGCATCTTTTGTCTGCCGACTTCCAGCATGCCTTCAGAAATGTCAACACCGACAATCTTATCAGGGTTGAGATTAAGTGCTTCGATGGCAAAATCACCGGTACCGGTTGCCACATCAAGGATCGTTTTAGGCTGAAGCTCTTTCAATAAGGCAACAGCTTTTTTTCTCCAGACAATATCAATACCAAGGCTCAAAAAATGGTTGAGGAAATCATAGCGGCCACTGATGCTATCAAACATCCTGGCGACTTGTTGCTTCTTGGCTGAGGAATCTTCTTTGTAAGGTACTACCACGTGCGAAAGTTAGTGAATTCCTTCAAGGTGTTAATGTGTTAATATGCAGAAGTGCCTATGCTGGATATTCTGATTTCCACATCAAGTCATCAAGAAATTGTTGAGGTGCTGGTTCTTATTGGTACTTTTGCCAAAATGATTATAAAATCGGCCGAATTTATCATGAGCAATACGGACCCTGGGCGTAGTCCGGTGTCAAACAAGCATGAATTTGCATTCATTGGCCGATCCAATGTGGGAAAGTCGTCTCTTATTAATATGCTGGTGAACAGGAAAACACTGGCCAATACGTCCTCCACTCCCGGCAAGACACAGACAATCAATCATTTTCTGATCAACGAAAAATGGTATCTGGTGGATTTACCTGGATATGGATATGCTCATACGGCACGAAGCAAACTGCAGTCATGGGGACCGATGATTGAAACCTATCTCAAAAAAAGAGAAACTCTTACAACAACTTTTGTGCTCCTGGATCCACGTCATGAGCCCCAAAAAATTGATCTAGAATTCATTGAATGGATGGCAAGTCAGAACCTACCCTTTTCGCTCGTCTTTACAAAATCAGATAAGTTGAAACGAAGTGAATTGTTGATATCCATAAAAAGATGGGAAGACACTTTAAAAGTGACCTGGGCTGAACTTCCCCCAATGTTTCTGACGTCATCAGAAAAACATGAAGGTAAGGACCAACTGCTGGGGTATATCGGATCCCTTCTTACGGGTGTAAAAAAATAATTTCACTCGTTTGATTCTGAATCTCCGCTTCTGGCTTTTCTTTATCAAACACTGCGTAATCTCACTTCATATTCAAATTGAATCCTTATTTTTGCTAATCATATTAAAGTATAAACGATGGAATTAAAAGATCTCGCTAGCGTTTCCGGAAAAGGTGGATTGTACAAAATTTTAAAACCAGGAAATACGGGCGTTCTGTTGGAATCTCTTGATGAGGCGAAAAGCAGAATGGTTGCCAGCGCAAGCAACCGGATATCTTTGCTGGAAGAAATCTCGATTTATACCACTACAAAAGAAGGAACAATTCCATTGGGAGATGTTTTAAAGAAGATCAAAAAAGAATTCAATAATGATACAGGTGTCGATATCAATTCAGATCCATCAGAGTTGAAAGCATTCCTGAAATCAGTGCTGCCTGAATATGATGAAAATCGAGTATATGTTTCTGATATTAAGAAGCTGGTAAGATGGTATGGCGTTATTTTACAATACGCACCGGAGATACTTGAAGAAAGTAAAAAGGAAGAAAGTAAGTAATTATAAAAAGCAGTTGGCAGCTTCACCAACTGCTTTCAAGATTATTGATCTCCATTGAAGGCACAAATGAATCCAAGTTTTTCATAATACAAACCCGGGCCATCACAAGCCATCCAGGTTCCTGATAATTCAGAATCAGAATTTACCATCAGATATTCTTTCAATCCTGCCTCACAGGTTGCAATCAATTCATTTTCGGAATCATAGACTAACTCAACGTACTTTTGATAGCTTATCGTTGTTATTTGAAAAGTACCACCCGCCTCTACAATAGCACCATTTCGCTCTCTTGATTTAAGAAACTTTCCATTAGGATAAAAGTAAAGTGACTCCTGCCAGTCCATATCTGCACCTACAAGTGGTGGCTGATTTGCAAAGTTTCCAGTCATCCGCACAAGAATCCATTTCTCTGTACAATTTGCTGGAATTGGTGCAATCTTCTCTTTTTCACAAGAGATTAAGATCAAAATCAGGAATATCGGAAGGATCAGTTTTTTCATAGCTAAGATTTTTCAGTATTAATAACTCTTAGACACATGTTCCGACGTTCAGGTTGGAATCTAAAATTACTATTTATTTCTATGCTGCTTTAAGCTTTGCAATATCAAGTTTCTTCATTTTTAAAAGTGCCTGCATCGCTCGATTTCCTTTTTCAGGATCCGACATCAACTTGCCGAGCATGGATGGAACGATCTGCCAGGAGACACCAAACTTATCCTTTAACCAACCGCACATGCTTTCATTGCCACCATTTGCAATCAGACTGTTCCAGTAATGGTCAATCTCTTCCTGGGTATCACAGTTTACAACAAAAGAAACTGCTTCGTTAAATTTGAAGTTCGGTCCGCCATTCAATCCAATGAATTTTGATCCATTCAATTCAAAGGCCACGACCATCGGATTAGCATCAGTGATCTTTGAATTTTTAAAGATTGAACAATAATAATCCGCTGCTTCCCTGGCATTACCATCACACCAGAGGCAAGAAACAATTGAATGATCCATGTTTTTGAATTTAAGTCTTTATGTTTTTTTGTGTTGACGTAACGAAATTACTCAACCCCCTAAACATAGAAAGGCTTAAAAACGACAATCGTGAGGGGCGATTCCGACGAAATGCTAAAACAGGAGAAAAAAGAAGTGACTTATTTTATTGCTTCGACAATCTATAACGATCAAAGTTGCCATCATCATATCGATGAATCATGATAACTTCGTTTCCGTTTACCTCCAGGTCATATTCTCCGCCTAAAATCAACGTCCAATCAAAATTAGCAGTGAAAGCACAAGCGTTCGAAAAATTGATTTTACTTCCGCTTACTGAGAAAGTGCCGGAACAAATGGATGGATAATTTGAAACATCACTGGATCCTTCAAATTTATTATCAGTGACCACAATTGTCACATGTGAAGAAATTGCATCAATCAGTGGACCTCCTCTGTAAAATTCACCTTTGTAAACGCCCGACGCAAGGGGATCGACTCCTTCCTTCTTTTTGACCTCATCTTTCTTACAAGAGGTCATCAAAAACGTTACTGCAAGCAGGAGCAATGGAATGTTCTTCATAATTCTGCTATTTCTCATTAGACCACTCAACATGGAAATAGGTTGGAATGGATAGTGAAAAAATATGCTTCATATTTTCACCCAAAGCTTTCCGCCTTCTCAACCATTTTCTTTGAACCCACATAAAAAGGTGTACGTTGATGGAGTGTTAAAGGCTGAATGTCCAATATCCTTTTCTTACCATCAGTAGCAAGTCCCCCAGCCTGTTCTGCAAGGTATGCCAAGGCATTACACTCATACATCAATCGGAGTTTTCCTCCTTTGTCTTTGGCATTTGCAGGATAAATATAAATTCCTCCCTTCAGCATATTGCGGTGGAAGTCGGCTACCAGCGAACCTATGTAGCGTGCCATGAAATTTTGACCTTTGCAATAATTTAAATAACCCTTCACACCTTCTGAAAACGAGTTGAATGAACCTTCATTTACCGAAAAAATCCTTCCGTCTTCAGGCATTTTAAGATCAGGATGAGAAAGAAAATACTCTCCCAGTGTTGGTTCGTACGTAAATCCGTTGACACCATGGCCCGTGGTGTACACGAGCATCGTGCTTGATCCATACAATATATAACCGGCCGCTACCTGCTCACTTCCCTTCTGCAGAATATCAATGTTCTGTATGGGTGTACCCTCAGGACTTTTTCTTCTATACACTGAGAAGATTGTCCCGATAGAAACGTTAACATCAATATTGGAGGATCCATCGAGTGGATCAATCGCAATTACATACTTTCCTTCGTTGTTGAGGTCGACAAATGATTCTGTCTCTTCAGAGATCAAGGCACATACTTCTCCGCCTTTCGAAAGCGCCCTAGTAAAGCGGATGTTGGCCAGCACGTCAAGCTTTTGTTGCTCATCTCCTGCCGAGTTTTGAGAACCCAAAGCACCCATGATGTCAATAAGTCCGGCTTTGTTTACTTCCCGGTTTACCACCTTTGATGCCAAGGCTATGTCTCTCAGTAATTGCGAAAGTTCGCCGCTGGCGTATTGAAACTGCTCCTGGTTATTCTTTATAAACCGGTCAAGGGCGATTCCGATAGAGTGAGCAATGCGGGACTGTTCCATACTTGTTATTCTTTGGGAGGTAAAGTTAATGCAATCGATTGAAATGGACTAAAAAGACAGAAAAAAAGGACCACAAACAGAGTAATCAATAAAGAAAGATGAAAGACATCCTACATTTGAAAAGTAACTATGAAAACAGGTTCAACAATGTCAAAAGGTGTTTTATCTTTTATCTTTCGTTCTAAATTTAATTCATGCAGATATTCAAATTCGGTGGAGCGTCGGTTAACAGTGCAAAAGGCATCCGTCAGGTAGCAAGTATCGTTAAGAGATATTCAAAAGAAAAAATCCTTGTAGTGGTATCTGCCATGGGAAAGACTACCAATGCCCTCGAGCGGGTAATTGATCAATATCAGAAAGGAAAAAATTTTCAGGAAGAGATAGAGTCCAGTCGCATATACCATGAGAATATCATGCGTGAACTCTTCAAAACTGAGAGTCCTATCTGGCAAAAGGTGGCCCATGAGTTCGACAGTATCCCTGATTTATTGAAAGCAAAAATGCCTCATGATCAGTTATATGATCAGGTGGTATCTATTGGAGAAATTGTATCCACATTAATCGTTTGTGATTTTATCGCTGAACAGGGATTAAGCATGCAATGGCTCGATGCCCGTAAGTACATTATCACTGATGAAACTTTCCGTGAAGGAAAAGTAGACTGGACCGAAACAGATCAACGCATTAACACCTTACGATCCCTCATCGATGAAAAAATAATTCTCACGCAAGGATTTATAGGAGGTCATGGAAAATACACGATCACTCTGGGTCGGGATGGTTCTGATTATACAGCTGCAATCTTCGCTTCATGCCTTCACGCAGACTCAGTGACAATCTGGAAAGATGTTCCTGGCGTTATGAATGCTGATCCTCGTCGTTTGCCGGAAGCTGTAGTCTTTGAAGAACTCCCCTTCCGGGAAGCAGCGGAAATGACATACTATGGCGCATCGGTTATTCATCCAAAAACCATCAAACCGCTAGCAAACAATAATATTCCATTGTATGTAAAGAACTTTGATGATCCCTCCTTGCCAGGAACCATCATCCACGAAACGAAGATCAGCGCACTTCCTCCCTTGATTGTGTTTAAAGACAACCAATGCCTGGTCTCCTGCAGGGTAACGGATTACACCTTTATCAATGAAGAGCAACTCAGTTCTATTTTTAAGGCATTATCTGAACTAAACATTAAGATCAATGTAATGCAGAATTCAGCAATCTCATTCTCCTTTTGTATTGATTTTCGTGAGGACAAAGTATTGCAGCTCACTGAGCGACTTTCCAGTCACTTTGAAGTTTACTACAATACCGGACTTACATTGATCACTGTGAAAAATTACGATATGATCAGTTCAGACAAGTACAGGAATATGAAAGGCGTTCTATTAGAGCAATTGTCAAGGAGTACGCTTCAGGTATTGGTAAAAAACTGAAGCATTAAATTATTTTAATGTACTAATAAAACCCTTCATTGATCTCGTCAGTATTTCAAAAACGTTCTGAAAATCACTCTCTCCTCCCGACCACGGATCAGGAACGTCAGATCCAATATCTTCAGAGTCAAACGTGCGCATAAGTTTGATCTTATCGCCATATTTTTCGGCACCGGGAAGCCGCATGATGTTATTGAGATTACTTTGATCCATAGGAATGATCAAGTCATAATCTTCAAAATCTTTTACAGAGAATTGCCTGCCAATGTGGTCTATCTTTATTCCATTCTTTAATGCATTCCTGATTGTACGGGAATCAGGCTGATCACCAACATGATAATTCGCGGTTCCACAAGAAGCAATCTTAAAATGATTCTGAAGGTTTTTTTCGGTGATCTGATGAATAAAAATTGCTTCTGCAAGCGGTGAGCGGCAGATATTGCCAAGGCAAACAAAAAGAATTCGTGTCATTAGAAGTAAAAATTTAATAAAAATAGGAAGAGTAGGGTTACAACGTAAGTTTGAAAAGAATTAATCAGGTATAGCACATTTTATCGGTTTTTGGTTTGGAAACACCTCGGGTTGGGGTGTTTCCTTTTTTTATGGGATTTTTGATCCTCTGATCATTAAATTGCACTCAAATCTATTTTCATGGAATTAATTAAAGTCAACAATCAATATGCTCCCTTCGTAGCATTAATAGAATTGTATCGTCCTAAAGAACTCAACGCACTAAATCCCCAGTTGATGGGTGAGGTTCGCGACGCACTTCAGGTTCTTGACAAAGATGACTCAGTAAGGGTTATTATCATCACGGGCAATGAACAAGCGTTCGCTGCCGGTGCAGACATCAAGCAGATGGCTGACAAGACCGCGATGGATATGCTTATGCTGGATCAGTTCAGCACCTGGGACCAGATCCGCAAAACAAAAAAACCAATCATTGCAGCAGTTTCGGGATTTGCCTTGGGCGGTGGATGTGAATTTGCAATGACCTGCGATATGATCATTGCATCGGAGACTGCAAAATTCGGTCAACCGGAAATAAAACTTGGAACCATACCAGGTGCGGGTGGCACTCAACGACTTACCAAAGCGGTGGGAAAAGCAAAAGCAATGGAACTTATTCTTACCGGAAGATTCCTATCAGCAGAAGATGCACTCTTTTACGGACTGGTTATAAAAGTGGTGCCTGTAGAATTTTACTTACTGGAAGCTGTCAATCTTGCCAAAGAAATTGCAGCAATGTCGCCGGTTGCGGTACAGCTCGCAAAAGAATCAATCAACCGTTCCTTCGAAACTTTATTGGATGAAGGACTAATGTTTGAACGAAAGAACTTCTATCTCACATTTGCGAGCGAAGATCAGAAAGAAGGAATGAAAGCATTTATAGAGAAAAGAAAACCCACGTTCACTGGAAAATAATCATTCAGTAATTTGATATTCAAAATAAAAGCCTTCGCTACAATGTAACGAAGGCTTTTATTTCTTTAGAATTTATGATTATCTGACGGAGAATCCGAAACCTGCAGTAAGCATGCCGTTGGAATTCACATATGAGTAATCACTGTTCAATGCAATCGGTCCGAATTTCAAACGAATACCACCTGTTGCCCTTACGCCACTAACTGAATATTCTTCATGAAATGGATTCGTCAAAAGAACCGGCTGAGCCAATGGAATTCCACTTTCAGTTTGATTCACATAATAGCTTCCTGTGATATCATAAGTAGTCTTAGAGCTGTTGTATCCAATAGCACCATAAAATGTTATAACAGCAAATGTTTTGCTTACAAGAATCTGTGCAGTGTATCCTTTTGTTTCACCGATTCCATTTTGATTATTATAGGTATTTGAAGTTGCTCCATCAAAATAGTATCCTTTCAGATCAGTAGTGGCTGTCAACTGTGAGTAAGCCAATAATAATGAAAGGTGGAAAGGTGCCATTTTAATACCCGGAATATGCTGCTTGATATCATGTTGGATACCAACTCCCCAATTCTTCAATTCTGTTCCGCTCAATGTAACTGCTGGAGTATAACGGAATCTCAGATCTGTATTTGCAAATAATCCAATACCACCTGTGATTGTAGGAACAACCAATGATCCGATGGGAACATCCTTGCTGATGTTTCCACCACCAGGTCCCAGAAAAGGAATAAGTGTATTAGGGCCGCTGTTGAAAACAAATCTTGGGATAGATGTTTCTTCACCGTAGGCTGTTGGAGCAGGATCACTGGTTCCAGAACCATTATAGGAAACTCCTGTAAGTCCGCTTGGGAGGAAAGTCTTTTGCTCACTTTTTGCAAAAATGGTATTCATGGTCACCTGCAAATCGAATCCAAATTTCTTATGGTTTTCTGCAGTGGAATACCATCCATTATTCATTAAAGAACCGAAATCTTCAGCAACCGGTTTAATGTAACCAGAAACCAATCCTTGCACGTTTGCTGATCCCGTCGCCGTTGGCGTAGTACTATTACCGATCGCTGCTGCCGGAAAAAATTTCGCTATCTGATTGGTCTGGGCAAACGCCGCTTGACTTGCCAGAAGCATCAGAAAAATGATTTTTTTTGTCATAAGGGGATTATTTATAATTGAAAGATACGAAACCCAAAACAAAGTCAAAAATGCATGAAGTGCGCCTGACCACTGATGATGCAAGAGTATATCTCCTATCTTTGACTTCTGATAATAAGAATGGTCTTACTCTATAACTTTGGTATCCGATTTCTGAGCAGTGCGTACTGGCTGGCCTCATGGTTCAATCCAAAAGCAAAAGCCTTTCGCGAGGGGCGCATCCGGCAATCGGATAAATTGAAACAAACTTTCCCTTCCAACAGCCAGGATAAGTGGGTTTGGTTTCATTGCGCATCCTTAGGTGAGTTTGAACAGGGTCGTCCCGTTATGGAGGCATTGAAAGTATGGAATCCTTCCCTGAAGATTCTGCTTACTTTCTTCTCTCCTTCTGGCTATGAGGTAAGGAAAAACTATGCAACGGCTGATGCTGTATTTTATCTTCCCTGGGATACCAAAAAGAATGCACGATGGTTTGCTGAAAATGTAAAACCTTCCCTTGTTGTATTTGTGAAGTATGAATTCTGGTACCATTATTCTGAACAGTTAAACAAAAAGAATATTCCACTCATCTCGATCGCCTCGATTTTTCGTCAAGACCAGAGTTTTTTTCAATCATATGGATCTTTCTTTCGGAAGATGTTGGGTTATTTCAATCATTTTTTTGTTCAAAATGAAGAGTCAGTCACGTTGCTAAAGTCTATTGGAATACAATCTGTTACATTGGGTGGAGATACACGATTTGATCGCGTCCATCAGATCATTCAGCAATCGGAAGAAATTGCAATAGCAAAACAATTTAAGGATGGACAAAAACTAATGGTCATTGGAAGCGCCTGGCCTGATGACATGGATGTCCTCTATCCTTTCATTAATGAAAACAAAGACAGACTAAAATTTATCATTGCTCCTCATGAGATCTCTGAAGAGTTTCTAAGCACCATAGAAAAATCGATTGATGGGAAAACAGTCCGTTTTTCGAAGGCAGGAAATGCTTCGTTACCGGAAGTATCTGTATTGATTATTGACAACATCGGAATGCTGTCACGATTATACAATTACGGAGAGTTTGCATATGTTGGTGGGGCATTTGGTGAAGGTCTTCATAACATACTGGAGGCTGCTTGCTATGGAATCCCAGTGTTCTTCGGCAATAAAAAATACCAGAAATATCAGGAAGCGGTGGATCTTGTATTCAGGGGTGGTGCTTTTGAAGTCGGTGACTTTACTCAACTAAAATCAAAATATGAAATGATGATCAGTCATCCAGAGACTTTCTTGCTGGCGTGTGAAGTGACTCGTCAATATGTTTTGGAAAATCTGGGGGCAACTTCCAGGATTGTGAATTACAGCAAAAAATATCTTTCATAATGGAAGGCCGCGTAATGAAATCGACAGGATCGTGGTATGAAGTTATCGGCACTGATAAAAAGAAATATAATTGCAGGCTTCAGGGCAAGCTGCGTCTTGATGAAGGAAAAGAAACTAATCCTGTCGCCGTTGGAGATCGGGTTGAATTACTACTCGACCAAAATGATGCTTCCATTTCGGAAGTCAAGCAACGTGACAATCACATCCTTCGTCAATCAGTTAAGAAAACTGGTCATCGTCAGGTGCTTGCAGCAAACGTAGACCAGGTATTGTTGATTGCAACAGTAAGTCATCCAAGAACTTCACTTGGATTTATCGATCGGTTTTTGGTAAGCGCCGAATCATTCCGAATACCGCAAATTCTGATCTTCAATAAAAAAGACCTGCTCACTGAAAAAGAAATGGTTCAAATTGATCAGGCTAAAGCTCTTTACGAATCTTTAAATGTCACCACACTCATCATTTCATCTCTGGATGATGAAGATGTGAAACAGTTATATAATCTGTTAAACAATAAAACAACATTGATTGCTGGTCATTCAGGGGTGGGTAAATCAACACTCCTCAACAAACTTTCACCCGGACTTGGGCAGACAACCGGCGAGGTCTCAGATTTTACAAGCAAAGGCACCCATACTACCACCTTTGCGGAAATGTTTCTGATAAGCGAAAATACATTTGTTATAGATACACCCGGTGTCAAGGAATGGGGATTGGTTGATATGACACAACAGGAAATCTCAGACTACTTTCCTGAAATGCGGGAGCTACGTTCGGAATGCAAATTCGAATCAAGATGTTTACACCTCACGGAACCTAAATGTGCTATTCGACTGGCGGTAGAAGAAGGGACGATTGCTTTGAACCGCTACAATAATTATGTGAGCATGGTGATGGGCTACGACAACAGGAAATGATCAAAAGCTAAAAAATAGACAACCAGTTATCACCGCAAAAGAAGTCTGAAGTAATTCAAGGCAAGTTTTATATCACCCAACAGAAGAGCCTGGCGCAACTCGTAACGAATTCTCATTTTTAATGCAGAATATTCCTCATCAGTTCTATTCAAGAGGAAAGCTTTTTCGCAGATTTTGAAAGTTGATTCCAGCTGACGACTCCCGCGCTTATATTGATGACTTCCCAATGATGTGGATAGTATTCTCCTTTTTAAAAGTACCTCCGGGGTATAGATAAATTTAAACTGACGTGAGGAACGCACCAGGAAATCAAAGTCTTCATAAGCGAGTGATTCATCATACCCTCCCAGCCTATCAAACACCATACGCTTCATCATCATAGTGGGACTATTGATAAAGTACTTTCTCAGAATTGCAGCATAGATATCACCTTGAGGAATTGAGTTGTGAGGAAAGCGATCTGAATGACGACCCAGACTTTTACCCTCAGCATTTATCAGCTCGGCGTCGCAAAAATTAACACCAGCATCAACTGAAGCGTTTTGAAAAGCGGTCACACCTTCCTCAATTCGTTCCGGAAGTAGTACATCATCGGCTGAAAGGTCAATGATAAATTCTCCACTGGCAACTTCAAGACCTTTGTTGAAAGCCCGACAATTGCCCAGATTATTTTGTATGGGGATAAATTTTGCATTCGTAAGACGTGGAAGGATTCTCTGAATTACTTCCACACTTTGATCTTCACTATGATCATCCAAAATGATCAGCTCAACATTGGGATAGGTTTGGTCTTGTACAGAACGAATTGCTTCTTCAACAAATTTCGAATGATTGAAGCAAAGACATATAACCGAAACCAATGGCTTGTTCACACCAGATCTTTTTCAAAGGTAAGCTTCATAGATGGAATAGCTCCAAGTCTTAACTTGAAATCCAGCAAACTGAAATTTGGTTGACCCTCAACAGCGGAGGTGCCGAGATCCAGTAAATGGATTTTATTGGACCCACAGAATTTATAAATGCCACTAATCAATAAAACTACAGGACTGATGGCATCAAACTTCTTTAAATGACCGGAATAAAAATTATACAGTATATCCTGATGAACGCGAATAGAAATAGAGGCCGCAGCAAGTTCATTCTTGTGATAGGCTCCAAAAAGAAAAAAAGATGACTTAAATACATTCACAGTCTCCGTCAACTCAGAAAGTGTCATACTGAGAGAATGGCCCCGTTGATCACGGCATTTTAAAATAAACTTATAAACAGTTTCCAATTCACTGATGGGTAATTTTTTAAAAGTAAGGCCCTTCACTTTTGCCTGCTTGAGCTTTCTCTTTTCCCAGCTTTCAATCTTATCATCGAAAGCAGTATTGTCAATTCTGATTCCCGAACTTATTTGCGCATCAGTAACATGATATCCAAGGTTGAATAAAATAGTTTGCAAAAGCTCCCCGGAAGAGTTGTAAAATAATGGTGGCTCAATGATCCTTACAGACCTGATTTTCTTTTTTACCAGATGTCTTTCACACTCTTGAATAAATTGATAGAGAACCAGCGGAGAGAGATCGCGTGAAAAGTTAAAAGAACCAAAAGAAGCCCGCATGGGGGAGTAAGCCTTGTGGTCCTTTACATGAAAAGAAACACGCGCCATGATCTTTTGATTTGCTTTTCTCAGCAAATAGAAATTCAGCCAATCATCTGCCTGAAGTAAATGATGCTGCGGATCATCAAACAAAAAGGAATTATAATCGGGAGTAGATGCCGAAGAAATTTCTGTTACAACACTATATCCCTTCTCCAATTAGTAAGGAATTCCGATTTTTTTATAAATGAAATGCATGAGCCAGGCAGGTCCGATCATAAGAAACTGCAGATCTTTTAAGAAAGAAGGTTTCTTACCTTCCACTTTATGTCCATAGAACTGACCGATCCACGCCACAACAAAAATACCAAGGCTTGCAGCCCACAACGGAATGCCGGCTGCGGAGATAGCATTCGCTAAAAAAAGACAGAGTAACGCAAACAAGACCATTCCGATCGTCAACGTGATCGATAAAGTAAAGTAATAAGCAATTGCAAAGATCAGAACGATGGTAGCCCAGTTGGCATATGGATTTCCCTCTCCCAGAAAAGATTGAACTGGTCCCGGCGGAATAGAAGCAATCAATCCTATTACACTAAAAAAAATCAGAGGAACACAAATCCAGTGAATTGCCTTGTTGGTTGCATTCTGGTGGCTCTCACCGTATTCCGAAAGCAGAAGATCTATTTTTCGCATAAGCAGAGGTTTAGAAACACTTATAAATATAAAGATGAAAGATCAAACTATAAAGACTAACCGGAAGCGAAAAAAGGTCAAAGTGATCCAAAAAGAAACTAAGTCAGTTTTGTTTTCACCTTTGTCCAGTCTTTGACCTGCCAGAAAACTTTTCCTGTTGTGAGGTGATTTCCCTTAACATCATGAATTTTAATAATGCACGGAACCTCAACAGACTCCTGCGTTTGCAGTGGAACTATAATTTCTTTCTGAAACCATTCATCGGAAGTGCTGAACTCAGCATATGCATCCATCTTACCTTGATAATGATACTCCATTTCAATACGGCGCATGATCAATCTGTATTTCTTTATGTCGAGACGTGAAAGCAATAAGAACCCTGTCGCAAATTCCGAAATGGTTGCAAGTCCGCATGCATGAAGACCTTTTATATGATTGAAGTTACTGCGACGGTAAGGAATAAGGGCTTTGAGAAAATGATCACCGATCTCAACAACCTGAAATTTGTGAGGAGCATTGAAAGGAACCATCCGGTAGAGTGATTGATTCAAAATCCACCTCCAAAAAGACGAATGTTTGGCTTTTTCGATGACTGCTGCAGAATTCATAAAGTGTTGGACGTTGAAATCCTAAGTTAAGTAATTTAAAGGGCAAATTTGGGTGAGATTCATCAATGATTTAAGTGCCTGATTGGACTAATTGTTAAATAGGCTATATTGTTCAATCAAATTTACATTGAATGACTCAAGATAAGAGGCGGCCGAATTTAGTTCATGCTTTCATTCCCATCGTAATACTAATTTCTCTCCTTACTATCAACGTGATTGTATTGGGTAACGATGCGATCTCAGGTGCCAACCAGATTGCACTCTTACTTGCCGCCGGAATCGCGGGTATCATTTCCTACAAACTCGGATACACCTGGGAAGAAATTGAATCCAGTATTGTTAAAAGCATCAGCTCAGCAATGGGCGCTATGCTGATCCTTCTTGTGATCGGCTCTCTTTCAGGCACATGGCTTCTCAGTGGAATTGTTCCTGCAATGATCTATTATGGATTGAAGATCTTAAATCCTACTATTTTCCTTTTTGCTGCATGCATTGTCTGTTGCGTCGTCTCTCTTGCCACAGGATCCAGCTGGTCCACGGTAGCCACAGTAGGAATAGCCTTATTGGGAATTGGAAAAGCAATGGACATATCGGAAGGTGTTATTGCAGGTGCCATCATATCCGGTGCCTACTTCGGAGATAAGATGTCGCCCCTGAGCGACACCACTAATCTCGCTCCAGCGATGGCAGGTACTGATCTTTTCACTCACGTGAAATACATGATCTATACAACGGTGCCGACTCTGGCGATCACCTTACTGATCTTTTTCGTCTGGGGATTTACTCTTGACACGCACGTAACAGCAACGGATACTACTGCTGTATTATCTGCCATCGAAAGTAAATTCAATCTCAACCCGCTCCTCTTTGTAGTTCCTGCGTTGGTAATTTTCATGATTGTAAAAAAAGTACCTGCCCTGCCAGCTTTGATGATTGGAGCTTTGCTTGGTGGAATTTTTGCCATCATCTTTCAACCACAGATCATTGACCAGATCTCTGCGATTAGTGGAAATTCTGTAAAGAGTTCCTTTGTCGCTGTCATGAAAGCATTGACCACGACCATCAATATTCAAACGGACAACAAAATGATCTCCGATCTGTTGACAGCACGGGGAATGAGTGGAATGCTGAACACCATCTGGCTTATCCTCTGCGCTATGATCTTTGGTGGAGTAATGGAATCATCCGGTTTATTAAACCGCATTGCAGAAGAAATCATCCGGTTTGCACATAGCACAGGATCTTTGGTAGCGAGCACTGCTGCCACGTGTGTGTTTTTTAACTTTACTGCATCCGATCAATACATGGCAATCGCAATACCTGGAAGGATGTACTCAAGCACTTACCGTGAGAGAGGATATAAACCTGAATTACTGAGTCGCACGCTGGAAGATGCAGGCACCGTAACTTCTGTTTTAATTCCATGGAACACGTGTGGCGCTACTCAGGCAAATGTTCTCGGTGTTGCAACGATGGTGTATGCACCATACTGTTTCTTTTGCATTATTAGTCCACTGATGACAGTCCTGCAGGCTTACTTGAATTTTAAGATACGAAGGTTTAGTGATGCCAAACCCGCATAACGGAAATACGACCATTACTAACGAGGAGATCAATCTACTTCCGTTAGGAGCTTTTGATGGAAAAGTAGTGGTCATTTCTGACCCTGAAGAACTTGCAAACGCTTTTCGCGAAATAAATCGCCACTCTACGATAGGATTTGATACCGAAACAAAACCCGTTTTCGTAAGAGGTCAGTATAATAAAGTAGCGATCCTTCAGATTGCACTTCCCGAAACTGTTTATATCATTCGATTAATGGCTACCGGGTTGACTCCTGAGATTATTCAGTTCTTGCAAAATGAATCGATAGAAAAAGCAGGCGTTGCAATTCGTGATGATCTGAAAGCACTCCAACATTTGAAAAAATTTAAGCCGGCTGGTTTTGTTGAGCTAGCGCTACTTTCAAAAGATAAAGGGCTTGAAGTTGAAAGCGTAAAAAAACTGACCGCCCTTTTGTTAGGCTTTCGCATTTCAAAAAGTGCGCAAACCAGCAACTGGGAAGCTCCTCAGCTTAATGAAAAGCAGGTAAGCTACGCTGCTACCGACGCATGGGTTTGCTTAAATATCTATGAGACTCTTAAGAAAATGCCAGCGGTTCCAAAACCTAAGCCTTCGCTACCGGAGGAGGAACAGAATTCAGAAGGTTAGTCTTTTTGAAAGTTCTTCTCGCCAACACAGCGCTTATTAATGTAAGCACCGCTCCCAGCAACATCGCTGCACCAGGAAAATAAATAGGGGCCTCCACAGAAGTATAGTAAGCAAAAAGTCCATTCATCATCAAAGGGCCAAGAATAGAACTCACACTCATGAGACTCGTGAATCCTCCTTGCAATTCTCCCTGTGCGTTAGCAGGAACAACCCCTGACATGATTCCCTGTAATGCAGGCCCGGCAATTCCTCCAAGACAATAGATGACTGTAAAGGCGTACATCATCCAACCGTGTGTTGCGAAAGCATAACATAAAAATCCAAGTGAGTATAATGCAAGGCCAACGAACACGCTCTTTTGCTGACCCAGAGCCGGAATAATTTTCCTGATAAGAAGTCCCTGAACAATGGCAAACATAAAACCCACAACCGCAAGAGAAATACCGATTTGACCCGGCTCCCATTTAAACTTTTCAATCGTAAAGTAAGACCAGTTGCTTTGCACAGCATGTGCAGCAAGATAAAGACAGGTTATCGCAATCAATAAGCCCGAGATAACCGGGTATTTCCAGAGATTCAATAATGTCCCGAAAGGATTTGCCCTTTTCCATTCAAAGGGTCTTCTGTTTTCTTTCGATAGCGATTCTGGAAGAATAAAATATCCGTACAGCCAGTTTAATAATGTCAGTATCGCAGCAGCAATAAAGGGAACACGAGGACCAAAATCGCCGAGCAATCCACCAATCACAGGACCAATAATGAATCCCAACCCGAAGGCAGCGCCAATGATCCCAAAATTCTGTGCGCGATTTTCATTAGTACTGATGTCTGCAATGTAAGCACCGGCTGTTGTGAAGCTTGCTCCCATCGCACCCGCTATAATGCGACCAACAAAAAGCCATGCGATGTTCGGAGCATAAACAACAAACAGGTAATCAAGGCCAAATCCAAATAAAGCGGCTAATAAGACAGGCCTTCTGCCATATTGATCACTAAGTCCACCCATGATGGGAGCGCAGAAAAATTGCGTTAAAGCGTAGGCAGCAATCAACCATGCACCATACGTTGCGGCAAGACTTATGGATGATCCTGGTCCTAGAAGCTCCTGAATCAAACTGGGAACAACAGGTATGATGATTCCAAAACCTGTTACGTCGATTAAAAGTGTAACAAAAATAAATCCAAGAGCTGCTTTCGGCTTTGCCATGATGTTTTTAATAAGGCGGCTAAATTAATTTATTTCCTCTATGCAGCATACAGAAAAAAGGCATCTAACTGCAGGAAAGTTCTATTTTAATATCATTCTAAATGAAGGATAAGATTACTATCCAGAGATATATCTTCTTTCAGCTTTCTATAATACGAATGGGAGATGACGCAAGCGCTAGAGATTTTTTTCAGGATCAAAAAGACCGAAAGCGATGAATTTGACGGCATTTCTTTACAAATTTCTAAGGTGAAGCATATTGCCGGTAAGGATATGTAACCACCAGATTGGTGATTACGTCAAATATAAGACACAGGCCCGTGCAACCTTTTTTGACGCCAACCAGTCTGTATTACTAGTTTAAAAGAAATACCCATGAAAAAACTATCACTGTTAATAGTCATTTTAGCCATCAGCGTTCTTTCATTCGCGCAGACGCGTGAGGTGAGAAACGTCGAGAACTTTACAAAACTTTCCTTCCGCGTTCCTGGCAAACTTTACCTGAAACAGGGAAGTGTTCAAAAAGTTGAACTCGAAGGCCCTGCGAATCTTTTGAAAGAAATTGAAACCGAAGTAAACGGCGGAAGACTTTCTATTGGCAAGGAAGGAAAATGGATGGACTTTAACTGGAAAGATAGTGACAGAATCACTGCATATGTTACTGTAAAAGATCTTGAAGGAATAAGCGTTAGTGGATCCGGAGATGTAATTGCTGAAGATAAATTCTCAACAAAAAATCTTGAATTAAAAGTAAGCGGCTCTGGTTCTTTAAAATTGGAAGCTGCTGCTGATGGAAATATAGAAGCTGATGTTTCGGGATCTGGCAATATTGATCTAAAAGGTTCTTGTGGCAATTTTGACAGTGATGTAAGCGGAAGTGGAAGAGTTATTCTATCCATCACCATTCGTGAGCAGGCAGATTTTGGTATCTCAGGTTCCGGAAGAATTCAGGCAGATGGAACTGCGAAGGTAGTAACCGCAAAGATCAGCGGCTCAGGAAGAGTTTTAGCATCAAATCTTGAAGCAGACAAATGTGAAGTACGGATATCCGGGTCGGGCGATGTGGAAATCAGCGTGAAGTCAGATCTTGATGCTGTAATCAGTGGCAGCGGTAGTGTAACATATAAGGGAAATCCAGCCCGCGTAAATAGCCATTCTGCAGGAAGTGGAAAAGTGAGAAAAATGTAATGAGATTAAGATCAAAAGATTAGAGATTAAAAAAAGATCTGCAGCGATGCAGGTCTTTTTTATTTATGTCTAAGTACACCTGCTACAATAAAGTATTGAGCACTGATATAGGTAAACATGATCAGAAATCCGGCCATCGGCAGAGGTGAATAAAATTTATTGATAGCGAGCAATGAATCAGAGACCATAAAAAGAACAGCTCCCAGAAATACCATCCAGAAGCTTTGGGAAGTCGTACGGCCGTAGCGGAATAAAGCCGTCATGGTCATACCAACAAGCACCATAGAGTAAATCAATACCGGAATTTTTAAGGCGCCCAACTTCGGGAAAAGAATGGTGATTAATCCTGTACCGATGAGAATCAGTGGCAATGAATACCGGATTTTTTGAGTCCAGAGCAATTCATTTGTCTTATCCGTTGTCATGAATTTACTGTAAGAGATCATATAGAAAAGATGACCTACCAGAAAAGCCACTAATCCGAAGATAAAGAACCATTCGGCTTGAGGTTGAAAGATCAGCAACACATCGCCTGCCCAACAGAAGAGCAGTGCCAGAATAAAAATTCCTGAACGCTTTTCTGCCTCCATCCAATAGTATCCCATCAGTGAAATCATGATTACTGGCTTTGAAAGATCCTGCATCAAAGGCATTTCAATTACAGCACCAACCAATTGAATAGCACTGGCAATCAGAAAGACAACGAGAAAAATTGAATTGTTTTTCATTTGAACGCCGACACTCGTGAAGGCCGTGTCCATAAATATAAGAAAGCTATGAAACTAAGTATGCCACCGACACCAAATGGAATATAAAATTGTAATGGATTATTGACATAAATCAATCCCGAAAAGAAGGCTCCAATACCAATTCCGAATTCCATCAGAATGTATAATGATGCCAGACCTCTTCCTCGATGCTCTGGCAAACTGAGGTCTGCGGCCCACGCCAGTAATGTCGGGGAATTAGCACCTTGTCCCAATCCATACATAAATACTCCAATGATCAACATCATCTTGGTGGAAGCAAAAGCTATAATCCCCATCGCAATGGTCATAATCATCGTAGAAAATTTTAATACCCTAACGCGACCATAGGTATCAGACGCCCGTCCCGCGAGAAGACGAATCATAAGAGACGCAATAGTAAAATAAGTGAAGAGAAGTCCCTTGTTTTCAATTGCAAAGAAAGTGCTGTAGTCTGTCGCAATCGTGAATAATGTTCCATAAGCATAAGCACATAATCCCATTACTACACATGGCATGATAACCCGAGGTTCAAAAAGATCAACCTTACTTACCAAAAGAAGTCTGTACGTTATTGCATGCTTCTCTTTTACTGTTTCTTTAATTGTAATGACAATCAAAGCCGAGAGGATTGCAAAAGCAGAAGAACAATAGAAGAGAGATTCCATTGAATAGGTGGATATGAACCATCCACCGAAAGACAATCCACTGGCCATTCCCAGACTACTGGAAGTTCCCATAAGGCCCATCGCTTCTCCCCTTCTGTCAGGTGGAATGATGTCGGAAATATAAGCCGCCTCGCCTGTTGGAGTAAACCCTGTAGAGAATCCATGAAGCAACCGCAGAAACAAAAATCCAAATACAGTAGTAAGGACAGGATAAAGTAAACTGCAAATGAAGCACACCAGCGCTCCTGCCATTATCACTGGCTTTCTTCCAATCCTGTCTGCCAGCTTTCCGCTCAATGGACGGGAGATCATGGCTGTAACAGTAAACAATGAGATGATCAGTCCAATATATTCTGCCCCGCCAATGGAAGGCAGGTAGATGAATAATCCCGGCACCAGCATGTTGAAGCTCGCAAAAAAAAGAAATGAGCTTGTGCAGAGAAGCCAGAACTGCGTAGAGTAAATTTTTGAGGATCCTGGTTTGAGCACGGGAGAATATAGGAAGTAAGAAATTGCTTATTGTTTCACTGCGTTTTCCTGAGCGCCCAGGAGAAATGCTTTGATGAAATCATCCAAATCACCGTCAAGAACATTTTGCGCATCCGTTCGCTCAACACCAGTGCGCGCATCCTTCACAAGTTTATAGGGATGCAATACATAGTTTCTGATCTGAGAACCGAAATCAATTTTCATTTTTCCAGCCTCCACTTTATCACGGGCAGCATTTCGCTTGTCCATCTCAAGTTGATACAATCTGGACTTCAGCATTTGCATGGCCTTCTCACGATTCGCATGCTGAGAGCGCTCTACCTGACAAACAATAACAATTCCTGTTGGCTTATGTGTGAGCTGAACTTTTGTTTCTACTTTATTTACGTTCTGACCACCCGCACCACCTGATCTGGAAGTCTGCATTTCAATGTCAGCCGGATTGATCTCAATATTGATTGTGTCATCCACTTCAGGATAGACAAACACCGATGCAAAAGATGTATGACGACGGGCATTTGAATCAAAGGGAGAAATTCTTACCAAACGATGAACGCCTGATTCAGATTTCAGCTTTCCAAAAGCAAAAGGTCCTTCTATTTCGATCGTCGCGGATTTAATCCCCGCAACATCCCCTGCCTGATAATCTACTTCACGAACCGTATAGCCGTTTTTCTCTCCCCACATGATATACATGCGGTGAAGCATATCCGCCCAGTCCTGACTTTCCGTACCACCTGCTCCAGGATTGATTTCGATCATAGCACTTAGCTGATCTTCTTCCTTGCTGAGCATCTTCTTGAATTCAAGTTCCTCAATCGATCTCGCAGCATTTTTATACTCCGCGTTTACCTCATCTTCGGAAACATCTCCTGCCTGATGAAATTCCACCAATACTTCAAGGTCGTCAAGTTGCTTGCTGACAGCGTCATAAGCATCCGTCCAGACTTTCTTAGCTCGGATATTTTTCAGGGTTGCTTCGGCCTGCTTGGAGTTATTCCAGAATTCGGCCTGCTGTGTAATACGTTCTTCGTCTTCGATTTCTACTCTCTTGCGATCGTAGTCAAAGATACCTCCTCAAGGCAGCCACTCGGGCCTTCAAATCTTTTAATTGTTCTGATGTCATGGAGCAAAGATATAAGAAGAATCGGAGAATTAAGAAGTTGGGATGCGGCCGTCAGAATAAAGTAGCTCGACCTCAAATACTACCAATTGTTACCTTCTTTTTCCTACCTACTTTAAAATAGTTATTATTAAAAAACTGCATCACTGTTCCACCACCTGCGAGGATACCAGAGGTGATCCACACGCCGCTGCTGATTGTATTGGAATCAGACGAATTAAGCATGTCTGTAAACAAAAGAATGACTCCCGCAGCAATCAATTTTCTTCCCGAGCTTGCTGTATGAAAACTGTTGTTGGAATGGTGTCGCATATCAATGACACCGATCTCGGATACATAGATGGTATCCTCATTGTTGACTTTAATAAAATCCTTGTGGATTCCAGTAATCGTGGCAGAAGCAAATTCCTTATCCCCTTTGAACTGAAATCTGATCTTTTCTCCCTCCGTGAAACGTGCTATTACTGAATTTTTTTTAATAAGCACCAGCGCCTTTTGCTGAGCCGTTCCATTCAGTGCTATCGTTAAGATAATAAGACTCAGGAGGATTCTAATCATTCTTTAACCGCGTTCCTGTAAAGCTACAGAAGAATAGACGCACAGAACTCATATTAAGTTCTTAAAAAAATACAGAATCTGTGCGCCTATGTGCGGTTTAATGAAATCAGAAGGAGTACATCCAACCAAATGGATCGGGTTTCAGTCCACGTTTGATGGCATCAAGTTCAGCCAAAACCTTATTTGAAAATTTCCTTGTCTCAACAGGAGGCAAATAATGATTCTTTCCCTCGTAACCGATCAATTCAATGTGGGCGATGGTAGCGGCAGTACCGGCACCAAAAGCTTCTTTCACTCTTCCGCTTTCAAGACCGTCGACAAGCTCTTTAACAGAAATCTTTCTTTCTTCCACTTTCATCCCCCAGTGCCTGGCCAATGCCAATACACTATCGCGCGTAATACCTTTCAAAATTGAATCTCCAAGCTCAGGAGTTACGATGGTGTCATCAAATACAAACATGACATTCATTGTTCCTGACTCTTCAATGTATTTGTGCTCCCTTCCATCCGTCCATATCAATTGGTGATAACCCTGATCCTGGGCAAGCTTGGCAGGATACAATGAACTTCCATAATTCCCTCCGGCTTTTGCAAAACCAGTTCCGCCTTCTACAGCTCTTGTATAATGTGTTTCAATCTTAACCTTCACAGGAGTTGAATAGTAAGGACCAACCGGTGAATTGATAATCATGAAAGTAAAGTCGAGAGAAGGCCGGATACCGATATACTCATCCGCAGAGAACATAAAGGGACGGATATAAAATGAGCTGCCTTCAGTTTTCGGAATCCACTCACGATCAATTTCCATTAAAGAATGAATTCCTTCCATAAAAATATCTTCTGGCAGATATGGCATACACATTCTATCAGCCGAAATATTCATACGCTTCCAGTTGTCCAGCGGACGGAAGATCAAAGCTTCACCCTGATCGTTTCTGTATGCTTTCAATCCTTCGAAAATAGACTGGCCATAATGAATCGCCGGGGTTGCAGGACTCACCAGCATGTGACCATAAGGTACCACGCGCAAATTGCCCCAATCACCTTTACGGAAATCAGCAAGGAACATGTGATCCGCAAACACTTTCCCGAAAGGAAGATCATTAAAGTCAACTTCTTTCACACGGGATTTCTCAGTCTTCGTAACATCAATTTTCAACGTTTCTACCATGTCAGAATAAATTTTAGAGCGGCAATTTAATGGATATTTCAGACCTCGGCTAACGGATGTTAGCAAATCTTGAAAAACCGCGTTTGTTTAACAATAATCTAATTTTTAGGACATCCCTGAAGTAAGTTCTTACGCATGCAAACACTGATCTCAACCCCGATATATTGATCATAATTAGGAATGATAAAGTACCCGGATTTTTCATAGAGATGCATTGCTTCCGGCTGCTTCTTAGCAGTTTCCAAAATGCATGACAAAAGGTTTAATTCCATTGCCCAGGTCTCAAGAGCATCCATAATGCGTCCGGCAATTCCTTGCGAACGATGCTCTGCTGAAACAAACATTCTCTTAATCTCCATGGTGGTATCATCGTATTTCTTCATGGCTCCGCAGCCAACGGGTCTGCCATCCCGGTAGACGATCACAACATGCCTGATCTTATCGAGCTTATTGAATTGGTTGAAGAATTTCTGACTGTCGCCATAACGACCGGCAAGATCCTTATCAAGCTCAACCACCAATGAAATAAAATCCGGATGAGAGGAATCTGTTCTGAGGATCTCTTCTGTCATAAACAAAGATCTAAAGCGACTTGATCACCTTCCACATTTGTTCTGCCACCAGTTGATTCCCTTTCTCATTCAGGTGAACACGATCCGTAGTAAGAATTCCAGACTCTTTATTTTCAGGGTTCGACTTTATATTATACTCAAGAAAAGCCTTTCTCAAATCAATCAGCTGAAGGCCATTCTTTGTTGCTAAAGAACGGATGATCGTGCTGTAACGATTAAGATCACCGTCCAATTCATTGCTGAAATCCGTACGCTCTCCAATCACCCCTGGAGTACAAAGAATTACCGCTATATTTTTTGCCTTTAATTTATTGATGATTGCTGTGTAGAATTTTTCAAACTTATCAGGATCCGTGCCCGTACCAAAGGATCGCTTGTGCCAGACGTCATTCACTCCAATGTAGATGACAACTACATCAGGATTTTTCACCAGAACATCATCCTCCATCCTAAGAAACAGATCATATATTTTATTTCCCCCAATACCGGCGCCCATAAATTCAAATTGACTTGCCTTTCCATCAGCCACAGCCAGATCTCCGATCTTAAGAATATAACCTCCTGAACTTGCTCCGGCCTGGGTGATGGAATCACCAAAGAAAACAACTCTCTTCTTTTGCAAGAAAGTAAAAGAACTTGCCACAATAAACATGATCATCATCGTCCAGGAAAAAACTCTCATAATCAGTTATGAATTAAAGATTGGTAATTTCAAAAACATAGAATTTAAAAATCTGGGTAGCACTGAAATTATTATCCGTAACAAAAACCATTGTTCTGTTTCCGTTCGGCAGCGTCTTTCCCCAGGCAAAAGTCTCAATGTTATCTGTGTCTCTTATACCGATATTGCTGAAATCAAGAACCAACGTTTTGACTAATGGTTTATAGGAAGCATTTACAAGTGAGGTGACATTTGACACATCCGTCGCACCACTAAAGTCAACCTCATAAATCCTGATCGTATTGCCCGTAGCAGTAGGATAGCCAGCTGAAAAGGCCCTTTCTAAAACAAGCAATCTGTTTTCATCTATGGAAAGAACCTCACAAACTCCATTGTTGCTGGAACCATTAGCTGGAATCGGATTCTTTGGATTTTTTTCAGGGATATAAGCATACTGTGCAACTTGTGTATTCGTCTTCCAATTGACACGCGCTATACGAATTGGCGATCCACCTTGTGAAAAGGTAGCACGAGGCCCGTCCTGCAAAAGTGGAGCCTCAATGGCAACCCAGAGGTCATCGCTATTCGGAATAAGACACATCGATTCAAAAGTAGCATTGGTGATGAGCCCTGTAGTATTGGGCGGCCGTACGTACCGGAACTGTGATGGTGTTGGAATTTCCTTTATAAATGTCCCTTGAAGATCTATTTGATGAATGAAGGGTTGAACTGGCGCGATGTTAATGTTTAAGTCAGATCCTTCACTGGCATATAACAAAGTTCCCGTGAAGGGATCATATCGGATAGATTCAGGATCTGTATAGTTAATGGTCGTCGAGGATCCGAAATAATCATTATACGAAGGATAGTTGTTGCCAGCAGGTGTTTTTAAACTCACTACTGTTTTCAGATTAATAGAGGAGAAAATGGATGCATCATAATTCAGTTCCGCTGTATAAAAGCGAGCTGGATTAATTTCACTTCCATCATCAGAAAGCAGATAAAAAGTTCCATCGGGATTCATATCGATTCCTGAAATGCCTCCCACCTGTGTACCCTGGAAAGTTGTAGCTACATCGAGTTGCTGTTCGCCAATCAATCGGAATTTACTCACTTGTATTGGCTCTTTCTTATCAGAGCAGTTGAAGATCATTAAAAAAGGCAAAAAGCAGAAAATGTAATACATGCTATCAGTTTAGGAATGAAAGTACGGAAAATCCTAAAGCAAAAATCCCGAATCTCAGATGTAAAAACACCGGAAATTCAGGAGATGAGAAAAATTAATCGGAATCTATTCTTGCTTGAGAACGTCTGCAGGATTGGTTCTTGTAACTTTTATTGTCTGGGAGCCTATCATAAGCAAAGCAATGAAGAGAATACCTAACACCCCGGCAAACATTTCAATAAGAGAAAGGGGTGCATGATTAGCAATTTCAGGAAGCAATAATTGTTCAAAGAATATGATAGTGACTGGCAATCCGATAAGAGTAGCAATCAGAAGCAACGTGATAAATCCTTTTCCTAAAAGATATAACAGACCTATTTCACTTGCCCCCATTACTTTGCGAATACTAATTTCTTTTAAACGTGTTTCAGTGGTGAATACTACCATTCCAAGTAATCCCATGGAGGCGATACAAACCGCCAACATGGCAAGAAATCCTGCCATCTTCACAGCGGCCTGCAATCCACTAAAGGCTTCCTCAAGTTGTTCATCATAGAACATCCCTTCCATAGGATGCACATTATCATGCTTCTTCCAGATTGCTTCAATTTTATCATGAGTGGCAATCAGATCCGTTGATCCAATTTTAAGGTTTATCCAGTTCATTCTCTTGTGGGAATATCGCATCACCACTTCCCTTGCCTCCGCTTTATCATTAGCCCTTCCATACTGAAAGTTTTTCATCACCCCGATGATCTTCATATCCTTTCCTTCAACGCGCAGGATCTCATCGATTGCATTGGCAGGATTCTGCTCAGCGATATTGAATCTCTTCAGAAGCTGTTCATTCACGATCACTTCACTTTCAATAAAGTCCTCTCCTCTGGTTGTGAAGTTTCTACCTGCCAAAAGTTTATGCTCATGAAGCGGAAGATAATTCTCATCAATGGCATTATAATTTACTGATGCAGAATCATCTGGATTGGCATGGTACTTTACACGTGTTGTCCAGTAGTTGCCTACGCTTGGAATAATCCTTGATATGGATATCGCCTTTACTTCAGGCAATTCACTTAAGTCCTTCTTCAGTAGCTCCGCGTTATTGCCTTTGAGTTCAATGTTAAAAATATTTTCTGTTTTAAATCCAAGATCAAACGCCATGAAATGCTTGTATTGCGAGAATATGACGATCGTACAAGTGATAAAGATGATGGATATCGTGTATTGAAATACAATTAATGCCCTCCTCAGAGTTTGCTTCTTAAAGCTCAGAACAGATGATAAATTCTTCAAGGCTTGTGCCGCATTCACTTTAGCAAAGAATAAGGCCGGTAGAAATCCCGCTCCTACTCCTACAAGAACCGCAAATAATATAAACCAAAGCACCATCTCCAATGATAAGTTTAACGTCAGCATTCTACTGAACCCAGGATCGATCCCTAAAAAATAACCTCTTAGGATAAGGAAGATTACGAATGCAAACACAAGCCCTATCAGCGAAATAAGAACAGCCTCTATTACAAACTGGCTTAATACCTGACTCTTCAATGCCCCAACAACTTTTCGGATACCCACTTCCCTGCTTCTTCTTAAAGATCTAGCTATAGAAAGATTCGCATAATTGAAGCAAGCTGAAAGAATAACAACAAATGAAAGTCCTCCGAAAATCCACATCGCACTGCTTCCCATCACCGGACCGATTTCATTACTTTGATTATCAGTCATCATGATGCTGTCAAAGGGCTGAATCGAAAGCTCGATATGAGTGTCTTTTACCGTTGGATCAAATTTTACAGACAGCTGATTAAGATTTGCCTGTAAGGTTTCAAGGTTTGCATCCTCAGGAAGCAGCAGATACACCCATGTTCCCCAGATATTATCCCATGCCATTTCTCTTTTTTCCTCTTCCGTGAGAATAGTCCTTGAGCTAAAAGATCCCAGCATATCAAATTTGATGTTGGAAAAAGTAGGGATGTCCTTAATAATTCCCGTAACCGTGTAATCTCTTCCCTGGTCCGTTATTGTTTTTCCCATCGCATCCTGATCACCAAAGAATTTTCTCGCTGTTTGTTCTGTCAGCACCATGGAGAATGGTTCCTTCAATGCTGTTTCTGCGTTTCCTCTCAGCAATTGAAAAGAGAAAACGCTAAACAATTTTTCATTGGCCCAATAACCGTTGACCGGAATTGTTTTCTCATTTGCTTTCATGTCACCCTGAAAACCGGCCCTGAAAAAAGCAACAGCTTCAGGCATTTTAAAGCTCTCATTGATTTCCAAAGCTGCTTTCACTGATGTTGTGGCCATGAAATGATCATCCTGATTATCAAGAAACTGATACTTGCTGATGACCCGATAGATGCGCGAGTGATTTGTATGGAACTTGTCATAAGAAAACAAATCGGTAAGAACTCCGATAGTAAGTAATCCCACTGACATGCTGATCGCAAGTCCTGCAATGTTGATTGTGGAGAAAAGTTTATTCCGGACAATATTGCGTCCCGATGTTTTAATGTAGCTGCCCAGCATAATCCAGTTGATTAAAAGATTTATAAATTCAGGTTTACGAACAGTATAGGATCTGAAGAACTTAAACACATCAATGATGTAGATAAGTCTTGCTCTCCTCAATGATTTCTCTTTTACATTTCTATTAAAATATTCATTCAAATCACCTTCAAGATCTTCCAGCAACTCCGGACGACAATACCATGAGAGCAAACGCGTTGCCCATCTCGGTGGTATTATGTTCTGAGGTTGCTTCATACTATTCACTCTTTAAAACCTCTGCAGGATTTGATCTTGCTGCCTTTAACGTTTGAGAGCCGATCATTAAAAATGCCAGAATCATCACGGATAAAACTCCAATCAATAATTCAATCACCGTGATCGGTTGATGATATGGAAATTCAACCAAAACGACCTTATCGAAAAATAAATAGGTGACCGGAATGGCAACCAATGCCGAGGCAATCAGTAGTGATAAGAATCCCTTTCCGAGCAGATAGACAAGCTTTCTTTCACTTGCACCTAAAACTTTTCGGATGCTGATCTCTTTGAGGCGGGTCTCTGTAGTAAAGACCACCATTCCAAACAAACCCATCGACGCAATGCAGATCGCCAGGAAGGCAAGCAAGCCAATTACTTTAAGCATTACCGAAAACTGACTGTAAGCCTTTTCAATCTGATCATCATAAAATACGGCATTCAAAGGATGGACCTTGTCAACTTTCTTCCATGCAGCGTCAATGGCAGTAAGTGTTTCAGGGAGATTGCTGGAAATAACTTTCAGATTGAGATATCCCCACGGCTCATCTGCTGAATATCTGAAAATGACAGGATCAATCTTATTCTGCAATGTCCCGTAATGAAAGTCTTTGATTACCCCAACAATGGAAAGCTTTTTCCGATCAACAACTACTTCCTCTCCGATTGCTTTTGCAGGATCTCCTTTCGCAATATTGAAATGCTTCAGAACCTGTTCGTTTACAATTACCTCACTCTCCTCACCTTTTTTCGGACGTAACAGGAAATTGCCTCCCGCAAGGATCTGATGATCGTGAATAGGCAGATAATGTTCGTCTACAAGATTTAACCAAACCAGAACAGAATCCTTCGGATCCGAATATTTCATGTGAGTGCCATGAACACTACCAATGCTTGTGATCATCAATGAGCGGGATATTTCATTCACGGCCGGGATAGATTCAAGTTCCTTAACGACCAGATCACCTTTATTTCCCTGAAGTTTTATGTTGAGGATATTCTCTGTCTTATATCCCAGATCGAATGTGAGGAAGCCTTTGTATTGATTGTATCCTATGACGGTGCCAGTAATAAAAATCAGCGAGAATGTATACTGAACAACAATCAATGCTTTACGCATATTCAGACGCTTAAACACTTTCACCGAAGAAGCATTTTTCAAAACCTGAATAGCGTTGATCTTTGAAAAGAAAATAGCAGGGAGAAAACCCGCCAACACACCAACCAATAGAGCTAATCCTATAAAGGATAGAACCAGTCCCGGAGACAAATCAAGGGAAACGAGATCACTGATAAACTTGTCAAGTGACAAAAATTGAACACGCAGAAATAAGAACAGCGGGAATGAGATGATCAAAGCAATCAATGAAATGATAATAGCTTCTGCCATGAATTGAGAAAGGACATGACTTTTCAAAGCCCCAATTACTTTACGGATCCCGACCTCACGGGTGCGCCGTAATGATCTGGCAATGGATAAGTTGGTATAGTTAAAGCATGCCGAAAGAATCACCACAAAAGCGAGACCTCCGAGTATCCATACTACCAAAGGCATCATATTCGCTCCAATATTATTGTTGATCCTCCTGCCCAAAGCAATTTCTTTCAGGGGCTGAAGAAGTAGTTCTATTTTCTTGTGTTGGAAAGCCTTGTTCTCCTCTTTGCTCAACTTATCGAGATTCGCCTGAAAGGCTGAAGCACTACCATTCTCTGGAAGGACTACATAAACGTAGTTGGACCATACATTATCCCAGTTATTAAACCCTTTGTCTTTCAAAGGCATTTCAAGTTCAGCAGTAGAAAAAGAGATCAGGACCTCAAATCTTAAATGACATAGCTTTGGAACATCCTTTATTACGGCAGTGACAATGTAATCGAGACTGTCAAATCTTACCGGCTTTCCCAATACATCGGTCTTTCCGAATAATTTTTTCGCTGAGGATTCAGTTACAACAATTGAATGAGGTTCTTTCAAAGCTGTTGCAGAATTCCCCTGAATCACTGAAAAGCTGAATACTTTAAAGAAAGACTTGTCGGCATACAGACCTTCAATTGGAATGATATTCTCTCCAATGTGAGCATCTCCACCGAACCCATTTCTTAAAATGGTCAGCTCTTCAACTCCGGAAATGGTCTCCTGAATTTTCTTTCCAGCCTTTACAGAATTTGAAGCAAGTTCAAATGATGGATAATTCTGATCCTGAAAAACCGAATTGACGCGGTAGATCCTCTCCTTCTTTTCAAAAAAATCATCAAAGGAAAGAAGGTCGGATGCAAACGAAATGACAAGTAAGCCAACCGCCATACTAACAGATAATCCAAAAATATTAATGGCTGAGAAAAGCTTATTGCGAACAATGTTACGGCCTGATGTTTTGATATAGCTCCCAAGCATAATCCAGCTGATTAAAAGGTTGACAATTTCAGGTTTACGTATGGTATAGAATCTGAAGAACTTAAATACATCAATGACATAAATCAGCTTTGCTTTACGAATCGATTTTGATTTTACATTGCGATCAAAATATTCATTGAGGTCTCCTTCAAGATCCTCCAGCAATTCCGGACGACAATACCATGACAGCAAACGCGTTGCCCATTTCGGTGGAGATATTTTTCTCTCATCTTCCATTAGATTCTTTTCAACGTCATGGATGGAATGATGCTCCATAGTTGGTCACGAAGATCCTTCGATTTTATCAACGCCGACTTCCCTGTATTAGTAATAATGTAATAGCGCTTCCTTTTTCCGCCTCGTGTGTTGGTTGCTTCTCCCAGCTTGCTCTTTACAAATCCTTTCTCCTCCAACCGATTCAATACAGCGTGAACAACTCCAAGCTTGGCCGCTCTTCCAGTATGTCGTTCTAATTCATCACTGATGGCAACACTGTAAGCATCATTTACCAGTGCCGCAATGGTTAATAAAACCAGCTCTTCAAATTCACCAAGGTTTGTTCCCTTCATAGCCAAGTATTAATTACGTAAATGTATGTAAAATAGTTATGAACCTGAGAACACTCAGTCATATCACCACAAGTTCTCAGGTGTGCGAATCCGGGAAATGTATGTTTTTTTTAAAGCTACCCAGGAAAAAAAAGGCAAAAAAAATTATTCAACTCGGACTTTACGGATATAAAGTTCAGCAAGAATAAGGTTTGGAAGCCAGCTGAGCCACGCAATGGTTGCATATGCAGCAGGTTGGGAAAGGTCAAATGACCATGAAGAAGCAAAAACATAAACGCGCAACGTTATTGCCGCCAATGTCAATGCAAAACTTCGGATCATCCATTCACGATGACTGGTTATATCTCTCTTGCGAATCTTGTGATATGCCAGATAGGTAAACCAGAACCATAACGTGCACTGTACAAAGAAACTTAAGAGAACAAGACTTCCCCTGTTGATGAACAGACTCATCACAAAACCTCCCGGAGCAGAAAAAAACAAGATACCGAATACATAAATCTTCCCCAGTGTCCGGTGAAGTCCCGGAGAGCGATGCCGGAGAGAAGTGCTGAATTGAAAAAATCCTATTACCAGCACCATCCCTGCTATCAGCACATGAGAATAGAATGCCGGGAGATACCATCCAGTGGCAATGGCCTCTCGCTTTAAACGAAGGAAACCATAATTCCCGTCAAAATTGAAGTATGTAAACGCGTTCAACGAAAGAGCAACGGCCAGAAAAAAAAGGAGTGCAATGCCAACTTTCCTCGACCGTAAACCGAACGCACTCATTCTTTAAAGAGAAGCCGAATAGGAAGGATCAAGACTTCCGACAATCCTTTCAAGAAAGATCAGATTATGTTTGTCAATGGGCGTCATCCTTTCCATTATTTCCGAATACGAATTATACTTAGGCTGATACCACTTGTTGTACCCGAATCTTTCAGAAAGAGAAGGATCTGAGAAAGTATATCCATAGATCGCCAGGATCTCATTCCTTATTTCCTTTATTGTTTTATCTGAAGCAAAATCATAATGCTTGGTTCCCTGAGTCTCTTCGTCATACCGGACAAAATCTCCCTTCAGATAGCTGCTATCCATTTTTACCAGTTCACTAAAAATATAGTTACGATTCGACTTGACAGCATTCACAGACCTATCCACATCAATGGCGAAGTAGCGGTAAGATGGAAAATTATATTCCTCCTCGGGGTCATCACTCATATAGTCCTGAGCCTCCTCACCGGAGGGTGAAACTTTTACTTCCAGCAACATGCTGTCAATTCTATTGACAACTACTTCACCATAGCCATAAATATCTCCGGATCCCAACACTTCTCTCTTTTCATCCATAAATGCTACCTGCTTCTTGACATAAAATTCTTCTCTGCCGTCAAGATAGCGCTCTGTAAAAGTGGTGATGAGGGTACTGATCTTACCTGATACGTTTTCCAGAAATTCACTCTTGGATTTTATGTATACCAGCCAACCACCGCTGTAGGATTCTCCAATGGTGAAGCCATGAAGAATCTCTTTACAAACACCAAAAGAAGTCATGAAGCTTGGCGGAATAATAATTCCCTTTGAAGCATGATCTATCAATGGAATTTCACACATGCTTTGATGAGTGTCATCAATAGTCAGATCATCGGGAAGAAATTCAAAATTTGAAACGTAGGCTCTCGACTTTTCATTTGGGAACCCCGCATGAAACTGATACTCTTTGTCAAGCCAGCCATTTAAACTGTCCTTTTTTACAAGAACAAAATCTGATGTTTCTGAAACCGGTATGATCCACTCGTACTCCACAGGAACAATCATTTTGGCATCACTGAGCTGATAATACCCAACCTTGTCGTCCTTTTTCACCTCCACCACATCATTCATCGCCATTCCTGGTGTTCCAACAAGATCAAATGAAACAGGCACAACTTCAACACCATCGCCATCCACAAGACCCATCTTATAACCGGTTGAACGGCTCGCTTCGTTATCAAGGAAGTAATTGACCCAGCCTCCACCATTCACTGCATAGAAATAATCTTTACCCTGATAGTTTGTGTACCAGATAATTGAATCATACTTCTTCTGAAGCTCTTTTGCTTTTTCATAATAAGCTCCACGATCCGCCATCAATTCATCATTCATCGCCTCTGCCTCAATAGAATTTCTGAAGTTGCTGAATTCCGTATAAAATTCCTGACCATCAAATTTCGTAATGAGGAATTTATTATCAGTGCGTTCCAGCCAAAGGATAAGGCGATTACTTAGCTCTACGCCGGTTTGCATCGTGCTATCCTGATAAGCAAAAATGGGGATACTTACTGTTACCGCCGTATTATCCAATGTGATGACCGCTTCATTGAATCTCGCATCACACCACGCCGTACGGGAATATTTATTCTGCAAAACTGCTATTCCCGCCATGATGGCATCTTTATTCTGAGAAGCATTAAAATGATCAAGGATCAAAGAGTCCGGACCATTAAGGCTTGCGGCAAAGTCGTTTATAAAATCTTTGACCTCTGTCTCACGATCCACTTTAGTGAAAAAATGACAACCCGTAACGCTCACTAACATGAGGACCATAAGAAGGCGCGGATAGAGGGGGGATTTCATAATTTGTTTTTTAAAGAGAAATTAAAACGATACTCAAGAACTGATCTTCAATCTTCATCAATTACATCTTAGGTTTCCATGGAACCTCCACAGCCTTTAGTTCAAGTGTCATCATCCTGCACAAGACAAACAAGTAATCAGACAGACGATTGAGGTACTGAACGACGAGGATATCAACCTTTTCCTGTTCGTCCAGTTCAATGACCAACCTTTCACCACGACGACAAACAGTCCGGGCCACATGTCCGAACGAAACAGATTGATGGCCTCCCGGAAGAACAAATACTTTCATAGGTTCCAGCACAGCATCCATGGTATCGATTTTCTTTTCAAGAAAGGTAATATCTGCTTCAGCGAGATGAGGGATCTTCACTTTAGTGTTGCCGGGTTCTGTTGCAAGAATAGCCCCTACCGTAAACAGTCTGTCCTGAATTTCGATGAGTTCATCCGCACGGTGTTGATTTACTGGTTGATCACGGAGCACTCCAATCCAGGAGTTTAGTTCATCAATCGTACCATAGGTATTAATTCTCAGATCAGCTTTGGAAACCCGCTTTCCGCCAAAGAGCGCAGTGGTTCCCTTGTCTCCCGTCCTGGTATAGATCTTCATACTGTAATTTGGGAAAAGAGAGGGCAATAAGCAAAAGGGACTTGCATCTCTTTAAGCAAAAAAACTGCTCATTCATTCAGAACTCTGATTGCGAAATCAGCACATTCCGAAATAAATGAATGGATTAATGCTCTGCTTCTACTTCAGGAATTCCTCTGGTCACATTATCATTGACCTTATCCCACTCTACCAATCCATCACGAAGACGGATGATACGATGTGAATAATGGGCGATATCATCTTCGTGCGTTACCATAATGATAGTATTGCCTTTATCATGAAGCTCCTGAAAAAGAGCCATGATTCCGTAAGATGTTTTTGAGTCAAGATTACCAGTAGGCTCATCGGCAAGAATGATCGAAGGCTTGTTTACCAATGCACGTGCAATGGCCACACGCTGACGCTGACCTCCGGAAAGTTCATTGGGCTTATGATGATAACGATCTGCAAGGTTGACACTTTCCAGTGAAGCCATCGCTATCTCATTGCGTTCACTTTTTCCATACCCTGCGTAGATCAGTGGAAGTGCCACATTCTCTAATGCACTCGCGCGTGGCAAAAGATTGAATGTCTGGAATACGAATCCGATTTCTTTATTGCGAACCGTAGCAAGCTCGTTCTCTGTCATCTCACTTACCATCTGACCATTTAGCTCGTATGTTCCGTCAGTAGGTGAGTCAAGACAACCAACGATATTCATCAATGTTGATTTTCCCGATCCGGAAGGACCCATGAAAGCAACATACTCTCCTTTATTAATCGTAATGGATACAGACTGCAAAGCGTTTACGATGTTGTCACCCATCTTATAAACCTTTGAAATTTTATTCGTTTCGATGATTTTCGCCATATCCTGATATTAATTTAAGAGAGTCCCTATGCTTCAACTCATTATAGATGATTGAGTTTCAATTTTAGGTCAAATTGCTGAAAAATAAATTCTAAAAGCCAAAATTACTCAAAATTTAAAGCCTTTCAGCCCTCATTCCAATGAATTTGAGACGACCCCGGTGTTTAAATGTTACAGTTTGATAAATCCGACACACTCTCTGATAACATCATCATCCTTCAGGATTCTTGTATGACCCAGACCCCGGGTTTTGAAAAGCTTCGCCGAAGGATATGCTTTTATCAATTCCTCCGCATTAATAATATAAACGTCCTGATCTTCTTCATCATGTACCAGCATCAGGTCAATAGGATGAGGCAGATTTTTAATCGCATGCATAGAGGTAAACTCCTCAAAAGACTTTCCCGTCTTCTCTATCACAAACTTCCTGAATCTTGTAACGGATGGCCAGGTCCCATTGATTGCCCGCAGATAAGTACTTAATATCTCGTCCGCTATGGTGGGAGACGCAATGTTGATGAGTTTGCGAATGGGCAAACCGTGTGATGCTGAATACAAGGAAGCTGCACCTCCAAAAGAATGCGTGATCAATGCTACCGGCTCCCCGAATTTCTTAAAGATCTCATGCAGTGTTTTTTCAAACTGGAGGATAGAGGTATGTCTCCCCTCCGACTTTCCATGAGCAGGACCATCGAATCCAATAATACGATATCCCGCAGCCTCCAATGGCTGTACAAATTTTCTGAATTGTGTTGCTCTTCCTGCCCATCCATGAACCAGCAATACATATGGAAGAGCCTTATCTCCCCATGAATAGCATTGAACTGATTTTCCTTCCACAACAATAGTGGTGAGTTCCGCTTTTCTACTTAACTCTTTTTCCTTTTCAGGAACCTTATATCGTATCGGAACATAAAACACGAATCTGAAAATTCGTTGAGCAATGAAGGGAGCAAATTTCTCCAGCTTAGGATACAGCCAGCGGGTCGCTGTTAATATGAATGGAACATTATTCCTTTTCTTTTTCATTTATGCGTCAGCAGTTAAATCAAAAACCTGCTGCTGGAATTCAAATGTCTTCAGATCATACACTCTCTCAGCGAAAGTGACTTTATTGTTTTTATCCACCAACACCACGGTGGAACATCGTGAGCCATAATCAGGCGACTTGATAAACATTGATGATAGCATCCGCTCACGCTCAAGACCAACGCCTGTATCAGGAAGCTGAGCATCTTTAGCCGGCTCACTGTCGTAGAGAAATTCAAACAATTCAGCAGGTTCGATCTTTTCCTTTTTTAAGATGAGCTTAAGATTCGCTTTCCCTCTCTCCACCTTGGGCCACGGTGTATCCAGCAAATGATTACTGAGACCATGCAATCCAGGAGTTATCTTTTTTATTCCTGATGAATAATTTGAATAGTACCAAAGATCCTCCAGCGTACCGACAATGAGATTAAAACCATTATACATCTTACCGGAAGACTCGATTTTTCTCAGATAGTCCTGTGCATTGATTTCACTCTCCAGATAATCAGAAACAAGCTGCCCGCGTGAAGGGGCCCTGGGATCTATATTTTGAGGATCTCTGTAATTGGTCAGCAGACTTATTTTTCCCGACTTCGTCATTGCCATCCATGTGCCCTGGGCTTCAAGGTCGCGGCCACCCAGAATAGAAGGATAATCTTTCCAATAGCCGGCAGCCGCTGTTTGGCGACGATAGAACTCATCACGATTGGCAGCAATGATCAGCTTATAAACAGGATGGTCCTGAACGGAAAGAAAGATCAAACACATGAAAAAACAGATTTACAATGCGCACAAAGGTATCATATTGTCCACATTGTAAAATAAAAGAGCATGGCCCGATACAGGCCGATGATTAGCGTGAAAAGAAAAAATAACGGAGCTACTCTCAACAATCCCCAATACCATTTTTGCTTGTAAAAATTGATCTGTCCAAAAAACAGGAAGCAAGCCAGAAACGAGGCGACAATGATGAAATAGACATTGTCATTCAGAATAACACCCCAGTCAACTCCAAAGAGGTGTACAAATTTTATAAGCCCAATAAGAATCGTCGGGAAAATGATAAGATTAAACAGAATATGAAACGTATTGAACTCCAGTGAGAAAAGAAGATGGTCGAAAAAATAAGCCTTCTTTGAAAAATTGACTGCAAACAAAGCAAAAGAGAACATGATCACCACAAGTATCAGCAACAGCTTGGAGAGATTGGTGGATTGTGCCGTGTACTTTTCAGTGAATAGCTCCAGGGTTATCTTCTCTTTTTCAATTTTCTCATTCACCATCCTGGCCGCACGTTCATGATACGGCAAAACATTCATCTGTGAATAGAGACTTGAGTTAAAGGAATCCCACAGCGGAAAAAGAAAATAAAAAAAGTTAGCAACAAAGAATAAGGATATCAGACTCATGTAAGGCATTCTGATCCCGTCCGTAATATTCCTCGACAGCTGTCCCGGCTTTGTCAACAGAAGCTTGAGTGTCCGGATAAATTTACCATCAAGAAAAGTAAACGCGTTCAGAAGTCCGGCAAGGAAGCTTTGGATGGAACGTTCATTTTCCTCCATAACCTTCTCACCACATTTGCCACAGTACCTTCCTTTAAACTCGAAATGACAAGTCTTGCAGGTATGAACTACTTCTAAATTGAATGTGTCTTCTTTTCTTTTAAATAGTGAGAAAGGCATAAGACTAATTTATACAATTATTCCTCAAACAGTTCCAACTGAGATGGCAATAGTTGAAATGACCTTCTATGATAAGGCGTAATACCCAACGCTCTGATCCCATCCCTGTGCTCCAGGGTAGGATACCCAACATTTGTCTCCCATCCATATCCAGGAAATTCTATCGCCCACTGACTCATCAGATTATCACGATACGTTTTCGCCAGTACAGAAGCGGCGGCAATAGACAGATACTTCCCATCTCCTTTAATAATACATTCGTGACGAACATCGCGATAGGTAGTAAACCGGTTGCCATCGATCAATAAAAGCTGAGGCAAAACTTTCAATTGGTCCAACGCAATATGCATTGCCTTAAAAGACGCATTCAGAATATTGATCTCATCAATCTCAGTGTGACTTACTTCCGCCACCGCCCACGCCAATGCATCGCGCATGATCACATCCCTCAGCTCTTCCCTGTTTTCCTTTGAAAGCTGCTTGGAGTCATTCAGTAATTTATGTTTGTACTTCTTGGGAAGTATTACAGCCGCAGCAACCACCGGACCCGCCAGACAGCCCCGCCCCACCTCATCACAGCCGGCTTCAATCAGATCTTTTGTAAATGAGCTCTTGAGCAATCTTTAAATGTTTTTACTTCAGTGTGTTAATGTCGTTTTTTGACAGGAATATCACAATATTAAAGGCTTAAAAAAGACATACCATGAACGCAGACTCAAAAAACTCATGGCAGACACTTTCGTCGGCCGAGAAATATGACAATGCCTGGATCAGCGTCACTGAGTTTCAGGTAATCACGCCTGGAGGAAAACCTGGGATTTATGGGAAAGTCCATTTCAAAAATAAAGCGATCGGCATCATTGCTCTGGATGAACAGGACAACATCTGGCTTGTGGGACAACACCGGTATCCATTAAATGAATGGTCATGGGAAATACCGGAAGGCGGCGGACCCGTTACAGGTGATGTCTTGGAATCAGCAAAACGTGAATTGAAAGAAGAGACTGGTCTCACAGCAACCCGTTGGACTCAAATCATACGAACACATTTATCCAATTCCGTTTCTGATGAAGAAGGATTTGTATTCCTGGCAGAAGGCCTGACTCATGGAACCAAAGAACTAGAAGATAGCGAAGCCGATATGAAACTTCAGAAACTTCCATTCGCGGAAGCATTGAAGATGGTGCTGGATGGAAAAATAACCGATAGCCTGAGCATGATAGGAATATTAAAAGTGGCGAGGATGAAGAGCCTGTAAGTTCATAATAGATGAAACTCTCTTCCTATCGTTCCGAAATAAAAACAAGTTTTCTTCTTGCATACCCGGTGATGTTAAGTCAGCTGGGTCATGTGATGATGGGAGTTTCTGACAACGTAATGGTCGGCCATCTCGGGGCCGAAGAACTTGCAGCCTCCGGTCTGGCAAACGTTGCCTTTAATGTATTGATGCTTTTTGGAATTGGAGTTTCCTACGCCATCACACCGTTGGTTGCCACAGCCGATGGCGAGAAAAATATTTTTAACATCAATGAAACGCTTCGTCATGGCCTTGTGATCAACGTTGTGACGAGCCTTGTACTGGTAACGATTGTTTTCTTTGCAAAGAATTTACTTTACCACATCGACCAGCCAGCCGAAGTGATCGCATTGTCAATTCCCTACCTGGAGATCATCACCTTCTCGATCATTCCGATGCTCATCTTCCAGACGTACCGCCAATTTTCGGAAGGCCTTTCCAACACCTGGATACCCATGATCATCGTGCTGGCCTGTAACGTGCTGAATATCCTCCTCAACTATATATTAATATATGGTCATGCTGGTTTTCCGGCTCTGGGCCTCAATGGTGCAGGATGGGCAACATTCATATCACGCATCGTAATGGGTTGCTCGCTTGCTGCCTTCATTTATTATGCTCCGCGCTTCAGGCAATATCGCCCGGGATTCGCATTCGGAAAGTATTCCCGTGCTCTTTTCAGCAAAATGCTCAACATCGGTTTGCCTGCAGGGTTACAATTCATCTTTGAAGTTGCTGCTTTCGATTTCTCTCTTGTCATGATGGGCTGGATGGGAACGAGTGCACTGGCAGCTCATCAGATCGCCATCAATCTCGCCACAGTAAGTTATATGACTACCTCCGGACTTGCCGCTGCAGCCGCTATCCGCGTAAGTCATGAACTTGGAAAAGGCGACATCACAGCATTGCGCAAAGCCGCATTCGTTCTGTTAGGAATGGCATTGTCCCTCATGACTGCCTGGGGAATCTTCTTTGTCGTTGGAAAAAATTTCCTTCCACAACTTTATGTTGAAGATCTTGAAGTGATCCGTGTTGCCGGACCTCTCATTATCATTGCCGGATTATTTCAATTGTCAGACGGAATGCAGGTAGTGATCATCGGTGCGCTGCGTGGGTTACAAGACGTTAAAATTCCATCCGTCTTTATTTTTATCTCCTACTGGATCATTGGATTACCGCTTGGATACTGGCTGGGATTTCAGGCAGGACTTGGACCCGTCGGCATATGGACTGGATTACTCGTGGGGCTGACACTAACAGCCACCGCCATGGTATGGAGATTCAATTACTTAAGCTTAAAGCTAAAGTCAGAAACCAGAAAACAGATTGATATCGCTCAGTAATTCCAGGACACTAATCAATCAGATAGATTGATGTCTGAAGATTCATGCTGAACTTATTCAGCTTCAACCCTTCCTCTTTTACAAAATGGGATACAATAGCGCTTGAATACTCTCTGATGCAAGGGAAATGCTTTGCTTTCTTCTCAATTTTATTTGCTCTCAAAAGCGCTGACAGCGTTGTCTTTTCGCGGGCACCGATCTCACTACCCTTCTTCACTGACTTCTTTATCGTTTCAATGATACCGTTGATCTCTTCTACTTGCTTTGGATTGAATTGAGGCATATAAATTTTATTGTGGGCTAAAAGTAAGGTTTTTTGAGCTATTGAAAACTGTTGGGTATCCAGCTTTAAACTTTCCACTTAAAATTTTACCTTCACCATCTCCACATGTTCTTTATGAAAGACTCCGCCAAGCCCGTTAGAAATTCCCAGACCACGATCACTGAACTGATGGTTCCTTCGTATGCCAACTTTGGTGGCAAGATCCACGGCGGCACGCTTCTCTCGCTCATGGATAAATTAGCTTACGCATGCGCGAGCAAACATGCAGGAGAATATTGTGTAACAGTTTCAGTTGATAAAGTTGAGTTTCTACAGCCTGTGGAAGTGGGTGAACTGGTTTCCATGCATGGTTCCGTCAATTATGTAGGAAGAACTTCTCTCGTGGTAGGCATCAGGGTTGAAGCTCTCAATGTCAAGACCGGAATAGTCAAGCATACCAACTCATCTTTCTTTACCATGGTAGCAAAGGGTGAAGATGAAAAACCCGCAATCGTTCCCAAATTGATCCTGGAAAATAAAGAAGATGTGAAAAGATTTATCGAAGCCATGCGTGTCCGCGAGATCAAGGCAGCGATGAAAGAACAAATGGATGATGCACGCTCAGGAATCGATGTCGAAAATGCAGGCGCGCTCTTAAAAGATGAACGATGTATTTTAAAATTTGCCTGAGATTACCGGTCAGCACTTTTTTTCTCCCCGAAACAGAATTTTAGTAATATCTTCCCAACAACCGTTAAGCCTTACGTCAAGGCTTCTCGAAAGACCCAAAACTAAAAACCTATGAAATCATTTCTAACGCTTCTCCTTGTCTTTGTACTGGGAAGCAGCTTCGCGCAATACCCGCTCGTGCTTACCCAACGCGATCAGGCCAAAGTCATTGACGAACTTCTTGATGATCGTCTTCGTACTCTTTTACCAGCACTCATGCGTCGTGAGGGTTTTGATATGTGGGTAGTCGTCTCCCGTGAATACAATGAAGACCCCGTTATCGAAACGTTACTTCCTGCAACCTGGATGGCAGCACGACGCACAACAATGCTCGTTGCTTTTGACAAAGGAACTGAAATGGAATATCTCGCTGTCGCACGCTATGATGTTGGTAAAGTTTTTAAGCGCGCATGGGAACCCGATGCAAACCCTGATCAATGGGCACAGCTTGGAAAAATAATAGCCGACCGCAATCCAAAAAAGATCGGTGTGAACAAAGCTCCTTCCTGGGGACACTCTGATGGATTAACATCCAATGATTTTGATAAACTAATCAGTGTGCTTCCAAAAGCATTGCAGCCTAAAGTTGTATCCGCTGAAAAACTTTCCGTTGCGTGGCTCGAATCACGTACAGAAAAAGAAATGATCATCTATCAGCAGATCTGCCGGATCGCTCACAACATCATTGCAGAAGGATTTACAGATAAGGTGATTCAGCCGGGCGTAACTACCACAGAAGATGTTGTCTGGTGGTATCGCGAAAAGATCAAAGAACTCAAGCTCGACACCTGGTTCCATCCTTCCGTTGCCATTCAGCGGAATGAACCCGAAGCCGTCACACTCAAACGCGCAAACCCATTGCTCATCTTACCCGGTGATTTCTTATGGGTTGACTTTGGAATTAAATATTTAAGATTGAACACCGACACTCAACAACATGCTTATGTTCTAAAGCCAGGCGAAACGGAAGCTCCTGAATTTTTGCGCAATGCATTGAAGAAGGGAAACAGACTTCAGGATATCCTCACCTCCAATTTCAAAGAAGGTAAAACAGGAAACCAGATACTTGCTGACTCACGTAAGCAAGCCATCGCGGAAGGAATCACTCCATCCATCTACACACACCCGATAGGATTTCATGGTCACGCAGCCGGCACTACCATCGGACAGTGGGACATGCAAGGTGGAGTTCCCAACACTGGTGATTATCCCCAACATTATAAAACAGCATACTCCATTGAACTAAATTGTTCCGTAAATATTCCCGAATGGAAAAAAGACGTGCGTGTACAATTAGAGGAAGATGGATACTTTGATGAGACAGGTTTTCGCTATATTGATGGCCGGCAAACAGAACTGATACTTATACCTAAACCTATTCCGAACGCGAAGTAATTTATTTACCGCGTGAAGGATTAAATTTTTTAACACTTCATGAGGATATTGAGAGGAATACACACTGCCTATGGTTCGTTTGTATTCCTCATTCTTTTTATAATCTTTTTCTTTCCCCTTCTGATTCCCATTGCCTTCCCAAAGAAATTCTCCTGGGTTGGAATTATTAACCGGCTGTGGGCAAAACTTCTTTTCACGTTTGTGGTGCTTCCCTATAAAGTGGAGAGCAGATCAAAGCTCGATCCGGGAAAGCAATACATATTCTGTCCCAATCATTTCTCCTATCTCGATATTCCAACCATGGGACTCAATCCCATCAATACCATATTCGTTGGGAAGAATGATATGGAGAAGGTTCCGTTCTTCGGATTCATGTATGGGAAGCTTCACATCACCGTTGACCGGAATCGCCTGAGAAGTAAGTATGAAACATTTATTAAGTCAGGCCAGGCCATTGATGATGGAAAAAGTCTTGTCCTGTATCCTGAAGGTGGAATTTTTACAGAGAATGCACCCGCAATGGTCAGATTCAAAGATGGCGCCTTCCGGTTGGCCATTGAAAAACAAATCCCGATCGTGCCCGTCACCATTCCTTATAATTGGATAATTTTGCCACCCGATGAGTTTTTGTTGAGGCAGGGAAATGTCAAAGTAATATTTCACGAGCCCATCGAAACTAACAACATGACATTGGCAGATGTGGATACTCTAAAACAAAAGGTATTCACCATCATTGAAGACGAGATTTGTAAGTATAAGAAATGAAAATTGACAGGACCTTACTGGATAAAATTGCTCACCTCTCCCGACTTGAGTTTGAAGAGAAAGATGCTGAGAAGGTGATGAAAGAGATGTCGGCCATTGTAACATGGGTAGAACAGTTGAATGAAGTCAATACCGAGGGAGTTGAACCTCTCACTACGATGAGTCATGAGGTGAACGCGTTAAGAGAGGATGAAGTGAAACCTCACCTGCCTCATGATCAGGCCCTGCTGAACGCTCCTAAAAAAGACGCTGATTATTTTCGTGTACCAAAAGTCCTGGAGTAAACACAACGGACGAACATGTACATCCTACAATTCTGGAAAAGCTGGCCACCTGTTTATCAACGTCTGTGGTGGATTGTATTGATCACCTTTACTGCATCCGTTGGTATCCTGGTTTTTTCATTTGCAAAACATCCAGCTCCCGTATTTGCATGGGAGCAATTTCAGGATCTCAAACGCCAGGAAATTCCTGTCTATAATATAGAGGTCGGCGGAATTAACATTCCCGTCCTGACGGAAAATTATATTCTCTTTGAACGCTGGGCAGGAAAGCCAATGCAGATTGATCTCTCTGCCCTGGACATCTACTTATTTTTGTTTGCAGCGGCAATGGTAATGATCCTTGCCATCATTTCTGCTCTTCCCAGATTCTGGTTCCTGGTGGGTGCCGGCGCGGCAGTGTTCATGATTTCAAGTTTCCAGCTGGAGACATTGGAGATCTTTGGCCTGTACAACAAGATCCCTACCATCGGGATCATGATCATATTGATCGGCACAGCTCTTTACTTTCAATTCCTGAATAAATCAGCATCCCTTTTATACCGGATAGGGGGATTCCTCATCGCAACGATCATAACAGGACTTATCATTTCTAATTTTTCAACAGCACAACATCCACTTCGCTACCTCGCAGTAAACACACTCTCATCCTCCCTCGTGATCACCATTCTTTTTATTGTGCTTGTTGCACATGAGATCATGGCATCTTTTGTTTCATTGGTAGGGAAAGGAACGCAGAATTCAAAAACTCTCCGGCACTATGTCATTATCAGCTTATTCTATCTCGTCAATCTGTGGTTCACGTACCTCGATAGAATAAACTACATCGAGTGGGCCTTTACCATTCCACCTGTCTTGTTGCTGGTGATATCCGGAATTCTTGCGCTGTGGGGAATCCGTCAACGAGAGCCTGTATATGAAAACATTCTCACAGCGGATCCATTCGCAGTTTATCTCATCGGATCATTAGCAGTTTTATCATTCGGCACCCTCGGCTATTTTATTGCCTCCGCAAATGATCTCGTTGTGCTTTCTTTAAGTGACCTCATTCTTTATGCTCACATTGGATATGGGATGATCTTCTTCCTCTATGTCATTTCCAATTTCATGCCCATGCTCATCGCCAACTATAAGGTGTCGCGGGTACTTTATAAGCCAACGGCCATGCCGTACATCTCTTACCGTCTGGCGGGACTGATCTTCACGCTGGCTTTTGTTTTCTATAACAACTGGATGGCTCCTGTTAATCATTTTATTTCCGGGTACTATACTTCACTTGGTGATCTGTTCACTCAGCAGGATGAAACACTCAGCACCGGCTACTACAAACGTGCCTATTTTTATGCACCGTATAATCAACACGCTGCTACTGCCCTGGCAAAGAATGAAGCACTGAAAAGCAATACCCTTAATCAAAGAAAATATCTTAACGGCGCAAACTCATACCGGCCTACCGAGTTTACGCTCCTTAATAATGCTGCCACCTTTTCAGGGAATAGTCTGGAAGAGCTGATCGTGCTTCAGGAAGCCTATAAGCTCCAGCCAAAAAGCGGCGCTATCAAAAACAATCTTGCGATCTCGTTTTCAAAACTGGGAATGACCGATTCTGCTTCTCACTATTTTGAAGAAGCTCAGAAAAATAATCTGACACGTCCTTCCGCTGAAATGAATTTCTTCGGACTGATGGCTAGTTATGATACAAAGGTCAATGCTGATTCCCTTTACAAAGCTTCAGAATCAGAGCCACCAAAAATCAAAAGCAACATCATTGCCATCGCCAACCACCAGGGGAAAGTGATGGATATTAAAATGGATCTCCCCAAAGATTCGACTCTTAATCTTTTCACGGCGACGATGATTGGAAATTATATCACCAATCACATCGGCATAATTGATACAGCATTTGTTGCCAGCTCTGCAGCAGTTGCCCGCAAAAAACAAAACAAGGATTACAGTGAGCTGGTACTTATTCCGGCAGCACGGGCATACTATGCAGCAGGATTGGTAAACCGTGCCTTTGAACTCTTACAAGAAGTCATGTCGACTTCCTCCAATCCTGGAATTCACAATATCACCATGGCCTTGTGGTCTTTGGATCATGACAAACCGGATCTTGCATCCGCATTTCTGCATTATGCCATGTACACATCGCCACAAACTTCCCTTGTGAATGCGGTAACGATCACAGAAGTTGGCAGGATCAATGAAGCGATCATCGCGTGGGATACGCTTCATTATAAAAAGGATACCGTGATTCGCTCCATCGCGGAAAGTATGAAAAGAGTACTGGCAGGAGATGCTTCGTGGTACCAGGGCTTCAGCGATAAAGAAAAGTATCAATACCTGCGCCACCGCGTTTCAATCTATGATTCTATATCTTTCAATTCACTGGTCAATCAGATCATCAATGAAGATCTTAAAGCAAAAGCTATTCTTGATCGTTCAAAAAAATGGTTCTCCCTTGACGAGGTTTCCAAAGCAGCATACACCTATAAACGACTTCAGGGACTTCATCTCACCGATATCGAACTCTTTGCAAAGATCAAATACTACGAATTGCGAATGTTTGCCGCCCAGAATTACTGGCAATTGATTGATGAACAAATTAAAAAGGGAGTATCGTTTGGAGCTTATCGCGAAACTGAACGCGTTTACTATGAAGCATTGCGAAATCTGAATACCAATGATACCCTCTCTGCTTCAAAGAACTTTAACTGGCTCGCGAAAAACAATTATATGTTTGATGAAGGAGTTGTGGCAGCTTCCGATTTCTTCAAAAGAAGTTCAAAGAGAAGATCCTACACCATCCTCTCAGAGGCGCTGCAGGTAAATCCCAACTCCGTTAAAATTCTCAAGGCTTACATTCCAATCGCTCAGGCGAATGAGTATGATGATTATGCTGCCAGCGCACTTCAGACTCTGAAGGGTCTCATCTCTCCTGCTGCCTTTCAGAAATTTGTTTCCCGGAATCAGCTATCCTCATTGGTGATTCAATAACGGATTTACGCCAAAATCCTTCTTATCTCCTTTCGCTTCTTTCAGTTCTTCCCGTTACCTTTGCCCACCTCATTATAAAATCACATGGAATTAAAGAAAGTACCCCTCAATGATATTCACGAAGCGCTTGGCGCCAAGATGGTTCCGTTTGCCGGATTCAATATGCCGGTCCGCTACTCATCTGATCTTGAAGAACACATGACCGTACGTAACGGTGTGGGGGTATTTGATGTGTCGCACATGGGAGAGTTTACCGTGAAAGGCCCGGATGCACTGGACCTTATACAGAGAGTTACCAGCAACGATGCAAGCAAACTAATAGATGGCCAGGCGCAATACTCCTGTCTCCCGAATGAAGACGGCGGTATCGTGGATGACCTTATCGTTTATAAGATCCATGACAATGATTACATGCTGGTGGTCAATGCTTCAAACATCGACAAGGACTGGAACTGGATCTCAAAATTCAATACCAAAAAAGCAGAGATGAAAAATGTATCAGATGATACATGTCTTTTTGCTGTACAGGGACCAAAAGCCTCAGCTGTTTTGCAGGCATTGACAAAGACTGACCTATCCAAAATTCCATACTATCATTTTGCTATTGGTGAATTTGCGGGACTCTCTAATGTTGTTATCAGCAATACAGGCTACACCGGTGCCGGTGGTTTTGAGATCTATTGCAAGGCTGCCGATGGCGTAAAGATCTGGAACGCAATCTTTGAAGCCGGTAAAAATGAAAACATCAAACCGATTGGATTAGGCGCCCGTGATACCCTTCGCCTGGAGATGGGCTTCTGCCTTTACGGAAATGATATTGATGATACAACCTCTCCATTGGAAGGTGGTCTTGGATGGATCACGAAATTCACGAAAGACTTCACCAACTCCTCTGCATTAAAGAAACAAAAAGAGGAAGGCGTCACGCGCAAGCTGGTTGGATTCAAAATGATTGACAAGGGCATTCCCCGTCACGATTATCCCATCAAGGATGCAACAGGAAATGTCATCGGAAAAGTTACATCGGGGACGATCTCTCCGGTATTGGGGATTGGAGTAGGGCTTGGTTACGTTACTATCGAAAACTCTAAAGTGGGCTCAGAAATTTTTATTGATGTCCGCGGAAAAGGTTTGAAGGCCAGCGTTGCCAAACTTCCAATGATCTAAAATGAAGTTTCTTCTCTTTCTGATTTTCCTGGCCAATGCAGCCGTTGCTCAACAACAAGAATATCTGGTTGAATCAAATAATGCATTAAAGTTAATGGAGGAGAAAAAGTACGAAGAAGCTATCTCTATTTTCAGTTTTCTCGTCGATAAATACCCAAGATACTCCACCTATCGTTATCACAGGGCACTGTCTTATTCTTATCTCCTAAAGTACAACGAAGCCCTTGCCGACTACAAAATTCTGGCGCAACAACTTTCAGATGAACCTGAGTATTATTTCCAGGCAGGAGCTCTTTTCGAAAAAATTGAAAAACCTGATTCAGCAGAATGGTATTACTCAAAAGCCATTTCATTAACCCAGGAAGATTATCAATACTATTCTCAACGTGGTACTTTTTATTTAAAGCAGGGATTATATTCCAAAGCTGTAAGTGATCTGGATGCATCTATCCGCTTAAATCCGAACCATCTGAGCTCATTGCATAATCGGGGAAACGCTCTTTCCAAATTAGGCAACAAAAAAAAAGCTTGCGAAGACTGGTGTCTGGCATCAAGCCTTGGTAGTGAGATGTCAAAAAAACAAGTTGAAAAGAACTGTCAACAACACCCCTGCACAAAATGAAATCAATTGATGTCTGTCTCAGTCCTGAGTTAATGCACTTGTATGATGTGAAAGACCGTACGGTTGTGGTGGTTGATATTCTCCGCGCTACTTCCTGCATGGTCACAGCATTCGCACACGGTGTTGAAAGCATCACACCCTTCGCTGATCTTTCCGCCTGCCAGGCAATGAAAGAAAAAGGATATATCACTTCAGGTGAACGTGATGGAAAAAAAGTTGATGGCTTCGACAGAGGCAACTCTCCTTTTGAGTACATGGGTGCCGACATCAAGGAAAAGAAAATCGCCTTCACCACCACCAATGGAACGCAAGCCATTGAAAAAGCTTTTGGCGCTAAGAAAATTATCATTGGTTCTTTCCTTAATCTTTCCTCTGTTGTAAAATATCTCCTCTTCGGAGAAAACAGTGTGCTGATCATCTGCGCAGGATGGAAAGGAAAGGTCAATCTTGAAGACACGCTCTTCGCCGGAGCGATCATGGAAAAATTAAGAAATCACATCGAGCCCGACTGCGATGCTCCACTCGTAGCGCAGCATCTTTATAATCTTGCAAAAGATGATATGGTCAAGTTCCTCAACAACTCATCGCACGTTAAACGTCTTAACAGACTTAACATTCACAAAGACATTGAATTCTGCCTGACTCCTGATCAGTACTCCATCGTACCGGTTATGAATGAGGGGAAGCTTACCATCGGATAAAAAATAATCTTACGAGTCATAGCTCCATAGGAGCGCCCTGTTTGTAGTAAGGTTCTTCTGAGACAGGACATAGCTCCGTAGGAGCGACCTGTTATTAAATTAAAAAAAACAGCTCAAACTTTCTTATCAAAAAATATGCAAAGCAACAGGCCGCTCCTACGGAGCTTGACCATCACTTAGAATTACTTTTCTACAAACAGGTCGCCCCTAACGGGGCTGGTTGTCTCCGCCTTTCCTGTTACATTAATTGCGAATGGTAATAACACTGAAATTTGGAACGCTTGCATGCAACTATTCCAAAGGTGCATGATCCTTCGCACCTGAACGTGCATCCATTCATCCTTTCATACCATTCCCGGTCCGGACAGAGCCAGCATCGTCTCTAATCCATCCCCATTCATACAAAAAATCCTACTCAATAACCTAATAATCATTATTTTAACATTCTATTTCCAAATCCATTTTAAACATGAAAATATCAAGCTTCATCATCCTGCTGTTGTTTGTCTGCTCGGCAACCTTTGGCACTAATACAACAGATACCCGACTCTTATCCCAACCGGCAGTAAGCGCAAACAACATTGCATTTATCTATGCCGAGGATCTCTGGATTGCCAATCCCGATGGCTCACAACCTCGCCGCCTTACAGTAGATGAAGGCGTTGAATCAAATCCAATGTTCTCTCCCGATGGAAAATGGATTGCCTTCAGCGCACAATATGATGGTAACACAGATGTCTTCATCATTCCTGTTGAAGGTGGAATTCCAACACGTCTTACCTGGCATCCCGGAGTCGACAACGCCAAAGGATTCACACCTGATGGTAAAAGTGTCTTGTTCACTTCCCAGCGTGCCATGTTCAATAATCGCTATTCACAATTATTTACTGTACCTGTAACCGGTGCTTATCCCACTCAGCTTGAAGTTCCGAATGCAGCACACGCTTCTTATTCACCGGATGCAAAATCAATAGCCTATACTCCCCTCAACGATGCTTTCAAGCAATGGAAAAATTATCGCGGAGGAAGCTTCTCTACCATCTGGATATTCTCGTTCGGAGATAAATCAGCAGTAAAAATTCCAACAGCACAGGCAGGCAGCAATGATGTTGGCCCAATGTGGCTGGGCAACAAGATCTACTTCAGAAGTGATCGCAACGGTGAATTCAACTTATACTCATACGATGTTTCTTCCAAAGAAATAAAACAACTGACAACCTTTAACGACTTTCCAATCATCAATATGTCGGTCGGAAGCGGCAAAATCATTTTCGAACAGGCTGGCTATCTTCATTCGTTCGATCCCGCAACAGCATCTTCAAAAAAGATAACAGTAGGTATCGCCGCAGATCTTCAGGAACTTCGTCCAAGATTTGTAAAAGGTCCTCAGTACATCCGTGATGGACAGATCTCCGCTACCGGCTCACGCGTGGTTCTTGATTTCAGAGGAGACATCTTCACCATCCCTGCTGAAAAAGGTGATCCAAGAAATCTTACTCAAACTACCGGAGTCCATGAAAAATTTCCAGCATGGTCACCCGACGGCAAATCAATTGCATACTTCTCTGATGCCAGCGGTGAATATGAACTTCACATCCGTACGCAGGATGGAAAAAATCCCGCTAAAGCATTTAAACCTATCGGAACAGGATTCTATGCTTATCCAAAATGGTCGCCCGATAGCAAGAGGATCGCTTATGTCGACAACGGCAGAAATCTATATGTTCTCGATGTAGCATCTGGTGTCAGCAAGAAAGTTGATGGCGATGAGATCTATTCACCCGGCATCTTCAGGGAGTTATTTGGCGATTGGTCTAATGACTCCAGATGGATTGTCTACACCAAGGCCATGGGTACCAACTTCAAAAAGATCATGATGTATTCTGTTGATCAGGATAAAACATTTCCCGTAACGGACGGATTGGTGGATGCTTCAAATCCCGTATTCGATCCTGCAGGAAAATATCTTTTCTTCTTTGCATCCACGAATGCAGGTCCTGTTGTCAACTGGTTTGATCAGTCCAACAACGATATGAGATCAACGAATTCAATTTATCTCCTGACGCTTCAGAAGGAAACTCTTTCTCCATTCTCAAAAGAAAGTGATGAAGAAGAAGTGAAAGGCGACAAACCAGAAACAAAACCCGAAGTAAAATCAGACAAGACACCGGCTCCCGCTGCCGAAAAGAAAAATGATTCCTTCCGCGTAGACTGGGCAGGTATTGAAACAAGGATTGTTGACTTCCCGATTGCTGCCGGCAACTATTACGGATTGGGGATGGGGAAAGACAATGAACTCCTTTATGTTGCTCGTAAAGAAAACGGAAGCGGTGTTCTTCACAAATATGATATGAAGAAACGCAAGGACACAGATGTTATGGACCTGGATGACTATTCAATCTCTTCTGACGGCAAGAAGATGCTGTATTATAATAACAACTCCAGAACATGGGGAATTACCAACGTGGGTGAAAAACCGGAAGCCGGAAAAGGAATTCTGAATGTCGCCGATATTCAGGTTAAGATCGATCCGATAGCTGAATGGCCAAACATTTTCAATGAAGCATGGAGAGTAAACCGCGACTACTTCTATGACCCCGGCATGCATGGTGCTGACTGGGCAGCCATGAAAAAGAAATATACTGTATTCCTTACCGACTTATCATGTCGCAGTGATCTGAATACTGTCATCCAGTGGATGTGCAGCGAACTTGGCGTAGGTCACCATCGCATTACCGCACCCGGAGAGAAGCTGAATAATCCGGCTACCGTTTCCGGCGGACTATTGGGAGCTGATTATACTGTAGCAAACGGTCGCTATCAGATCAAAAAGATCTATGGTGGTTTGAATTTCAATCCAAATCTTCGTTCTCCGTTGACTGAACCAGGAGTGAATGCGAATGTTGGCGACTATATTATAGCTGTGAATGGAAAAGATGTTCCTTCATCTGAAAACATCTTTAAATTCTTTGAAGCAACTGCCGGCAAGATCGTCGAGCTTACATTGAGTGCGAATGCAACGGGTGCTGGTTCACGTACTGTAAAAGTCGTACCGGTCGACAATGAAAATGCACTACGCAACCGCGACTGGGTTGAAGGAAATCTCAAGAAGGTGAATGAGGCTACCAACGGACAGGTAGCATACGTTTACGTTCCTAACACCGCAGGATTAGGGCACGAATATTTCAAGCGCTACTTCTATCCGCAGGCAAATAAAAAAGCAGTCATCGTGGATGAACGCTTTAATGGTGGTGGTCAGCTTGCCGATTATTATATCGATAACTTACTAAGACCTTATCAGGCACACTGGAACATGCGTTATGGTAAAGACTTGAAATCCCCTAACGGTTCGATCCAGGGTCCGAAAGTGATGATCATTGATGAAACTGCTGGTTCCGGTGGCGACATGCTTCCATGGATGTTCAGAAAATTCAATGTTGGAACGCTGGTAGGAAAACGCACCTGGGGAGGACTCGTTGGTGTTCTCGGCTTTCCTGAGTTCATTGACGGTGGTAGCGTAACAGCACCCAATGTTGGAATCTGGACGAAAGACGGATTCATCGTTGAGAATGTTGGTATACCACCCGATATCGAAATCGAGCAAACACCTTCTGAAGTGATCAAAGGAAACGATCCGCAACTGGAGAAGGCAATTGAGATTGCATTGAAACAATTGAAAGAGAATCCGCAGGCGGATCCTGTCAGGCCTCCTTATCCGGTAAGAGTGAGAAAAAACTAATCAGACTAAAATCAAAAAGCTGTCTCGGGAAACCGGGGCAGCTTTTTTCATTTAATAACAGATAACGGTTAATGCAATTTGGGATTCTGATGATGCCGGTCTTTATCCCGGATCGTTTTCTTTTCAATGTTCTTTTTGAAGGACTCTGTTAAATTAACACCCGTCTGATTCGCAAGACAGATCAATACCCACAATACATCAGCCATCTCCTCTCCAAGATCTTTTCCTTTGTCAGCTTCTTTTTCAGATTGCTCACCATATCGTCTGGCCATGATCCTGGCTACCTCTCCTACTTCTTCCGTCAGGAGAGCGGTATTAGTAAGCTCATTAAAATAGCGGACACCATGCGCCTTGATCCATGTGTCTACCAGCTTCTGCGATTCATCTAATGTCATAATTACTTCTTTTCAAGTTCCTCAAAATTAATATCCATCACTTCATAATTCTTCCACCCGATAAAATCAAAGTGCCACCATTCAGAACCATTCACCTTGAATCCATTTTTCTCCATTACGGATATGATCAGCTCCCTGTTTTTTCTGATAACGGGATCTTTGACAGGAGTTGAAGGCCAGGCGTCTTTGCTGAAAGAATCGTATTCGGTTGGCATCTTCAGCTCTTCACCGGTTTTAATATCAACGATGGTCATGTCCAGTGCACATCCCCGGTTATGCCGCGAACCTTTGTATGGAGAAGCAACATACGTTGTGTCGTGATACTCCTCATAAAACTTGACCGTTGCAGCATACGGGCGATACGCATCATGCATTTTTACTTTAACACCCAGCTTCTTAAAATCCGCCTGTGCTTTCTTTAAAGCTTCCGCCACCGGCTTGCGGGCATACGCTTTTGCGAGTGTGTAAATTTTCTGCCCTGTAAAATTGTTGGCGGTTGCATACCGGATGTCCATCACCAGATCCGGAATAAATTTTTCGAGATCAACCAGCTCTTTGTCAGGATTGGTTTTCACGGACTCATTATACTGCTGATAATTCGTTGGTTTAAGCCCATATTTATTCTGAGCGATGCTTAGCAGGGGAAGAAAAAGTAAAATTATCAATGATCTTTTCATATTTTTAATGAGTAATAAAACTCTCCGTCCAATTACACTCCTGCTTTAAAAGTGGGGTCACTAACCTGATCAAATTTATTCACGAATGAAAATACTGAAAAGAATTCTAATCGGCATTGTTATCCTGCTTGCCGTATTTGTCCTGGGAGTTTATATCTATCTGCGAACTACTTCTCCCAAATATTCCGGTGAAGTAACCTTAAAGGGATTGACAGCAGAAGTCAGTGTTGGTTACGATGAATACGGCGTTCCTCATATCTCAGCACAAACAGCAGAAGATGCCTATTTTGCTCTGGGTTATATTCATGCTCAGGATCGTTTGTTTCAAATGGAAATGATCCGAAGAGCTGCCGGTGGAAGACTTTCAGAAGTTCTTGGAAAAGATCTGCTTCCTGTAGACAAGCTTTTCAGAACACTCGGCATCAATAAGTTTGCTGCTACTCACGCTCAAAAATATCTCAGTAAGGATTCATCAGCATTTCAGAAGGCTGCCCTGTCTTATCAGAAAGGTGTGAACGAATTCGTGCGGACCGGAAAGACTCCCCTTGAATTCATGATCATGGGAATCCCCAAAACTGAATTTGTACCGGAAGATATTTATCTGGCCATCGGTTTCATGTCATTTGGTTTCGCCGAAGGAATCAGAGCCGATCCTGTCATCAATAAAATTAAGACTGAACTGGGTGAAAGTTATTTAAAAGATCTTGCCATTCAGACTCCCGGAGATGCAGTCAGAATCAAAAGTTTTAAAGGCCCGGTAAAAACACTCGAGAAAGATTCTCTTATAGCGGCTCTTTCGGAAGCTTTACAAAAAATTCCAATACCTCTTTGGTCGGGAAGCAATGGCTGGGTGGTTTCAGGTGAACATACCAAGTCAGGATTTCCCATTCTGGCAAACGACACGCACATCGGATTCTCACAACCAGCAGTATGGTATGAAGCATCGCTGTCTTATCCGGGTTTCAATTTTTATGGACATCATCTCGCAGGAGTTCCCTTTGCCTTGCTTGGCAATAATGAATTCTGCGGCTGGGGATTGACCATGTTTGAAAATGATGATACCGATTTCTTTACGGAAACAATCGATCCGAAGAATCCTGATCAGGTGATGTTTAATGGTCAGTGGGAAGCCATCACTACCCGCGATGAAATAATAAAGATCAAAGGTGAAAAAGATCTGACACTCGCAATCAAATCAACGCGTCACGGCCCGATCATTAACGGCATTATGGAAAAGACAGTGCCTGCTACTACCGTTGTTTCACTTTCGTGGATGCTCAATCATCTTAGTAATGAATCACTGCAGGCCGCTTATCAGTTAAATCATGCAACCAGCTTTGCAGATGCAGCCAAAGCCGCCGAACTATTCTCTTCTCCGGGATTGAATGTTATGTATGCTGATGTTGCCGGGAATATCGCATGGTGGGCAGTAGCCAAATTACCGGTCCGACCCACTCATGTAAACTCCAAGATATTCCTCGATGGGGCGTATGGAAAAGATGAATACATCGGGTTCTACGACTTCTCAAAAAATCCACAGGCCATCAATCCTCCGTGGGGATATGTCTATTCTGCAAACAATCAGCCTGATACGGTGGATGGAGTTTTGTATCCCGGATATTATTATCCCCGTGCCCGCTCTGGAAGAATTGTTGAACTTCTCAGTAAAGAGAGAAAGTGGACCGTAGATGACATGAAGGCAATAAACCTTGACGTTGTTTCCAATATGCATCCTGCCATTGCAAAAGAGATCGCTTCGATACTGGACTTCACAGGCAAACCGGAATTCAAGGAGATGGCAAAGGTTCTTAAGGACTGGGATGGTGATCACCAGCTGAATGACGTTGCTCCATCCGTTTATTACAATATGCTTTCACAGATCATGGTGCGATCCATGGAGGATGAGCTGGGTTCGGATGCCTTTGATGCGATTATGAAATCGTCCATTCCAAAAAATTCTTACGAGACATTTATTAAGAATAATTTATCTCCATGGTGGGATGATGTGAGAACAAAAGATGTTGTGGAAGAGAGGCAGGATATTATTGAGCAGTCAGCGATTAAGACACTTAAAATATTAAAAGAGACCAGTGGAGAATGTACAACCTGCTGGACCTGGAACAAGATTCACACGCTTACACACAAACATGCATTGTCATCTGTGAAACCTCTGGACAAATTCTTCGGTGTAGGGCCATTTGAAGTTCCGGGTGGAAGTGAAGTGATCAACAATTTGCATTTTGATCTGGACACAACCGGATACTACCCTGTGAATGGCGGACCCGCTCTCCGTAAGATCACGGATTTTGCAAACGTCAATGAGGGCATAACCGTCTCTCCCACCGGACAGTCTGGAAATGTGATGAGTGATCATTATTCCGATCAGGCAGAAATGTTTGCTACCGGAAAATTCAGACGTATGATCATGAAACTGACCGGGAAAGAAGAGTGGAAAAATATTTTGATCCTCAAACCTAACTGATTGCTGACCTAACCTAAAACCTATATGAACGAACAACCCCTCATGAGCGCTGAAGAAGCGATCGCAGAAACCCAACGGTTCATGACAAAAGTCTACGGATGGATGTCATTTGCATTGATTATCACCGGATTTGTTGCCATGTACATCGCATCTTCACCATCATTGCTGGAAATGGTTTTTGGCAACACGATCACATTCATTGGAATTATTGTTGTGCAGTTCATCATCGTAGGCGCATTGGCGGGCTGGGTCAGCAAAATGTCTGCAACGACGGCTACACTCATCTTTATTTTATATTCAGCATTAAACGGATTAACCCTTTCGGGAATTTTTCTGGTCTACACAACTGAATCTCTCGCCTCGACATTTTTCATAACGGCCGGTACGTTTGGAGTCATGAGCATTTATGGGTACACCACTAATGCGGATCTTTCTAAAATGAAGAATCTTTTGTTCATGGGATTGATGGGATTAGTGATCGCATCGATTGCCAACATCTTTATGAAAAGTGAAATGATCTACTGGATCACTACCTATCTCGGTGTTTTGATCTTTGTTGGTCTTACTGCTTATGATACACAGAAGATCAAGAATATGAACATCATCGGCAATGAAGGCACCGATGAAGACCGAAAAGAAGCGATCATGGGAGCTCTTACACTTTACCTTGATTTTATAAATCTATTCCTGTATCTGTTAAGGATCTTTGGAAAGAGAAAATAGCATCTCTTCGTTGTCAGTTTCATGATGTCAACAGGCAAGAGATTGGGTAAGATCTGAATAAGCTCCGAGTAGAGACTGGGTAGAGACTGAATAGACTCCGCATAAGCTTGGGGAAGGATCAGAGAGTCGAAGGAGATGGATCCGACATGAATCAGAGAAACATCAGAGAGCAATCAGAGGCGAATCAGAGAAGAATCAGGGAATAGATAGGGAAATACGGCGTTTTATAGGGAAGTGATCAGAGACGAATCAGAGATTTATCAGAGAAAGCAGCGTTTTTATAGGGGAAACATCAGAGAGCGATCAGAGAAACATCAGAGAAAGCATGCAATGGTAGCTGAAAAGTACGAGGAACGTCCGAGGAACGTAGCTGAAACACCCCTAAAAACCCTCAAAATGGGCTAAAAACGAAGAAAAGGAGGTGTAAGTTTGGAGTTGAGGAGTCAAAAGTGGCGATTTTGGGGTGATTTGGAGGTTTTTGGGGTTGAGTCTGGTATGGCCCAATATCAATCTACATCTGAAAAGCCTAAAACGGAACCATATAGCACTAGAAGGCTATATGGCGTACCGTAAACACGGATTCATGGATTAAAAGGTAAAAAAAGCCATCCGGCAGATACTGGATTGACAGGATTTATCAGCTTCGCTGATGAGGTACTAAAAATCTCTAAGTTTTTGGGGCGTTTGTCGCCCGCTTCCGGACGAGGCGGTCAGTTTCTTAACAGTTTCTAACAGTTCTTAACAGTTCGTGACAGTTCTTAACAGTTTGTAACAGATCGTGAGTGTTCGTGTAGTTTCGTAACAGTTTCTAACAGTTCGTGACATTTTGGTTTTGCGGCGGTTGCATATTTGGGGCATGGCAAAACAAACGGCATATGAAAAACTTAGACAGGAACAGTAATCACGGATTTACAGATAAAAAAGCAATACAGCTTTTGCTTGAGAAAGGATGCAGATTGACACGGATGATCAGCTTCGCTGATGGGTTCTATAAGCCCACGGTTTTAACCGTGGGATGATGATAGGATATTTTCATTCCACCATTTTAATGGTTTCAAAATTAATCTGCGTTTAGAAAACCATTGAAATGGTTACCGGCATTGATATCAATTTATAACCCACGGTTAAAACAATGGGTTATCCTATTCATCGGCTACAATGTCTTCATAAAAAAATGTTGCGTACCTACGGCACCGGTGTAAATTCTGATGATGTTGACTACAAATATTGGGTCCCTCCGGGACCGTTAACTAACGGCAATGAGAGATGTCATAGGTGATTTTGATACACGACCATTAAATAACCCAATAGGACATGTTTGTGGATACTGGTCCCAGCGGGACCCAATCTTTGTAGAAAGATTATGTTTAGTTCGACCAGCGTGCCGTAGGTACGCAACAACATGATGAACGATTCTATTTGAGTTTAAAAGCAAACGCACTTAGTTATGCTTCATCTGTGGTCATGCATTTTTCTTCGATTCAAAAGCTATTATTTCTTATCCGTCCGTACCTCACATCCCCATCATCACAAACGCTCCCCAATAATACGGATCCTTATATTTCACCATCAACTGCGTCTGAGCCAGCTTGAAAGCCTTTAACTTATTACCGCTCTTGGTCCAGTTATTATAGAAGTTCGTCATCAGCATCTGTGTCGCTGCATCATCCACTTTCCACAAGCTCATGATCAACGCATTGGCGCCTGCCACTAAAAATGCGCGCTGCAATCCATACACTCCCTCCCCCGCCCTCACATCTCCTAATCCTGTTTCACATGCGCTTAAAACAATAAGATCCGTTCCTTCCAGAGAAAGATTCATCGCTTCATATGCCGTAAGAATTCCGTTGTCGTTGCTTTGAAGATCAGAAGATTCCTGCTGCTTGCCAGGATCCGGTGCACCAGACAAAATTAGTCCTGACCTTAACAAAGGATTGTTCTTTGCATTCTCAGCATCGATGCCCATTGCATTGCCTGTACCAATATCCGTATCTGCCAGAAAATATCCGTGTGTTGCAATATGCATAAGAGCAGGTCCTTTAACTGCTTTGATCTTTGCTTCATTAGCTTCTTTCTGTTCACTCAGACTGACCGTATAGCCCGCTAGCTTCAGGATCTTTGCAAGGTTCTCTACTTCAGCCTTTGTTCCTGGCAATGCCACTGCTGCACCACCATAGTCGGGGAACCCCAACACAAAAGCAGTCTTTTTCAGAATAGCCTTCTTACTCTTTAATGCAATGATGTCCTTGGAATTACCAATGGTCACAACATCAAAACGATTTCCAACATAGTCGCCATCCGTCTTCTTCAGGGTATTGATATTCATCTGATTGTAAACTCCATCAGGAGAAAAGTAGATCATCTTCTTGCCCACCAGCAATGGATCAATCTTTGACCAATACTGCTCATAGGAATACTGATCCGCTATCCGCTGAATGATCGCGTTTTTATAATACTTGGCAAACTTTGTCTCCATCTGACTGCCATTGTCAAGCACTACCATCTTAGGGATATCAAGTCCTTTTGTCAGAATAAGTGCAACGTAGCGCGACTGATCCGTGAAGTCCTTGTCAAACGATCTCACGCGAATGATCTCCACCAGTGCCTCCGTTTCACCCAGCAATCCCGCTACTTTCTTATAGCTGATCTTCTCACTGGAATATGCTTTGGAAAAATCGCCGGAGCGTTGCGACAAAGCTTTCTCAGAAGCGTTGGCCTGCTGCTCAAGAGCCTTGATATCAATCTTCTGGTCGTTCAGCTCTGATTTTGAAAGAGAATAGTATTTAGCCAGAGCTTCCTTCTGACCAATCCATGATAAATAATCTTCAATCAATTGCTTATCCTTACTTTCAAGGATTGCCTTTTTGATCTTGTTGGTTGAATTCAAAAGCAGCGCCTTGGTAGTAATCTGATAGTCCATGACATCTTTTAATATCTCAGGCTTGCTGACACTGGCTTCCACTGCATAACCATAGAAACGCTGGAAGCGTGGTTGTAAAATATCCCAGTACTTTGTCTTCTCCACCTCACTCATAGGAGGGAAATACTGATTGATAAAGTCAAGAGACTTTGTCATCGCTTCACTAAAGTAGGTATAGGCATTGGTAAGATCTCCTTTCTTCCAATACAGGATCCCCAGGTTATCCACTGACTTCACATAGTCAGGATGATTCTCTCCCAGTACACTCTTTCGGATTGCTATCGATCGCAGAAACGCAGCCTCTGCTTCCGGGAACTTACCCTGAACTCTATAAAGAGTTCCAAGGTCATTCTGCACTTTCGCAAAGGATGGGCTTTCTTCTGTAAATTTCTTTTTATAAAGTTCCGCTGACTTCTTAAGCAATGGTTCTGACTGATCATACTTGTTAGTCTGGATATAAAGCACCCCCAGCTGATTCAGCAATGCCGCATATTCAGGTCCAACCGTTTGGAGGCGGTTTTCAAATGTCTTCTTGATCGTTAATAGAATTGATTCGGCCTGGACATAATCACCCGAGAGTTGATAGAGATAAGCAAGATTGGATTGAAATCTTCTTGTATCGAATGATTTATCATCCTTCTTTACTTCAGAATTTTTGATCGCCTCTTTCATTAATTCAACGGCTTGCGGATATCTTCCCAGTGTCTGATAAAGCATTGCCTTATTATTCTGCAGCACCGCGTATTGCATGCTATTCTCCTTGAAGATCCCTTTTAATATCTGTGCGGAAGTTTCAAAATCCCTTTCAGCATCGTTGTACTTCCCTGACATTTCCTCAAGCTTGGCTCTGCTGTTCAGGTTAGCAGCATAGCCCACACTCTTCTCTCCCAATATTGATTGGGTGTTTTCAAGTGAAACTGTAATGATGCTGTCAGCTTTTTCGGTACGGCCCTGCAAAAGATAAACGACTCCCAGCATGGTTTCGGACTTCAGATAACTGATATCTCTTTGCAGTCCTTTATTAATCATGTAGCTCCTCGCATTGTCAAGGGCAAGTTGTGCAGGCTGAAACCATCTGCGGTTATAATAGAATGTCGCCCACGCCAGTGTATCTCTTGCTATTTCAGAGTCTGTTTTTTCAGAGCGCTCTTTCAACATGTACATGGCTGTCGCGCCGCCTTCTCCTTTATTATCAACATCAAAGAATCCTGCATTCTCATTCACTGACATCGCCAACTGAAAATCAATAGAATCAAGCTGTGCTTTCTTCTTGGCACCTGCATTACCGACTTCTTTCTTTACTCCTTTTAAAAGGCCTCCCCAATCCTGAGCCATAGCCTGGGCGGATACAAAAAGCACTAGTAAAAAAACAATTGATCTCATGATGTTGGGTGTTAGTTTTAATAAACGTTTCAAAAATCGCCAATCAGCTTTAATTATTCAACGAGGCACTTTTAGCGAAAGGCATTATGTTTTGGGTAGTACAATTTTGAAGTTATAAAGTATCCATGAATATCCTCTAACTTTCGGGCAAATAAGGCAGTATACATGCATTTTTAAGCGTTTTACGTAGCCTGGCTAAAAACACTTATCATTTTGAAACTCTTCCACAATCTTTCTCAAGCAGTCGTTGAATCTCTCCACGAAATATTTGTCGAAAACCGGTACGCTGACAAGGTCATAGAAAAGGTCCTGAAACAAAATCCCAAATGGGGTGCGCGCGACCGTCGCTTCATAGCAGAGACTACGTATGATATTGTGAGATGGCATCGCCTGTTCTCATATCTGATTGATTGTGATCCTGAAGATTTCTGGAGACTTCTGCAGGCGTGGTGTGTATGGAATAAAATTACCATGCCGGATTGGGAAGAGTTTCCTCCCGTCGACAAGGGCAAGTTCTTTGAACGATATGATAAAATAAAGAACACAACCAAAATACGTGAATCAATTCCTGATTGGCTCGATGATCTTGGCAGGAAAGAAATAGGGCGCACCTGGGATGGCGAGATCCAGGCATTGAATGAACAGGCTAAAGTTGTTCTGCGTGTCAATACATTAAAAATTCAAAGACATGATCTGCAAAAACAACTGGAAGAAGAGCAGATTGAAACCAATGCACCTAAAGAATTTCCGGATGCATTGATCCTTGATGAACGTCAGAATATTTTCACACGACAACAATTTAAAGACGGACTTTTTGAAGTTCAGGATGCCGGTTCTCAGATGATCGCTCCTTTCCTGCAGGTAAGTCCGGGGCAACGTGTTATTGATGCGTGTGCCGGAGCGGGTGGAAAAACTCTTCATCTTGCATCACTCCTTAATAATAAAGGCAGGATCATTGCGATGGATACTGAAGGATTTAAGCTGGAAGAACTGAAGAAACGGGCAAGACGTGCAGGTGCCAGCGATACGATCGAGACAAGAGCCATTGATTCTTCCAAGGTTATCAAGCGACTTGAAAATTCTGCAGACAGAGTCTTGTTGGATGTTCCCTGTTCGGGACTTGGAGTAATCCGGCGTAACCCTGACGCCAAGTGGAAACTCTCATCCGAGTTCATTGAAAAAGTAAAGGTTCAGCAGCAAACTATTCTGAATGATTACAGCACTATGCTGAAGGTTGGTGGACTTATGGTTTACTCTACCTGCAGCATTCTGCCAAGTGAAAATGAAGGTCAGGTTGAACAATTCATGAAAAACCATGAAGGAAAATTTGAGCTTCAGGAGCAGAAGAGCATTATGCCTAGTGAAGGCTTTGACGGATTCTATATGGCCCGTATGAAGAGAATATCCAGGTAAATCTTCATTTGCTTTTCTTTCTCTCACGGCACACCTTTTGTATTGTAGTTTTCAGCGACAGTAAACTGAATAATTCTCAAATAAAGAAGTTTACATTTTGCTTGAGTTCCATTCTACTATAAATTACAATCCAATTTCTTTTTTGAATGGTCTTAGTCAACGGCAATCTTAATCTTCCAACAGGTGAAAAGCAGTAAGGCTGATTTGAATTCTCAATTCATTTCAGGTGGTGGAGAAATGGGTGCGCTCACACGCGCAAAAGACTGGACTAAAACATCTCTTGGACCTCCTGAAACCTGGCCACAAAGTCTTCGCACAACGCTTAGCATTATTCTTAATTCCAAGTTCCCCATGTTTCTATGGTGGGGACCAGAGTTAATTTGTTTTTATAACGATGCTTACCGGCCAAGCCTGGGGCAAAATGGAAAACATCCTTCCATTCTTGGACAACCTGCAAAAGAATCATGGGCGGAAATTTGGGACATTATAAAACCATTGATCGATCAGGTGCTGAATACAGGAGTAGCTACCTTTAGCGAAGATCAGTTGATACCCATCTATCGAAACGGAAAAATTGAGGATGTCTACTGGACCTTTAGCTACAGTCCCGTTAAAGACGAATCAGGAAAAGAAGCTGGTGTGCTGGTCACCTGCAGTGAGACCACAGGGAAGATCAACGCATTGAAAGAAATCAAGCAGCGTGAAGATCTGCTTAGCTTCACAATAGAAGCTGCCGAACTTGGAACATGGGATTTAAATCCTTCCACTAATAAATTCATTGGTAATGATCGGTTAAAAGATTGGTTTGGACTTACGCCGCATCAGGAAATTGAATTGCCTCTGGCGCTTGGCAACATTGCAGATGACGACCGTCAAAAAGTAATTGATTCTATTTCAGAAGCGTTAAGGCCTGGTTCTGATGGCAATTATGAAATATCATACACCATTACTAATCCTCTTACCGGACAACAGCGAAGAGTACTGGCAAAAGGAAAGGCAACCTACAACGAAAAGAATATTGCAGAACGATTCAGTGGTACCCTTCAGGATATCACCTCACAACAGAATGCATTCAGGCAGATTGAAGAAAGTGAGAAGCGCTTTCGCAATACAGTAGATCAGGCTCCTCTTGGTATTACCATTTTACGTGGACCTGAGTTCATTGTGGAAATGGCAAATCAGACCTATCTCGAGCTGGTGGGAAGAACAGGAACTTCTTTTATCGGCAAACCTCTTTTCGAATGGCTGCCGGAAGTAAAAGAAGCTGTAGGCGCATTGTTAACCTCCGTAATGACGACAGGAGTGCCTTATCATGGATTTGAATTTCCCGTCATCCTGAATCGGTATGGAAAAAATGAACAGACCTATTTCAATTTTGTATACCATCCGCTAAGAGAAGAAACCGGAGATATTTCAGGGATCATTGTTGTTGCAACAGAAGTAACAGCATCGGTTAACGCAAAGCACGCACTGACTGAAAGTGAAAAGCAGTTCAGGAATCTGGTCATGCAATCTCCTATTCCGATGACTATTTTCATGGGAGAAGATCATGTGATCGAGATGGCCAATGTGATCATGTTTGAAAACATCTGGCGAAAAAAAGAAAGTGACGTAATAGGCAAAAAAGCTTTAGACGTCTTTCCTGAATTAAAAGATCAGAAATATCCAGAGCTACTAAAAGAGGTTTATAACTCTGGTAAGACCCACAGGGAGCTGGAGTCCGTTGCTTATGTACAGGGGGATGACGGGATGAGCAAATTCTATCTCGACTTTGAGTATGCTCCTCTTTTTGGAACGGACGGAAAAGTGGCCGGCATTATTATTACTGTCAATGATGTAACGGAGAAAGTAGAGGCAAGACAAAAAGTTGAGAATGCAGAACAACGCCTGCGACTTGCCAGTGAGGCATCGGGACTTGCGACATGGGAACTTGATCTTGTTAACCGATCGATCATTCATACCTCAAGACTGTCAGAGATTTTTGGCCACGACAAATCAGTGGTATTACTTCATCAGCAGATGCGCGGGCAGATTCATCCGGAAGATATAGCCTTTGTTGAGAAGTCTTTTGATGAGGCCATGAGATCGGGAGTATATTCTTATGAAGCCCGGATTATTAAACCCAACAAAGATATCGGTTGGATAAGAACCCGCGGAACAGTTTTCTATGATAAAGATAAGACACCGGTAAGGATTATAGGAACGCTAGGAGATATTACAGAAGAACGGAAGAACCGTCTGATGCTGGAAGCTAGTGAACAAAGTCTGGAAAGACAGGTTCGCGAACGAACCGCTGAACTCGAGCAGAAGAATAAGGAACTGGAAAAGATGAATACGGAATTACAGTCTTTCGCTTATGTATCCAGTCACGATTTACAGGAGCCTTTGCGGAAGATCCGGACCTTTGCTTCACATATCCTTGAAAAAGAGTATGCCAGCCTTTCAGACAATGCGAAAGATTATTTTCTGAGAATGCAAAATGCTGCCAAGCGTATGCAAACGCTTATTGAAGATTTGCTGGCATATTCCAGGACCAGCACCGTAGAGAGAAACTTTGAGAATACGGATCTGAATCTGATCATTGAACAGGTGAAAACGGATCTCAGGGAAGATATTGCCCAGAAGAACGCAGTGATAGAATCAGACAAGCTATCAAAAGCTTACATCATTCCATTTCAATTCAGACAATTGATTCATAATCTCATTGGGAATTCTTTGAAATTTTCAAGAGAGGGTATTACTCCTCATATCAGGATCAAGGGCAATACTATGAAAGGCAATTCTTCAGGGGCACCTTCGAATCTCTTACCTGATAAAACATATTATCATCTTTCCATTTCAGATAACGGAATTGGATTTGATGCTGAGTACAAGGATAGAATCTTTGAAGTCTTTCAGCGCCTTCACGGAAGGGACGAATACAAGGGTACAGGAATCGGCCTGTCGATCGTGAAGAAAATTATCGAAAATCATAATGGAATAATTCTCGCGAATGGTGAAGTAAACAAGGGCGCCACCTTTGATATGTACTTCCCTATATCTCAATAAAGGTTAAAATCGCATTTAATTCAGGGATTACTTATTTATGACCCGGGATTTTTGTAAAATTATATTGTGATTGCCCGAACCCCAGGGCTATTTTCAATAATCTTAAAGCTTCCTCACCTTGAATTCTGCCCACGATTTTGCATTGAAATATCGTTTCAAGCACTATTCAAAATTACTGATGGGAGTCGCCATACTAATCGGCGCACTGATTCTGCTAGGTTGGGCTTTTGACATCGCTTTCATAAAGCACTCCTTTTCCAATACACCCACCATGAATCCCACCTCAGCGGTGTGTTTCATTTTGCTAGCGGTCTCCTTTCTCATCATTCACTCAACTTCCAGAAATGGATATGTCTTTGCCTGTTCATTATCAATTGCAGTGATCATTGTAGGACTTCTGAGACTAGCGGATTTCCTATTAGGAACTCACTTTGGTATTGATGGATTTCTTTTCCCAGGCGAATTACAATCAGAATTACCTGGAGTTATTTCCAATAGAATGGCCCCCAATACGGCCTTTAACTTTTCTATTCTTGCCTCCGCAGTCCTTCTAACCAGTTTATCAAATGATTTTGCAAAACGGATTGCAAATCTGGCCGTACTCCTTGCCATTCTTGTTGCGCTTTTTGCCATTATAGGATATTTGTATTCTGTTAAGGAATCTTTCGGTTTGCTGTACTATGTACCGATGGCGTTACAATCTGCTATTACATTCTTACTCGTTGCAACGGCTATACTTTTTACCAATACAGAGCGTGGTTTTATGTCTGTGATCTCAAGCTCTTACTCGGGCGGAACGATTGCAAGACTACTCATCCCCGCAGCAATCGTCTCTCCTGTCATTCTGGGATACTTGAAGCTGATCGGACAAGCCAAGTCGCCCATCACCGATGAGTTGGGAGTATCAGTAGTAATCGTCGCATTTATCATTCTGTTCTTTCTTATTATTCTTCAGGCAGCCTTCATCATTAATAATAAAGACATTGAACAGAAGAAAATTGAAGACAAGCTGGCACTTCTCAACTTAAGTCTGGAACAAAAAATTCTGGATCGTACAGAAGAGATCTACAGAAATGAACGACGCTACCGGTCTCTTATTGAAAACAGTGCGGAAGGGATCTCACTTTTTGATAGGAAGCTGGTTCCTACCTATCAAAGCCCGGGGGTATTTTCCATCACAGGATATACGTTCGAAGAAAGAAGATTAATGAGTGGACTTGACTCTGTTCATCCGGATGACCGTGAGGATGCGCAAAGACTTTTTGCAACCTTACTGGAGAATCCGGGTAAGTCTTTCAATTTTCAATACCGGTCTCTTCACAAAAACGGAAATCATGTCTGGGTGGAAGGGATTGCTTCAAATCTTCTGGATGATCGGGATGTCCAGGCTATCATCATCAACTATCGCAACATCACCGAAAGAAAAGAGGCAGAGGTCCGACAAACAGAAAGTGAGCAGAGGTTACGATCCATTCTTGACAGCAGTGCGGATGCCATCGCTATCACTGACGAGAATCTACGAACTAAATATCAAAACCCAGCTGTAGAACGACTGACTGGTATTTCTTTAGAGTACAGATTGGCTCATCCTGATCAACGTTTTATACATCCTGAAGATGCTCATCTTTTAAAAGACGTAGTAGATTCTGTTTTTAAGGAACCGGGTAAGGCATTTCCCTTTCAGGTACGAGTACAGCACCGAAAAGGTCATGGCATCTGGATAGAAGGTGTTGTGACTAATTTGATGAATGATAAAAATGTTAATGGAATTACGTTTACTTACAGAGATATTACTGACAGAAAGAATTTTGAAGAGAAACTTGCCAGTAATGAGCAGCGTTTTCGTGTGTTGATTGAAAATATTGTCGACGCCATTGTCCTCAATGATGAAGATTCCAATATTCTTTATCAGAGTCCGTCCGTAACAAGGATCCTGGGATACACGCTTGAAGAAAGAATAAGCCGGCCGGTCCTTGAATATGTTCATCCTGAGAACAAAGAGGATTTCCTGGAACTCTATCGCAAGCTAAAACTACAACCTGGATTACCATTGCCATTTCAATACCGGTTCCTTCATAAGAACGGAAATTACATCTGGCTGGAGGGGGTCGTCACAAATCTTATGAACGATCCTACTGTTCGGGCTTATGTTGCCAACTATCGTGATGTTAGTCAAAGAAAAGAATCTGAAGAAGAGATTCTCAATCTCAACAATGAACTTGAAAACCGCGTCACCGTTAGGACCAAGCAGCTTCAGGAACTAAATCAGGAACTCGAAGCATTCACATATTCAATATCGCATGATCTCCGTGCTCCATTGCGGATCATGAACGGCTTTGGGCAGATCCTTCTTGAAGACTATTCACATCAGTTTGACAGCGAAGGTCAGGTTATCCTGGGCAGGATCATGAGAAATGCCAAGCGGATGGGGCAGTTGATTGATGATCTCCTTAACTTCTCGCGTCTGGGACGAGCCGAGCTTACAATATCAGAAGTCAATATGAATAATCTGGTAAAAGAAGTGGTAGAAGAACTTGTTGTCGGCGGAACCATGATTCCTGAAAAATTCAAATTGCTTAAGTTGCCTCCCGCAAAAGGTGATTTCAATTTATTAAAACAAGTCTGGATCAATCTTCTCTCTAACGCCATCAAGTATTCCGGAAAGAAAGATCAGCCCATGATTGAAGTCGGTTCGCTTAAGCAAGACGACAAGACTGTGTACTACGTTAAAGACAACGGTAACGGATTTGACATGCAGTACTATTCAAAATTGTTTGGCGTATTTCAACGTCTGCACAAAGAGTCGGAATTTTCAGGAACGGGAGTAGGTCTCGCGTTGGTTCAAAGAATCATTGCCCGTCACGGAGGCACCGTATGGGCAGAAGGAAAGCCACTTGAAGGGGCAGTTTTCTACTTTAATCTGCCTTCTTAAGAGCCAAACCAACTTCACCTTTCCTTAGGTAAGAGAATTAATTATTATTAATTAACTTCTATCTACCATGGAAAAGAGGATTAAAGTGATCATGCTGGAAGATAGCGAGGAAGATGCTGGCTTTATCCTCAAAACACTCCATCGCGCTGGCCTTATCCTTGACACAAAAATCGTTTTCACCCGCAACGACTTTATTGACGCTCTTCAATCTTTTCTGCCGGATCTGATCCTTAGCGATCATCAGCTTCCACAATTCAATTCAATGGAAGCGCTTTCAATTTGCAAGCAGACGTCTCCCCTTACTCCATTCATTCTTGTGACAGGTGCCGTTTCGGAAGAGTTTGCAGCTTCCATCATCAAGGCAGGTGCTGATGATTATGTATTAAAAAATAATCTGAAACGTCTGCCAACGGCAATCATTCAGGCGATCGATAAGAAGTTAATTCAAAGCTCTCTTCATGACACGGAAAAAGAGTTGATTGTAGCGCATGAGAGACTTCTGTTTCATATTGAAAATACACCCCTCGGGTTTATTGAGTGGGATACTAATCTCCACATACAATTGCTCTCCAAAAGAGCAGAAGAGATCTTTGGATGGAAACCTAAAGAATGGCTGAAAGGAGAGATCAATGAATTAAGTCAGGTGCATGAAGAGGACAGAGAGATGGTTAGAAAAATTGCGGACGAGCTGATCAGCGGAGCAATCGAAAGGAATTCTACCCAACAAAGGAACATTACCAAAGATGGCAGGGTTATCTGGTGCGAATGGCATAATTCTGTTCTCAAAAACCGAAATGGAGAAGTTATAACCATCATGTCGCTTGTTCAGGATGTTACTGAAAAAAAATTAGCGGAACAGGCCATCAAAGAACAGAATACCAAATTGAGAGACATCGCCTGGCTTCAGTCCCATGGGGTCCGGGGTCCGCTTGCCAGAATCCTGGGACTTATTAATATCCTTCAGCATCCGGAGGATCAGCAAAACAAAAGTGAACTGATGAGCTATCTCCTGGCTTCAGCCAATGAGCTGGATCACGTTATTCGAAATATCGTTAACAAGTCCGAAGAGGTAGAATAAATTCTTACTACCACTTCACTCCGATCCTTACTCCACCCCATCTGTGAAAATCTCCTTCAACAAATTCCTTGCTGATGATGGACTTGAAATACTCGAGATAGATGGACTTGAAAGAGAGAACAAACCCGTAATTAGCCTGAAATGTTATACGGGTAAGATCATTTTGTGATATGGTATAAGGACTGTCTCTATTGAAAAAACCACCTTGCAAGGTCGCATCATATCCAACGATGTTCATCAAAGGCTGCAGATAGACATGAAATCTGAACTTCTTTGTCGGGATGGCAGATATTCCACTTTCAGAAAATGCCCGCGTGATACTGGGATTTAATTTTCCAATCATCATAACAAATCCAGAAGAGAGTCGCGTGTTTAAGGTTCCTGCTCTCGCCTGCATCATACCATTGATTAAAAATTTATTGTTGAGATGAACAAGATTCTTTTCAAAGGCGAACTCATAGTTTATTATAATGTCGTTGTGAATCTGATTTTGCCATCCTCGTGGGATCGTATAATGAATCAATTCATGAAGGGCCTTCTGCACACCGTAACCTCCGGCACCCTGGCCAATGATCCCAAGAGAAAGAGAAGAAGTAATTCTCTGATGCCGCATGGAATCCACACTCATAGAAAATGTCTTGAGCTGCAGCGTGGCAGCAAAGGGACGATCTCCGTATAAAATATCATCATGCTCAATACTTTTTGGAGTATATCCATTCTGCTCAAGTGAGATGCCTGATCGGGTCTTATATCGCTGTGGCGCCACCAGTATTTTGGTGAGAGGAAATTTCCTGAAAAGCGGGTGAACCATCTCAAGATTAATTCCCGCAGTATAATAGTCGTCAGTGGCAGTGAAGTAATCATTGTCAACATTGAGTCTTATGTAGCGATTACCATCCACCATGCGGAAACTCGCCATGTTGTCAATTGTCTGCCCGGAAGAGAGATTGGCAATGATCCAGAAAAAAGAAATGAGAAAAGAGAATTTAAGCCGGCTGCTGGTTTGAGAGGAAAGCATATCAAAATCCGTTTTAGGATGCTCTCCCTATTCAATTTTCGTTCCACGGGGCTGAAAATCCGTGATCCCTGAAATTATTTATGGAATTTTATCACAAATTCACACCCACACGGATCCCACCCCATCGGTGATACATCCCTGATTCAAATTCCTTACTGATAATGGTTTTGAAATAGTCAAGATGAATAGACCCAAAGCTGAGCACTCCTCCATAATTAGCCTGAAATGTAACATGAGAGACATCACCAGAAGAAATCGTATAGGGGCTTGAGCTATTAAATAACCCTCCCTGAAGCGTTGCGTCATAGGCGACCACATTCACAACTGGTTGTACGTATAAATGAAATTTCAACTTTCCTGACGATGCTTTTTCACGGGAAAAAACGGAAGCAATTGCCCCATTGAGTCGACCCAGCATCACAACAGCACCGGTTGAGATCTTTGTATTAAGAGTACCTACTCTTGCACTCGCAAAACCATTGACAATAAAATTATTTCCTGATGAAAGAATATTCTTCTCCAGGCCAACTTCATAATTAACAACTACATCATTCTGAATTTGGTACTGCCAGCCAAAAGGCTCCTGACCTTTTATCCATGAGTGAATGGCTTTTTGCATTTCATATCCACCAGCAGCTGGCCCAATGACGCCTAATGTTAATGAAGATGTTGTACGAATGTGACGAACTGAATCCACACTTAAGGCGAATGTCTTCAACATCAAGGCTGCGGCAAACGGCCGGTCTCCATATAAAATGGTATTACTTTCAATACTCGTTGGAGTATAGCCGTTATGCTCAATCGAAATCCCATACTGACTACCAGAGCTTCGGGGTGTAAATAATGCCTTACTGATAGGAAACTTACTATAAGATGGAGCCACCACTTCAAGATTCATCCCTTGTGTGAAATAGTAATCAGTAGCGGTGAAGTAGTCGTTCTCGTAGTTAAATCTGATATATCTTTTTGAATCAATCATTCGAAAACTTGACATGTTTTCTACAGCCTGTCCATAGCTCAAAAGAGACGCGGAAGGCAAAATAAGCAGGATCAACAGAACTCGACAGATCATCAAATGATATACGATGATAGTGGGGTATTTAGATTTTACGGTGAAAGAAGTTTCAACCACATCATTTCCCCTTCGCAGCATGCATTTCATCCGTCATCTGATAATCCTTCAGTTTGTAAACCGAAAAATATCTCACAACTTCTCCGCTTCTGGAGTTTTCAAAAGTTTCCAGTAGCTCCAGGGAGGAGAAATATGGAAGAAAAGCTTCATCGAGATTGATAGAATAGTTGCTCGGGACAACACACAAGGCATCCTCTCCTTTCATAAGAGTAGGACGATCATTGTTCAACCAGAAATACTGATGAAGGTCCGTTACCCTACCAACCCCTACCAGGGAGATGTTATGGGGAAGTGCCACATAATAATCAAGGTGCGCAGCAGGAAACCATTTATGAGAAACAATCTTAATATTATTATCCAGATTTCCTGACTTTTTCTGTGAGACAAGCCAGGGACTGAATTGATCAGCAAACTGTTTCCAACCATACATATCCAATGTGAAGTCACCCTCACCGTATCTCGGCTTATCCCGATATCCCAAAGTGCCTGGATAGAAATTTATCAGGATGGCAGCCGCGACAAATGCGGTGACGATGAGATAAGCACTTGATTTCAAAATTAACGGAAGTGAATATGAGCTGCCTTTGGATTTTTCGTCGAGATAGGCAGCAGCAAGCAAGGCCATTACCATAAATCCCGGGCCACTCCAATGTGGAAGAATGGAATTGAACAACGACATTCCCGTGACAACTAATATCATTGGAAGGCCGTTCCATAAGACAAATCGCAATGCAATACTATCCATGAATTTAAGACTTCTTACTTTCCACAAACCGATAAAAATAAGAACAACATTGACAGGATTATTATACAGAATCTGACCTCCGACCGTTTGAATAAAATAGTCGAGATGAATAAGCGACTCCCGTACTGCTACACGTTCACTATGAAATTTATAAGTGATGAAATCGTTTTGAATATTCCAGATGAGAATGGGGCTAACAACCAATGCTGTAATGAGAGCCGCTGCATAGAGTCCTGGCTTTGCAAGAAGACTTCTTTTATAAAGCAGAATATACATTCCAAATCCAAACCAGATAAAGACGCCATGAACTTTGCAAAGAATAGCTAAACCTGACAGGAGGCCAAATAATATCCAATGGATAAATGATGATGATTGCTGCTGATGAGCATTCAAAATGATCTGATATCCTATCCATAATGATGCGAGCCAGAAAATCACCTGAGGGCTGTCGGGAATGATGAAGGTTCCTGCAATAACAGATGTATAGATGCTGGTGTTGTACAGAATAGCAGCGAACCAACCTGTTCTCTCATTCTTAAGAAGACTTCCTAATTTGAAAGAAATGTAAGTACCAAGTGCTGCGCCCACTATGGCTCCGAGCCTGACAAATAATTCACTGGTAAATAATAAGTTGCCCGTAAAAAATCGAATCAGAATTCCGACGCCGGGTGGGTGATCAAAGTAATTTGGCTGAAGATCCAGAGCATATAGAAAGTAATAAACCTCATCGTTGCTGAGTTCAAGGGATGCCCCAACAACTATTCGCAAAATCGCTGAAAAGAGGATGAGATAAAGGATTCTGGATGGCATTCTCAAAGATAATTACAATTCGCATCACTACTCCTCAGTAAAAAATTTATTGCCTTTGATTTTAAAATGCCTGCAATCAGAATATCTTTCCTGATCATCAATTCAATATGGACGGCATTTCTTATCCAAAAATCTACTTGTACCGTCGCATTGTTCAGGCTAAGCTATTCATCGATAGTCACTATGCAGAAAGCATTAACCTGGATAACATTGCTGATGAAGCCTTCTTCTCAAAATATCATTTTATACGCCTGTTTAAAAAATCTTACGGAAAAACACCTCATCACTACCTCACTTCCGTCCGGATTCACCATGCATCCTTGTTATTGCAATCAGGGAAGTCGGCAATTGATGTTTGCCATGCCGTCGGATTTGAAAGCGTAAGTTCTTTTACAGGATTATTTAAGAAAATTGTGGGGATAACACCGTCTCTTTATCAGCAACGTCAGCTTCAGATAAAGACTGATGTACAGAAAGCTCCACTCAAGTTTGTTCCTAATTGTTTCGCGGAAGCGAAGGGTTGGACCAAAAAAAGCAATTTTCAAGAAGTCATAAATTGAACTATTCTCTCATATTTGTTCAGAAAAACAAACACTGATTATGGTAACAAGATTATCGCACGTAAGTGTGTTTGTCCTCAATCAGGACAGCGCCTATGATTTTTATGTTAATAAACTAGGCTTTAAGGTCCATACAGATGCACCTATGGGGCCGGGTGCACGGTGGCTAACGGTTACTCCACCAGAGCAACCTGAACTCGAAATTACATTGATGGCCATTGAAGCGGGGATGATGTTTAATAAAGAAACTGCGGAACAAATGAGAAATCTCGTGAGCAAAGGAACCTTTGGCTTCGGAGTGTTTCAATGTAAGGACATCTATGCAACGTATGAAGAGCTCAAGGCAAAAGGCATAGAATTTAAGAAAGCTCCAAAAGAGGAATTCTACGGACTTGAAGCTTTGTTTAAAGACGACTCCGGGAACTGGTTTAGTCTTGTACAAAAATAATTCAGCAGCTATGGGTAAGAAAGACAAACGTTTTGACGCCTACATTGAAAAGTCGGCAGCTTTCGCAAAACCTATTCTTAATCACTTGAGAAAAGTTGTGCATGCATGCTGCCCGGAGGTAGAGGAAACCATGAAATGGAGCAGTCCTCACTTTCAATACAAGGGAATGCTTTGCTCCATGGCGGCTTTCAATCAGCATTGTGCCTTTGGATTCTGGAAAGCTCGTCTTATGGAAGATTATGATAAGCTTCTGTCTGTTGGCAATAAAACAGCCATGGGGCATTTCGGACAACTGAAGACTTTGAAAGATCTTCCATCTGATAGTATCCTCAAAAAATACATTGAGGAAGCGATGAGACTTAATGACGAAGATATCAAGGTGGTAAAGAAACCAACACCTCAGATTAAGCAAGCGCTTAAAGTACCGACAGATCTGAAGTCAGAGCTTCTTAAAAATAGTGAGGCCCGAAAAACTTTTGAATCCTTTAATTATACCAACAGGAAAGAATATATAGAGTGGATCACGGAAGCTAAAACAGATGCCACCCGTGAAAAGAGATTGAATACAGCGATTGAATGGATGGCAGAAGGAAAAATCAGGCATTGGAAATATCTTAAATAATCTATCCGAAAGTTTCCAAACAGCAACAACCGTTTAACATTTAACCGGTAATCAATTAACGTTTTTTCCCGATCTTGCGGTAAATTCAGACTGCTTGGGATTCATTCGTATCATATTTGAAAAGTTGTACATCGCATGGGTGGTATTCGTTTTCACCTTTTTCATGATCCTCTATCTTCCGGGGATTCTCCTTCCCTTTCTTTTTGGCGAACGATATGGAACGATCAGCTATCAATTCCTAAAGTTATGGTCGTGGACTTTCAGCAAGTTGAATTTTATTCCATATGAAATTAAAGGGAAAGAAAATATCCATCCTGGTAAGTCGTATGTCTATGTAAGCAATCATACCTCCTCTCTGGATATCCCGGGAGTTTGTCTCACGGTGCCGACCCAGATACGGCCTCTTGCAAAAAAAGAACTAAAGAAGATTCCGGTATTTGGATGGATTGCAAAGAACGCCACCATTATCGTAGACAGATCCAGCAATGAAAGTCGCAGAAAGAGCATGGATCACCTGAAGGATGTTCTGAAAAGAGGAATATCGATTTTGATTTTTCCGGAAGGAACTCAAAATCGCGGACCAGAACCATTGAAGCCATTCTATGACGGCGCGTTCCGCATTGCTATTGAAACTCAGCAACCACTGCTGCCAATGATCATTCTCAACGCGGGGAAACTGATGCCACCCAAGGAATTCACGATCAAGCCTGGAAAGATCAAGATATTTATATTACCAGAAATCTCAACAGAAGGATTACTGCTTTCAGATGTCCAGGCTTTAAAAGAAAAAGTAATCAATCAAATGAGTGAGGTAATCACTCAACATTCATAGCAATGGATATCCGGTCCACAATTGTTTATTAGCTATCTTTTTTAAGAATTATTATAGGAGAAGCGTTGCAGCGCTCCCCCCATAACAATTGAATTTTAAAGTGTAAACCCTACTGTAAAGCTGATCGATCTTCCATCAGAAGACCAGACTCCAGGACCTGGGTAAAATGTTGGTCTCTTTGTAAAGTACTGCTGATCCAGCACATTGTTCACGTTGATTCTGAACATGAGCTGACTTGAAACCCTGAATGAAGAATTTATATCCAGTATACCGTAGGATGGCACTAAACCAACAGAACCATTTGCTGATGGCTTCCGTGTATTCAGGGCATCCGCAAAGGTCTCACCAGTGTAACTGTAGAGAAATGAAACGCTTGCTCCTGACCTACGGATAGTAACACCGTTACGTGTAATAATGTCAGGAACACTTTCAAGTTTATTTCCATTAACAGAAACATTTGTGTCTCCTACTTTAATCTGAGCATCTGTATATCGTCCGTTAAACAATGCAGTAGACGTAAAGAATGAAATCTTCGCATCCTTTGCAAAATCCACTCCATACTCAAGAAAAATCTCTGCTCCCTCCGTAACTGAATTTCCAATGTTAGTACGGTACAGATAGAATACTCCATCTTCCAGCACGGACTGACTTCCAAGACGATTGTTGTATACCAGTCTGAAAACTCCTACATCCCATTTGAAGTTTGAGGTATTCCCACGAAAACCCGCTTCAAGATTGTATCCTGCAGCATCCTTCAAATTTTTATCAACACGTTCGTAAATAGAAGAAGCTATAATCTCCTTTAAAATCACTGGACGGTACGCTTGGGCAAATCCTGCATAAAAAGAACCTATTTGCTTAAGGTTATATTCACAGTTAATTCCAAAAAGCGGGAATTGATGCTTGATGGTGTTAGGGATTTGACCCGGATCATAATAATTGATCACACCTGAAAATACGGATTCTCCTGATTCCAGTCTCACACCAGGATTCAATACCAGGTTTGGCAAAACCTGAATTTTATTCTCTGCAAAAAAAGCAACGTTCGTTGACTTTAAATGCATATCCCGGCCAAAGGCAGGCTCTGTCAACGTTAAATCAAAACCAGTACCGGTAGTTCCTTTACCTAACTGCTGACGGTGAAGATCATTATTTACATACTGAACCCCGGCGGCAATGGTATTATTTACATTCATAAAAGAATAAGAATGTAAAATCCTCAACTCGGAGGTATAACTATTAAAATTATCAATATCGACCTGTCTGGCTGCATATGTCAGAGTAGCGGGATTGATTGCATCTACAATATCAGCAGGTCTGTCAAACTGTACGCTGTTGCGGTATCCCAGCACCGCTGAGGTTGTTAATAGAACTTTCGTTCCTGCAGAAGGACTCCACTCCATTTTCAATGAAGGAACATAGATCTCCGGATTAAAATAATTTCTTGAACGTATCGATTGTTTTGGGTTTGCATTAAACATGCTATCGGTTAGTGGCCCTGGAATGTGATAGACATAGTTTGAACGACCTACCTCCATTGTAAATTTTAATCTATTGGAAGGTGAATAGCTTACTAATAAAGATTGGGCATCATAGTCAGTATCGCTATTATTGCGGTAACCCTTCGAGATACGCTTCGTGTAATAAGCCCTGTATTGAAATTTCCCGATCTTACCACTAACGGCGTTGTATGTGCTCATCAAACCAAAGGAGCCGACGGAATTAACACTTTCAAAACCCAATCTCCTTGTTGTATCAGGAGCTTTAGTTATATAGTTCAGCATACCGCCAAACTGTGCACCATACTGAAGTGAACCAGTGCCACGAACTAATTCTATTCGTTCAATTGCTTCCATCGGCATGCTGTAATGACTTGCCGGATAACCATAGATGTCTGAATTTGTAATCGTTCCATTTCTGCGGATATTATATTCCCATCCACGGTGAGGATCGAGTCCTCTGGTTGAAATGTTGGTTTGATTACCCGTTCCATCCATATCATAAACAAACACTCCCGGGATCTTTGCAAAGATCTGGCGCCCTGTCTTTTCAGCAATATTGGCATTGATATTTTGAAGATTGATCACTTCACTTTTCTTCCCCGCCCAAATATTGGTTCCTTGTTCAGCCGGCAATCGCATGATATCCGACCATATCTTTCCTTTGATTACTACAGGATCCAGTTTTTTGGTAACAAGAGAATCCTGTGAGAATACCTGAAAAGCGAAGGCAGTAAAAAATATTAATATGAAAAGTTTTTTCATTTAGAATTTCTTTTAAAAAAAGCGGAGAGAGCCCCCTCCCTCCGCTTTACCCAATTAATAATTAACTACATCTGTATTTAATTATGTACCTGCCCGTGTCCAGCGGTCAGGATATCTTTATTATCTTAATTAGCACCGTCACCGTTAGCAAATGCAACTGTGAACCCTGCAACTTTAGTTCCTAATTCAGTTCCTGCTACACAATCCGTACGATAGTGAATTGCGCTATACAATCTTGACATAGCAGCTTCTTCAGACATGGTATTAAAATCCTTTGCCCCTGCAGGGAAAAGATAACTTAACACCGTTGCCGCTGAAGCTGAAAATGTTGAGTGTCCTGAAACATATGATGGAAAGTTTGGCAAACCTGTGCTGGTCTTGATTGTAGGATCCAATTGTGCTGGTCTTGCATTGAAATAAAAGTACTTTGTGTCCCAGCAAGCAACAACCGCGTCATGCATTGACATGTTGAGCAATGCAAAGGCACGAGCTGCTCTCACCTCACTAAAACGCGCGTCACGGATGTATTCCTCAGCAATATCATTCCAGTGTCCTGGAGGAGAGTAAGTTCCAACTCCGTCAGCCCACTTATGTACAATAGCAAGTCTACCTCTGTCAAGATTATCAGCATAGAATTTTACTTCAGCAAGTTCCTTTGCCATTTCAGAGGAACCTGCAACTGGTGGAGGAACTGGTCGAACATCGATAATATTCTGAGTTGTCATGCTCCAGCATTTTACCGAAGCTCCATTTACTCCATTTAAACCAAAGAAGGGAAGCATCGGAGGACGAGGAGGCAAGTCCTGGCTCAACCAGGCAACATCCTGTCTGCTCTCAGCATTTGCTTTCAAGCCATCCCATAATGGTTTCGAACCAATTGCATTTCTCATTCCGTCGCCACCAGCGCGGGCAATGAATACGGCGGCAACTGCTTTTCCAAGGTTAAGTCCAGCGGTAATATCGCTTGGTGTTGCTTTACCAGCCCAAAGAGCAGCACTACGTTGCTCGCCTGCTTTCAATGTAATTTCTTCAATAGCAGCTGGAAATAATGATTTCAAAATATCTGCAGCTGCTCCTGACATTACTGCATCTTCTGATGGATATGAAGGCAGGTCGGTTTTTGGCATCAATGATTGGATCGCCGGATCTACATTGTAAGGTGCAGGTCTGTTATATTGATATTTATAATACCATGCTGCTTTCAACGCATCATACTGTGCTACCGATGCGTAGCTATAAGCTCTTGCGGCATAGGGAGGATTTGAAAAAGGAAATCCCGGATCAGCAAATGGATTCTCAGCATCAGGCCCAGGATAGCTTCCATCTGGATTTGGTGCTGGAGGAAGGTTGTAACGTGCTACTAAAGCACGGAAGATTTGATTCCAACGAAGAATTCCTCCTACACTCCAGTACTCAATAGATTTCTTTTGCGCTGGCGTCAGTTTGCTCTGAAGATCTTTGATCGTTGCAAGCTCAGCGAGATAAGCAGCTGATCCTACAAGTGTCGGTGCTGGTACAGCAATCTGATTGATTGGATTCAAAAACACAGGAGCCCATGTTCCTGCATTTGCATCAATGCTAAGCGGAGCCTGTGCTACTAAATGCTCACTGTTGTCAATGTCCTTGCAGCTGATCGGCAGCAATACAACTGCGAAAAAAAGAACTGCGATTTTTGAAAAATGAATTGATCTCATGGCTGTGGAACAGTTTCGTTTTTAGAAGAGAAATGAAAGGTATAAAGCAAGCCGCCCATCAGTGTGGTGGCCTGACCAACGTTGCGGCCATCAACTGTATAGCTGAAAGAGGCACGTACGGCAAGATTCTTAGGTTTTGGAAGATAGTACATCAGCAATGCACCAACTTTTGAATAGTTCATTCTATTCGAAACGAAAGGCATATCCTGACGACGGATGTCACCACCACCCAAAGTATTTTGCTGTGAATAGAAAGCTTCCGCCTGGATACCATTTTTATAGTAACCCAGCATAGTTGTGAAGTCGTACACATCGTTCATTTTTACCTGATCAGTAAAATACAACTGGCCATCGCTGTAGTAGGATGGTCTGTCAAGCTTAACGTTGCTTCTAAGAGTATAACCTGTGCTTGCATTGATATACCATCCACTGTTAAGATGGTAGTTACCAGTAACACGCGCCGTGAAATTTGTGCTTGCCATTCCTATTGAAAGCGGTAAAAGATCCGGTGTATAGTTTGTCAGTGGCGTTGATGCTGTTCCTACTGCAAAAGCACGAAATCCGCTGGATGCAAAATCTTTTGCAAAAAACCTGTACTTCACGGACAATGATAAATCCTGAATCCCTTGCATATCTGTCAATGTACCCTGGCTTGCATGTGTTTTCACAAATGGCACCATCGCAATGATGTTCATCTTTTCAGTCACACCATAGTTACCCATCCAGGTAATACTCTGCGTTGTGATCGTTCCGATGTTTGCGTTATCACGCTTCAATCCACCTTCCCAATAGTCTTTCCACTGGTCATGGGTGTATAGAAATCCTGTGCAAAAGGCACCCTTTGGCATCAGCAAGCCATCGGTTAGCGATTGTGCTTGTGCACCGACCGCAAAAAGTGAAAAAATAATTACGTAGACTCTCTTCATATGTGTTAAAAAATGGGTTTCGGGGAATTCCGATCGATCAATTGAATTATGCATTGATGATCAGAGGTGACAACAAAAGTTGTCCAGAACATTCAGGAGGACTTAATACATTTCCCTGTCAACCAGGAAAACCAATTAAGAAGCTGATGTTCGATTAAGCGATGCGTTCAGGAGGATGAACGATCGAAGGAGAAAATGTTGGTACGAGAGATTGAAGTGCTGAGATGTAAGCAACTTCTAAAGACCAGCCAACCACAGAAGATTTAACTGATACAATATTTGAAATGTATTCCTTAATGAAACCCGGAACTGTCTTAACATTCTGTTTCGCATCTACGGGTTTATCTGAAAATGCCTGAGCAAGTTCTTCCTGTTGCTGATTAATCCTATTGCCTTCGTGATCTTTGACACAGGCAATCAAAACGGCATCAAGACCAATTTTCTGCTTAACAATTTTGTACAGCTCACCTTGATATTCAAACTGGCCGTCAGCCTTTTCCCATTCTTTCTCCTGAGTAACGTATGGGACACTGATGGGTATTTCGATGATTAGTTCCTGTGAATTGGATCTCTCATCGTCAACGGAGCTGATGGAGTTATGATATTTCCAGCCCTCGAAAACGAGGTAATATCCCGCTATGTTTAGCGTGATAATAAAGAGAAAGAAGAGGGCAATTGCTTTTCTCATCACCGCAAGGATAAGGAAAATTTCAATGCTGATGCAACAAGTTGATTAAAAATATGCTGTTTAAAAGCTAAAAAAGGCTACAATGGCATGTAAACGACCTTTTTAGTCTCGAAAAAATCCTCCTTAAAGAATGTTGGAAGGTCGTAAAGACTATAGGGTCGCTTCAGTTTATCCATCTCTTCATCAAGATCTCCACCCTTTAAGTACAATATTCCATTATCAATTGTATGAAGGGATTTCGGTTTGATCTTGTTATTGACCCAACCATAAAATTCCTGCATCTGGGTCACTGCACGACTCACAATAAAATCATACTTTAACTTGAGTTGCTCTGCGCGATTCTGTTCTGCGATAACATTTGTCAGGCCTAATCCCTGAGCAACTTCTTTTACAACCGTTATTTTTTTCCCGATAGAATCGACCAGATGAAACTGTGTATGTGGGAAAAGAATTGCTAGTGGTATGCCTGGAAATCCGCCACCTGTTCCGACATCAAGAACATTTGCTTCCGGTAAAAAGGAAATCACTTTTGCAATCCCTAATGAGTGCAGTACATGATTTACATACAGGTTTTCAATGTCCTTCCGGGATATGACATTAATTTTTTCATTCCATTCCTTATACAGAGGTCCCAGTTTTTCAAATTGATTACGTTGTTGTTCTGTAAGATATGGGAAGTATTGGGTAATGGTAGTGATATCCTGCACAGCTGTAAGATTATTTGATTCCGAAAGTTAATTCAAGTTAAACGTATTCTTAAGGATCAGCATGAGCTTTTACAAAAGGCCTTTTTTTATTTATATTTAATCATAATCTTCTTCATTTTGACCATTCCCTTCCATCATATTAGAAAAGTCACAGCCATTCTCTTTGCAACAATGGCCATTTCTTTTATTGGATTCTATGCGACAAACGCTGCAGCAGCACCGGGCAATTCAATTAATTATTCCACACAAATTCAATACACCGAGTGCGGAAATCCAATTCAATTCATCGAATTGAGTGATCATTCAATTTCCCTAACTGAACTCTCCAAAGTCTCCTTTGTTCCAAAAGCTAACGAACTCTCAACCTTCGATGCTTTTAGCGCTGCGTTATTCACTAATGACGGATTGAATGTCTCACGCTTCCTCCACCACACGTTTTATACAGTGGTGAACATCAACGCACCTTAGCGTTTTCGTGCAAAATTTACGGAGTACAATTTTCTAATTTATTTCTAATCCGGGTTACGAAAGGACTTCTGACTTAAGGGTGTCATAAAACATCATCCTATTTCAGTCTTCGTAACTCATAATTCAACTTTTATGAAGAACATCATTGATTTAATCAAAAGACTTTGGTTCGTAATAGCAATTCTTGGAATGACGGTACTGCTCTACATCGCCATGTCACGATAAAAATGACTATATTCTCAGGCGGGATTATGTCTCGCCTGCTTTTTTTAAATTTTAAAGAACTCAATGAAATTATCTGTTGAAAATGTATTACTCTTTGGATCTGTCCTCTTGTTCATCAGTGTTATTGCAAGCAAGACGTCATTCAAATTTGGAATACCAACACTTATTCTTTTTCTCATAGTAGGAATGCTGGCCGGATCGGATGGTCCCGGAGGAATTTATTTTAATGATCCGAAAATTGCTCAATTCCTTGGGGTTGTAGCACTTACTTTCATTCTCTTTTCCGGCGGACTTGATACTAAGTGGGAAAGTGTAAAGCCCGTCTTACGAAATGGAATTTCATTATCCACCATCGGAGTTTTTATTACGACCGTCTCGGTCGGTCTATTTTGTTCGTACTTGTTAAACTTTACAGTTCCGGAGGGTCTTCTTCTTGGTGCCATTGTATCCTCGACAGATGCCGCGGCAGTTTTTTCCATTCTAAGATCACGAAGTATTGGATTAAAAGGGACCATACGACCCTTGCTCGAATTTGAAAGTGGAAGCAATGACGCAATGGCTTATTTTCTTACCATCAGCTTCATTTATCTCGTCCAGGAGCAGGATGCATCCATTGTAAGTCTGATTCCAAAATTCTTTACAGGGATGATACTAGGTGCTGCCAGCGGATACTTTTTCGGAAGAGTTATGATCTGGGTTGTTAACAAGATCAAACTTGATATTGTCGGCCTTTATCCTGTATTAATTCTTTCTCTTGTATTCTTCACATTCTCATTTACAGATACTATTGGGGGAAATGGATTCCTTGCTGTTTACATCTCAGCGATCATTCTTGGGAACAGCAACTTTATTCATAAAAAAAGTATGATGAAGTTTTATGATGGGCAAGCCTGGCTTATGCAAATCGTTATGTTCCTTACGCTGGGTCTACTTGTATTTCCATTGCAGATCGTTCCAATTATTCCACAGGGCTTACTGATCTCTCTCTTTCTTATTTTGGTCGCCAGACCGCTGTCAGTCTTTATAGCATTATCCTTTGCTCATGATCTGAACTTCAGGAAAAAACTTTTCATTTCGTGGGTAGGATTAAGGGGGGCTGCCCCTATCGTATTTGCAACTTATCCCCTGCTCGCACATATTCATTATGCAGACATGATCTTCAATCTTGTCTTTTTCATTTCTCTTTCCTCGGTGCTTCTGCAGGGGACTACTTTGCCTCTTATGGCAAAATGGCTTCATGTGAGCGTACCTCCAAAGTTGAAAAGAAAATTTCCGTTGGATATTGAGTTAAAGGATGATTCACGTTCGGAGCTTATTGAGCTGGACATTCCTGAAGATTCACCAGCTGTTGGCAAGGCTGTCGTACAACTAAAACTTCCCAAGACCGCACTCATTGTTCTCATTCATCGCGAGGACAAATATCTCACCGCTGATGGTGATACCATTATTCAACCGATGGACCACTTGCTAATCATGGCTGATAATACCGACACAGTCAAAAAAGTCTTAGAGTGTTTTGCTGTTGCTTAGTCTGAAAAAGGATACTGAGAAAAAGAAATATTAAATCCGATCAGTAACTTACTGCAAAAACAAATTCTTCATGCAGATAAAGAACAGTACTCTTCAGGATATCGACACAATTTTTGATTTATATACTGCAGCGATTGAGCATCAAAAGAAAGTATTCAATAAGCATTGGCTTCCTTTCGATCGTAGAATGGTGGAAAAAGAAATCCTTGAAAATCGGCAGTGGAAAATAATAATAAATGATGAGGTTGCATGCATTTTTGCAATAACTCACAATGATCCGATGATATGGAAAGAGAAGGACAAAGATCCATCAGTTTATATTCATAGAATCGTAACTAATCCATCTTTCCGGGGTCAGTATTTTGTCAAAGACATTATTGCCTGGGCCAGGATATTCTGTAGAGAGAACGGAAAAGAATTCATCCGGATGGATACCTGGGGAGATAATCAAAAGCTTATCGACTACTATACTCAATGTGGCTTCAAATTTCTAGGAATCACTCAAATGGGGATTACTGAAGATCTTCCGAAGCATTATCAAAATGCAAGTCTCAGTCTCTTTGAGATCAGCATCATTTAAACCAGTAAGTTCATATTGAAGAAAGTATTCCATGCAAGTATGAATCATTGCTACCTTTACAGCAAAACCTCTTCTCATGCTTTTGGCCTTTAGCCTTCTTCAGCTTACCAACGGAATTCTAATCATCTTTTTCCTCTTTCTGGTGTTTAGATTCATTGAAACCAACTGGTCATATAAGATAAGCAAACCATATCAGTGGGAGGAAGCGGTTCGAAGCGGAGTTGTTTCCAAAAAATTGAAGAAGATTGAAAGATTTTATCGGGACAAAGTGAGGTTTTATACATTCTGGCTTCAAATCAACAGGCTAAAGAAAGAGTCAGTTGTGGGTGCCTTAGCAGAAGTAGGAGTTTATAAAGGTGAGACTGCCAGGATCATTCATGAAATTGATAACACCCGACCTCTGCACCTGTTTGATACATTTGAAGGATTTAATAAACAGGATCTTGAAATTGAGAACTCCAACCACACCAACTACTCCATCGATTTTTCTGACACCGAAATTGAACTCGTAAGCAAATTTATAAAGGGAAATGATAACATCTTGTTTCATAAAGGCTATTTTCCGGTAACAGCTGAAAACTTAAGACAGGAAATCTTTGCCTTTGTCCATCTTGATGCAGATCTATATAAACCAACATTAGCAGGGCTGGAATTCTTCTACCCACGTTTGTCACCCGGCGGTGTTATTATTGTTCACGATTATAATCACAACTGGCAAGGTGTGACTAATGCAGTAGATGAATTCGTGAAAACTATTCCAGAGAATCTCATGGAAATTTCTGACTGGCAGGGAAGCATAATGATTATAAAAAATAAATAATCGTGAAAATGAAAAAAATGGCCTACAAGGATTTTACGATCAAGGCCATTGTTACAGACTTCTCAAGAACTGAAAGTCTTCTCAAGGATCTGGCAGTATTAAAGGGCATTGACCATCAAAAAGATACTTATTTTAATGTATCAAAAGGGAAGCTAAAACTCCGTCAGGGAACAATTGAGAACCTGATAACACATTATGAAAGAATTGAAGATGATGGAATGGAGAAAACAATTGTCTATCAATATGATGCGAATCCTACCCGGAACCAGATTGATTCACTTTTTCAGAATCACAAAATTATTGGTACTGTTGAAAAAATAAGAAGGATATATTTCTCAGGAATTATAAAAATTCATCTGGATACTTTGCCCGACCAAAGAACATTTATTGAAATAGAAGCTATCGATAGTTCAGATTCTATTCAAAGCGAAGAGCTGAAAGCACAGTGCATCTCAATGAAGAGAAAACTCGAAATCAGTGATGAGTATCTTGTAAAAACGGGGTATCTGGCAGCAGAATCCTAGGGTTTTTCTTCCGAGACAGTTTCTACCATTGAGCTACTGAGTGAGTGGTTGATTTCTTTTAAAACCGAATCAAGTTCATTAGCTGCATTATCAATCTCACTTAATAAAAAACCGGTTTCATTTTCTTTTATCGCACCGATCTTGACCAGATTAATAAGTCCAAGGATTCTTGTTAAAGGGCCGCGAACTCTGTGCGAATTATGAAAAGTGTACTGAATAAGCTTTTCATTTTGCTCAAATATCTTTGAAGTTTTTTCTTCTACAAGTTCCTGAAGATTCTCATTCATCGCCGCGATCTCCTCGTTAGCCCTGCTTAACTGCAATGCCTGATCCTGAATAGATGAATGTTGCTCTTGAATTTGCTGGTTAAGAAGAGTAAGTTCATTTTTCGCTTTCCGGTTTTGAACTAACAATCTGTAATAGATAATCGCAAGGATAGTAACAATGACTGCAAAGATGGCGCTAAAAATGAGCAGCGACCTTACAACTACCAGCTGCTTCTGGTTCATCTCAGCCTGACGTACGAGATTAAGATTTTCTCTTTCCTTTTGCTCAGACTCATACTTGGTTCTTAATTCAATCCCTTGTCTGTTTTGAACCTCATTGTACAAACTATCTTCCAGTGCAAGAAGCAATTCATGATGCTCAAGTGCTTGCTTAAAGTTGCTTCTTCTCTTATTTAAGTCGACAAGATTCTTATAAACATTTACCAACAATGGTTTAAAATTCTCTTTTTCGCCTATCACCTTTGCCTTCTTTATAAATTCTAAAGCCTCCGTGTATTTTCCAAGTTCAATGAGAGAGTGTCCGACATTATTCAACGCACTGGCTTCCTGAAGCGTTAATCCTTTTGACTGGTCGATCACAATTGCTTTTTTGTAAAATTCAATAGCAATTCTGTACCGGCCCATTTCATTATTGACCAATCCAATATTTGTAAGCGTATTAGCCAGTTTTCCAGGCTTATGCAGTTTAGTATAAATTATTTCCGCACTATTCAGATATAACAATGCTGAATCAAGTTGTTCTGAATTAATCAAGATGAGTGCTATATTATTCTGAAGATCAGCGACTGTTTCTTCATCTTTTACTTTCTGGTTGATTACGAGTGCTTTTCTGTAATTCTCCATAGCAGCTTTGTAATCATTATTAAAGTAATAGTGATTGCCGATCACCTTAAAAACAAGGCCCTTCAAAAAATCATCCGATTCACGCTCACTTAGTTCTAAAGCCTGGACATAGTTTTCAAAAGCTTTGTCGCGCATACCAAGCCTTGAATAGTATTTACCTGTATTCAGGATTGCATATGCTAATCCCAATTGGTCCTGCGATTGAATCGCAAGCTTTCTTGCCTGCTGCGAATATTCAAAACTCTTCTTCAAATCTGCATTGACCATCAAAGAAGCAGCATCATTTAAAATCCAGATTTTCTCATGAACTGAAGTGGCTTTTTCAAAACGCACCTGAATACTGTCCATCGCTTTCTCCTGACCATAGATTTTTAGGCTTGAAAAAAGTAGTAAGACGAGAAAAGACCGTTTCATGAGGAATTTGAGGGGTGTCAAAATTTGGGAGGACAAAGGTAAGATTTTCTTCTTGCCTAAGATGCTTTAAGTCAACGCAATATGTATTTTGGATAAATCTTATGTCAACCCTTACGACAAATTACACTTTCAGGTTACCACCGAAATGGATAATAGTTTTCACGCTTTTCATCAGCGCATTTTCTTGCTTTGGAATTGATTTTACGACTTCTCCAAAATATCAAACGTTTGAAAACGCTTCTAAGGGATTACGATCAAGTAAACCAAAAAGCACTATTTCTTATCGAAATGCTCTGATCAAGCTAAGGCAGAAATTATTTTTAAATTCTTTCAATTTTTCTTTAGACAACATAAGATCATTAGGTCACAGGATTAGTGTATTAATGATTCAATCGTCCAAAGATCTTTTCAACAGAACCAACCTCAAGAAAAGCTTTAACACTCTTATCCTTCATCAAAATTCAGATGAAGATCTTATCCATTCAATACAAGGATAAATATCTGCCAGGTTAAGACTGGCTTCATTCATTCTTATTAATCATCCCAATAGCGCATACGCGTGCTGCTACTATTTCATGAATTTCTTAAAAAAATTATTAAGAGTATTTTTTGTTGCTATTATAATTTGCCTTGCCGGATTTGGCTCGGGAATGACAGGCTTACTACCGAACTATCGTCATAGATTTCTGGACAATGAAATCAAAATAGAAAAATTGGATCGGAAAAGAGGGGGCAGATCGAAGAGTCTGAAAATTAAAAAATTATAGAGCAAGAGTCAGGGTCAGGAACAAACTCTTGTCAAATCATACTCCTACATATGTTCCTTCTTGTTTTTCACAAGATCGTACATGAGTTCACGTGCGCGATGAAGTTGAGCTTTTACGGTTCCCAGTGGGGCCTCTAACTCAACAGCAATCTCTTCATAAGACAATTCATGAAAATATCGTAACCGTACAAGCTTTTGATACTTTGCAGGAAGCATTCCCACAAATACCTGAATCAATTCTTCCTTTTGTGATTTAATCGCTTCCTCCTGGGGATCAGGATTCTGATCTTTTACATCGATAGATACTGATTGTCCATCATCATCGGTATAAGTATTTTCGATGCTCATGGTATTGATCTTTTTCTTTCGAATAAAGTCAATCGTATTATTCGTGGCAATTCTGAAAAGCCATGTACTGAAAGTAAAATCTTTTTTGAAACGGTGCAGGCTTTTAAAAGCTTTAGCAAACGACTCTATCATTAAATCCTCTGCATCGTCAACATTACGAACCATTTTCAGGATCATATGATACACAGGTCGCTTGTAACGCTGCAGCAATTTTGCAAAAGCCTTGTCATCTCCTGCAACGGCGCGATCGATCAACTGAAAATCCTCCAGCGCTTTAGACGAAAACCTGTTTTCTATTTCTTCCATCGTACTCGTCTGGAGACCAGCGCCCCAAGACCCGTTCCAAGATAGTAAATGGCGTAATTAAAATCTAAAAGTGGCGTTTTCCAGGCCTCAAAATTATCCCCCAGCACTCGGGAAGTGCGATGAACAAGTCCTATCAGCACTATTTCGCGCAGAAAAAGCCAGCCCACAAAAAACTTCCATAGTCCGGTAAAATAAATATTAAGGGCAGTACGACCACCCAACTCAGCACCCAGGAAAGCGAAAATATTCCCAATAGAATCTTATCTGAAAATTTATAACGCTTACCAACAGAAAGATGCCTGAGTTTTTGATAGAAAAAAGCTTTCCAGGTTTTCTTCGGTTCAGAGGGTATTAATGAGTCCTTGCCGATGCTTACAACCGTATTGAGTTTTGTCGCATGTTCATTTACAAAAAGATCATCATCACCTCCTGTGACCGGGAGATGCTTGTTAAATCCCTTATTCGTAAGAAAAAGATCTTTTCGATAAGCAAGATTGCGTCCTACACCCATGTAAGGTTTACCTAGCAATGCCCAACCTATAAATTGTATTGCGGTGACCAGCGATTCAAAACGTATAAAAGAATTTAGATAAGAATCTTCCTTTGAATATGGAGAGTACCCAATCACTATTTCTTTACCCTGCTGAAAATTGGAAGCCATCGACTGAATCCAAAGATCACTGGTGGGTCGACAATCAGCATCGGTAAGCAATACCCAATCATTAGTTGCTGCTTTTATGCCCAGCGTCAATGCGAATTTTTTCCCATTAATATGCTCCGGCAAATGACGAACGCGTACCATCTTCAGCTTACTATTTTCCTTTGTTGCTTCCAGCAGATAATCGTACGTACCATCGTTGCTCCTGTCTTCAACAATGATCACTTCAAAGTTTGGATAGTCCTGCCGTAATAATAATGGAACCAGCTGCCTGATATTTTCCTCCTCATCATGTGCGCAGACGATAACCGATACAGGCGGGCGTGTATCCTGTTGGGTGGGCAGTCTTTTTCTGGAAAAAGCGACTGTTAAACTGATCAAATAGATCAGCTGAATCCCAAGAATCGTCCAGGCAATAATCAGTAAGGATGTGAATAAAGAGACCATTTTTCGAAGCGGCAAAGATATATTAATTGTCCAATGAAGAAACCCGAAATCGACGAGCTTTGTGGCAAGACAACATACTTAAGAAAGCAATGAAGCTTATCTTTGTGCTCCATGAAATTTCAAATTCTCTCAAAAGACCCACAATCTAAGGCAAGGACTGGAATTGTTTCCACGGCTCACGGTGATATACCAACACCCATTTTTATGCCTGTAGGAACTGCCGGATCCGTTAAAGCGGTTCATCAACGTGAACTGGAAAATGACATTGACGCCAAAATCATCCTCGGAAATACCTATCATCTTTACATGCGTCCGGGACTTGAAATATTAAAAAAGGCAGGTGGTCTTCATAAATTCAATGGCTGGAGCCGTCCTATTCTTACTGACAGTGGCGGCTATCAGGTTTATTCGCTCTCTCAAAATCGAAAGATTAAGGATGAAGGAGTAACATTTAAATCGCATATTGACGGCTCTTCACATTTTTTTAGTCCCGAGGGAGCAATGGATATTCAACGAATCATTGGTGCGGACATCATGATGGCTTTTGATGAATGTACACCTTACCCATGCGAGTATAGCTATGCAAGAAAATCACTGAAGATCACGCACGACTGGCTTGCCCGATGTGTAAAACATTTTCATAGCACACCAGCTGCCTACGGTTATGAACAAACATTATTTCCTATTGTCCAGGGGAGCGTTTATCCAGACTTAAGAAAGGAATCAGCAGAATTCATCGCATCACAAAATCAACCGGGAAATGCTATCGGAGGTCTTTCTGTTGGTGAACCACATGAAGATATGTATGCCATGACGGAGCTTGTTTGTGGAATTCTCCCCCAGGATAAGCCTCGCTATCTGATGGGTGTTGGAACACCTGAAAACATCCTTGAGTCCATTGCGCTTGGTGTTGATATGTTTGACTGCGTAATGCCCACCCGCAACGCCAGAAATGGAATGCTCTTTACAACAGAAGGGATTATCAATATTCGAAATGAAAAGTGGAAAGATGATCTTTCTCCTTTGGACGTAGGACTAGGGGGCCATGTGAGCACTTTTTACTCAAAAGCTTACCTGCGGCACCTTATCATAAGTAAAGAAATTTTAGGCGCGCAAATTGCTTCCATCCACAACCTGACCTTCTATCTTTGGCTGGTAAAGCAAGCCCGTCTTAAAATAGAGGAAGGCGTTTTTACCGAATGGAAAAATAAAATGATAAAAACCGTATCTCAAAGAATGTAAATGTCTTGCCATAGATGAAAATCATTGATCGCTATATTTTAAAGAAGATCCTCTCCACATTCTTTTTCGTGGTGTTGATCCTTATGGCAATCATTACGGTGATCGACATCACGGAAAAGATGGATAAGTTTGCAAAGAATAATCTTTCCAGTCAGGAGATTCTTGGATATTATCTTGACTTCATTCCATGGGTAGCAGGTCTCATCACTCCCATAACAGTCTTTATCGCTATCATCTATGTAACATCAAGAATGGCCGGCCATACAGAGATCATTGCGATTCTGAGTGGTGGTGTGAGCTTTAAAAGATTTTTATTTCCATATCTGATGGCTTCCATAGTGATTGGGTCCATCAGCTTTGCATTAAACGGGTGGGTGATTCCACGCGCTACAAAATCAAGACTTGCCTTCGAGCTACAATATTTTAACAATCGATACTTCTTTGAAGCCCGCAACATTCATCTGCAGATGGCGCCCAATGTTTATCTGTTCATCCAGAATTACAACAATGTTTCTAACGTTGGATATCAGTTCAGTCTTGAGCGTTTTGAAAACAATGTTTTGATTGAGAAACTGACTTCTGATAACATCCGATGGGATTCCGTAAAACAAAAGTGGAAACTCGGTTACTGGAGATTGAAACAAGTGAATGATGTGTTTTCAACAACACCTCAGAGTGATGTGTCGTTACTGGTAAAAACCGGCGACTCTATGGATACAACTCTCGCTATCTCGCCAAAAGATTTTGAAGCTCAGGAACGAAGCTATGATGGAATGACGATGCCTGAACTCAACGCTCACATTGCCAAATTAAAATTCAGAGGTGCTACGGGAGTTCAGATGTACGAGACAGAAAAACTGGTCCGGTATGCCACACCGTTCAGCACTTTCGTTTTAGTATTCATGGGTGTTGTTGTTTCTTCACGAAAGAGCCGTGGTGGTACCGGATTGCAAATAGCGCTCGGATTTGTCCTGGCCTTTATCTTCATTTTATTCTTTATGCTCTCGCGAACTTTTGCGGAAGCTGGAGAAATTTCACCTTTAGTTGCAGCGTGGATACCTAACATTGTATTCTCAACAATAACCCTTGTCATTTATTACTTTACCCCCCGATGACAATCTCGACTTCTGACACCATCAAACTTCATTCAATCGTATTTTTGTTTGGATTCACCGGAATACTAGGAAAGCTTGTATCTATTCCGGCGGTAGAGATGGTTTTCTTTAGAAGTTTTTTAGCTGCTATTGGAATGGCAGTCCTGATCCTGAGTGTAAAAGGAACCTTTAAAGTTTCAGGAGCTGATTTCACTAAAATATTTCTCACAGGTTTTATTGTGGGCGTACATTGGATCACGTTCTTTTTATCTGCTCGTGTTGCCAATGTTTCAGTAAGTCTCGTTGGTTTCGCGACCGCAAGCTTATGGACAGCATTTCTCGAGCCACTTGCAAAAGGTTATAAGATCAAACCTATTGAAGTTATTTTCGGATTGATTGTCTTGGCTGGCTTATACTTGATTTTTGCTTCAGACTTCAGTTACTCCACCGGACTTATTCTTGGTGTTCTCTCGGGGCTCACGTGTGCCATCTTCACAATCATCAATTCACAAATGGTGAAGAAGGTTGATTCTTTTACAATCACATTTTATGAAATGTCAGGTGCTTTTATCAGCATCGGTTTATTCCTTCCACTATACCAAAACTTTTGGGCTGAAGGAAATCAACTCAGATTGATTCCTTCAATGGTGGATTGGGTTTGCATCGCATTATTGGCATGGTTATGCTCTGTTTACGCTTATTCTACCGCAGTAGAGTTAATGAAAAGAGTAAGTGCTTTTTTCTTCCAACTGATGCTCAACCTGGAGCCTGTGTATGGAATCATAATGGCAGTATTGATCTTTGGTGATGAAGAGAAAATGAATCTGAATTTCTACCTGGGCACACTCGTCATACTTTGTGCCGTATTGATTTATCCGATGATGAGAAAAAGATTTACAATTCACCCGCCCAGCCAAAGTTCTCATTAAAAATCTCGGATGCTTTAATTTTCTTATCAAAAATTCCGAAGACTGAAGAGCCCGAACCACTCATACTTGCATACACCGCTCCTTGCGAATAAAGATCTTCTCTAAGCTTTTTAATAACAGGATTGGTTATAAAAATTTTCTTTTCAAAGTCATTACAAATATAATCCTTCCATTGCGTTAAAGGACCCTGAATTGCGTTACCAAGTTCATGGCCTTTCATTCCCAATTCAACACCATCATAAGCTTCTTTTGTTGAAACGTGTATGCCGGGCGTGAGGATTACAATGAAATAACCTCTCAAACTTATATTCACTGGCATTAGCACTTCACCCCTTCCGCTTCCCATCATAGGATGATCCTGAATAAAAAAGGGACAGTCACTTCCAAGAGCAAAAGCATAATCCCTCATCTTTTGTTGACTCAGACCCAGATTGAACAATTCATTCAGGAGACGGATCATATAAGAAGCATCTGAAGATCCGCCACCTAATCCCGCTCCCGTTGGAATATTCTTGTGTAAATGGATTTGAATAGATGGAAGTTTAAAATCTTGCTTCAAAAGTTGATAGGCTTTTAAACACAAGTTTTCCTCTGCCTTTCCAGGGATAGGAATGCCCGTCTGAACAAATTTCATTTCTGAATTTTCCAGAACCTCCAGGACGTCTGTCCATGGAATTGGATAAAAACAAGTTGAAATATTGTGATATCCGTCCGATCGCTTGCTGAGTATATTAAGACCCAGATTGATTTTACACGGAGGAAACGCTACCACAATTACTTTTTCATCTGCTCTATAATCTCTTCCGTGATACCAGTGGTAGAGAACCCTCCATCATGCATAAGATTTTGCATGGTTACCATTCTGCTATAATCAGAGAACATTAATGCAATGTAGTTGGCACAATCTTCACCGGAAGCATTTCCGAGAGGAGACATCATTTTTGCGTAGTCAAAGAATACGTCAAATCCTGAAATACCCGCACCCGCAGTAGTAAGTGTTGGAGATTGTGAAATCGTATTTACACGTACCTTCTTAAGTTTTCCAAAACGATACCCATAGCTCCTGGCAATGGATTCAAGAACAGCTTTTGCTTGTGCCATGTCTGAGTAATCAGGGAACGTGCGTTGTGAAGCAATGTAGGTGAGAGCAAGAATGGATCCCCATTCATTCATTGCGTCAGTCTTTTCAGCTGTCTGCAGAACTTTATGAAAAGAGACTCCCGAGATATCAAGAGTCTTTAGATACCAGTCATAATTCAAGTCACCATACAATTTATCCTTGCGAACATTTGGGCTCATTCCAATAGAATGGAGAACGAAATCCAGTTTTCCCCCAAGAATCTCCATCGATTTGGTGAAGAGGTTAGTCAATTCCGCCTCGCTGGTAGCATCAGCAGGAATTATTTCTGCGTTGCATTGAGTTGCCAATTCCTTAATCTTACCCATTCGCATGGCAATGGGCGCGTTGGTCAGGGTGAATTGCCCACCCTCCTCTTTTATTTTGACCGCCGTCTTCCAGGCAATAGAATTTTCGTCCAATGCTCCGAAGATGATACCGCGTTTACCGCGAAGAAGGTTGTATGCCATACAATTAGAGATTAAGTTTGATTGCAATATTACAAAAATCAATTTTATTACGGTTGTTGAGGGTTTTCAAAATTTAGAAACATGTCTGAACTAAAGGGGGATCAACCGATCGGTGTATTCGATAGTGGCATTGGAGGTTTAACTGTTGCCCACGCGATCAAGCAAAAAATGCCCAATGAGAATCTGATTTACTTTGGGGATACGGCTCATCTTCCATATGGCGATAAATCTGAAGCGGCTATACAGGCATATTCTATAAAAATTGCGGATGTCTTATTGAAAAAAAATTGCAAGGTCATCGTGATCGCGTGTAATTCAGCAAGCTCAGCGGCTTATGAATTATTAAAGGAGTATGTTCATCAGTCCGTAAAAGTCATTAATGTGATTGACCCTATGGTTAATCTTGTTGCGGAAAAATTTCATGATTGTACTATCGGATTAATTGGAACAAAGCGAACTATCCAGTCAGGCATTTACGAAAAGAAGATCACAGATGCCAATAAAAATATCTCCCTTCGGTCTGTTCCGGCGCCACTTCTGGTACCCATGATTGAAGAAGGTTTTTTTAATAACAAGATCAGTCACGACATCATTGAAAAGTATCTACGCGATCCATTGTTAAAAAATATTGATGCGCTTATTCTGGGATGCACTCACTATCCTTTGGTCAAAAAAGAAATAAAAGATTTCTATTCAGACTCAGTTGATGTTCTGGATTCTTCTGCGGTAGTAGCTGAAGCTCTATATAATTACCTGCTTTCACAGAATCTTTTAAAGAAAGACAAAACCGGAGCTGATCAGTTTCTGGTTTCCGATTTTACAGAGTCCTTTGAAGCCTCAACAAAGCTGTTTTTCCGTGAAGCTGTTCACCTGGAAAAGCATGCTCTCTGGAACTGATAATCTGGCATACATGTAGGTTTTGAGCAGATTTTAAAGATTTTAATCTGGAAAAATCCTTGTACTTTGGTTAAATATTTTCATGTCTTTGCCTCAGTATATATTGTTCAATTCCGCTTCTCCCTCCTTACTAGTGGTTGTGAATCATTTGAAAATTCAGTTTACACAAAAGACTAGTTTTCGTGGCACTATTTTAATGGTCCAGGTATCTCACAAGAGACCGCTTCAAACATCGCGTTATTATTTTACGGCATAGGAGTTAGAATTTAATACATATGATTTCAAAGAGAATTTTGCTTGTAAGCCTGATGGTGTTCTTCACTCTCAGCTCTTTTTCGCAAGCCCTTGATAGTCTTAAGGAGCGATTCAAAAAAGAAAAAAATGATTCTATAAAGTTTGATATACTGCTGAAGCTATCGAAAGCCGCAGAGTTTCAGGACTATGCCCTTGCGAGGAGGTATGCCGAAGAGGCTATGGAACTTGCAAAAAAAATTAATACCAATTGGTCCAAATCAACTATCTATCTACGTCTTGCTTTTCTCGAAACGATGAGAGGCGATTATGCAGAAGCCTTGAGATATGATATGGAGTGTGTAAAAATTCATACCGTTACAAAGGATAGCGCTAGCCTTTCTCTCGCTTTGAGCGATGTTGGTGCTGATTACAGAGATCTTGGCGAGTTCGAGGAAGGATATTTCTATCTGACTCAAGGTTATCAGATGGCAAGAACCCATCAGAAGGTACCATCGTATGATGATTCTCTTGTAATGAGTATTTGTCTTCACAATATCGGGACGATTTTTACCGAATTACGACAGTTTGATATTGCGCTGAGTCACCTTCAGGCCTCCGCTAAAATAAGCGAGGATATTAATGATCCTGAGGGGGCACCATATTCTCATGACGAAATTGGTGATTTATACCGTCTTAAAGGAGATTACAATCAGTCGGAAAAAAATCTCCTGCTTGCATTAAAAGAAGCGCATCAGCTAAAAATCAGATTTCTCATACCCCGCATTCATACTCACCTGGCAGGACTTTATCTGGAGAAGAAAGATTTTAAAAATTCTTTGGTCTACTATGATTCAGTAAATGAGCATCAAAAAAAGATCAACAATCGTTTTGGAATGGCTGAATGCGATTTGGGAAAAGGTAAAGTCATGGCGCGCTCAGGCAACTTCAATGAAGCTCTTGATCTTTATGAAAAGAGTTTAGAGACTGCAAAAGAGTTAAATGCGCGTAACCTTGCCCTTGCATGCTATAAGGAAATGGCTTCATTGTATGAAATCAGAAATGACTATGCTAATTCATTGTTGTATCTGAAGCAACATGATGCTCTTCGCGACAGCATCTTCAGTGGCGCCGCAATGGAGAAATTATTCCTGAATCAGAAAAAATTTGAAGTCGAGAACAAAAACACTGAAATCGCTGCTCTTAGCAAAGAAAAGACTGAGCAAAGCTCAGAAATAAAAAGACAAGAACTCGTTACCAATATCCTGGTAATTGCAGTGGCTCTTACAGGATTTCTGTTGTTAACTGTTTATCGAAGCGGTCAAAGAAGAAAAAGAATCAACGGGCTCTTGCTGGAACATCAGGAAGAAATCAAGAAGCGAAGCATCGAACTTGAGCAGCTTAACCAGGTAAAGGATAAATTCTTTTCCATCATATCGCATGATTTGCGCTCACCTATGAACGCACTATCCGGCACACTTGATTTACTTGAGCAGAAAAATATTTCCCAGGCTGAGTTTAGTGAAGTCTCCAAGAATCTCAGAACACAATTCAATCACACCCGAACTCTTATCAACAACTTATTGAATTGGACATTATTGCAAATGGATAAGTTGACGATTCAGCCTGAAAAAGTTGTATTGCATTCAAAAGTGGAAGAAAGCTTTGCGACACTTAAAATGCTGTATACCAAGGACATCCAAATGGAAAATAAGGTTAATGAAAATGTTGTGGCCTTTGCCGACCCTAACATAGTAAATCTTGTCTTGCGCAATCTAATTCTCAACGCAGTAAAGTTTACAGAATCCGGTGGACACATCTGGATTGATTCAAAGGAAAGCGACAATGAAATTATCGTTTCGGTTTCCGACAACGGGATTGGAATAAGACCTGAAGTAAGAGAGGTGCTTTTCGAAAAGACTTCCGGTTACAGCACACGAGGAACCGCCAACGAAAAAGGTACAGGATTAGGTTTAATACTTTGCAAAGAGTTTGTTGAAAAAAACGGAGGAAGAATCTGGCTGGAAAGTGAGATTGGAAAAGGAACTTCTTTCTATTTTACTTTGCCAAAAGCTTAAGGCGCTAATCGCAATACGATTCCATCGATCTCCTCTGTAATTCTGATCTGACATCCCAATCGGCTGTTATCTTTTACATGAAAGGCCTGATCAAGCATTGCAAGCTCTGAATCATTTTGTTCAGGAAGAGACGTATTGGACTCAAGATAACATTGACACGAAGCACATAACGCCATCCCTCCACAAGTTCCTTCTACCGGGAGTTCATATGCCTTACATATCTCCATTATATTCATGTTCATATCAGTAGGTGCCTCCAGATGATGAGGAACCCCTTCGCGATCAATGATGGTGACTTTTATATCCATATATTCTGAATGATCATTTCAAAATGATCAGAATCCACTGACACCATTAACAGTGGTGTATTTCAATACGTTCTTTTTATTGGGATAAATTTTGGCAAAAGCAGATTGTACCGCCAGTGTTCCTTCATGAAATCCTGATAATATTAATTTAAGCTTGCCCGGATAGGTATTAATATCTCCTACCGCATAGATACCTTTTCGATTTGTAGAATAATCGAAGGTATCTACTTTCACAGCGTTCTTTTCAATTTCCAATCCCCAATTAGCAATCGGCCCCAGACTTGGAGTTAATCCAAATAGAGGAATAAAGTGATCCGTCTCTTTAATGATATCTCCAAGACTGGTATGCTTGATTAACACAGAACCCACGGAACCCGATGCTGTTGGATTAATTGCACTTACTTCCGCATCAGTGATAAGATTTATTCTTTTCTCATTGGCGAGATCCATTACCTTTTGAACGGAATCAAGATGTCCACGAAAAGAAGTTCTTCTATGTACAAGTGATATCTCAGAGGCAATTTTATTTTCAGCCAGATAGATTGTCCAGTCAAGTGCTGAATCTCCGCCACCAGAAATTACAACTCTTTTTCCCTTGTAAAATTCAGGGTCCTTAATGATGTATTCAACACCTTTATCCTCAAACATTTCCAGGTTTTCAATCGGAGGTTTTCTGGGTTCAAAAACTCCTAATCCACCAGCTATGATTACAACTGGAGCCTTATGCTGAGTGCCACGATTAGTGGTTACTAAAAACTGATTGTCTCCAATCTCCTCCAGGTCCACGACTGTTTCACCGAGGGTGAAGCCGGGCTTAAACACAGCACTTTGTTCCATGAGGCGGTTGACAAGATCGCCTGCATTGATAATTGGGTATCCAGGAATATCATAAATAGGCTTTTTAGGATATATCTCGATAAGCTGTCCACCGGGCTGTGGTAAAGAATCGATAAGGTGACATCTGAGTTTTAAAAGGCCAGCCTCAAAAACCGTAAAAATGCCTACAGGACCTGCTCCGATGATAATAATATCCGTTTGAACCATAATTGAAAATAATCGCGAAAATAATTATTTCTACCCGCAAACCGTTGAATCGGAAGCCGTTCAAAATATTCCCAGACGAATCTTTTTGACCCGCAGTGGGTTATGGTTGTTTATCGACCATTCGGCACAGCTTTTTTGATCAGTTGAATGAATAAAATTAACTTTGTCTTTTAGATACTGATGAGCGATTCAATTCTACACGAATGTGGCATAGCGCTGGTCAGGCTGCGCAAGCCTCTTTCCTATTACATTGAGAAGTACGGTCCTACCTATGGGATGAACAAAATGTACATCCTGATGGAAAAACAGCATAATCGCGGTCAGGATGGAGCCGGAATTGCCAATATCAAGATTGATCAGGAGCCTGGACTGCGCTATATCAGCCGCTATCGCTCTATGAAAAGCCAGCCAGTAGCTAACCTCTTCAAAAAAATCGGGAAAAAATATAAAAAAGCCCAGAAGGAGGGTAAAGAGAAATTTCATAATGAAAAGTGGCTGAAAAGGCATCTTTCCTTCAGTGGTGAACTTTGGCTTGGACACCTTCGCTATGGAACTCACGGCTTTAACAGCATTGAAAATGTTCATCCCTTCCTGAGACAGAACAACTGGCGCAGTCGGAATCTTGTAATGGCAGGAAACTTCAACATGACAAATGTCGACGAGCTTTTTGACATCCTCGTGAATCTCGGTCAGCATCCAAAGGAAAAAGTTGACACCGTCACCGTGATGGAAAAGATCGGACACTTTCTGGATGAAGAAGTTCAGACTCAGTTTGAAAAGTACAAGGATCAATTCACGAATAAGGAAGTTTCAGACATTATTGAGAATGAAATTGATCTGGCAAGCATGCTGAAAAGAGCTTGCAAGGATTTTGACGGTGGCTACACTATGGCCGGAATGATTGGATCGGGATCTGCTTTTGTTGTTCGTGATCCTAACGGAATCAGACCAGCTTATTTTTATGCAGATGAAGAAGTGGTAGTCGTTGCTTCCGAAAAGCCTGCCATTAAGACCGCTTTCAATATTGAATACAATCAGATAGAAGAAATAAAACCGGGGCACGCTCTTATCATTACAAAGAGTGGAGAATATGCCCAGCATAGCATCGTGCCGTCCGGAGAGAAAAAATCCTGCAGCTTTGAGCGTATTTATTTCTCCAGAGGAAACGATCCGGACATTTATCGCGAAAGAAAAATGCTCGGAAAGCTTTTGGTGCCTCAGGTGCTGAAAGCCATCAATTTTGATCTTAAGAATACAGTCTTCTCTTATATTCCTAATACTGCAGAAACGGCCTTTTACGGAATGATGGCAGAGGTGGAGAATTATCTCATCAGAAAGCAGACAGATATCATTGTTGACGGCAAACCTTCTGTTGATTCGCTGGAGGACATACTTGCGTTCCGTCCACGAATTGAAAAAATTGTCATCAAGGATGCAAAGCTTAGGACCTTCATTGCCGATGATGATCATCGCGATGAGATGGTTGCTCACGTTTACGACACCACTTACGAAGTTGTAAATCGGGATAAGGACACTTTGGTCGTAATTGATGATTCAATTGTCAGAGGTACTACGCTTGAGAAAAGTATTCTCAGGCTTTTAGACAGGCTGGGTCCAAAGAAGATTGTAGTGGTATCTTCCGCACCACAAATCCGTTTTCCGGATTGCTATGGCATCGATATGAGCCGTATGGGCGATTTTGTTGCTTTCAGAGCGGTCATAGAACTCTTAAAAGAGCATGGCAAAGATTATTTATTGGGTGAAGTTTATGAGCAATGTCTGCAGTCAGCATTAATCAAGGAACCGATCAATCACGTCAAAAAGCTTTACGAACAATTTACCTATGAACAGATCTCCGACAAGATTTCTGAGATCGTCAAGCCTCCTGACATGAAAGCAGAGTTAAAGGTGGTTTTCCAGACAGTAGAAGCTCTTCATAAAGGAATTCCTAATCATTCAGGGGACTGGTATTTTACAGGAGATTATCCAACACCAGGAGGTATGCTCGTAGCTAATAAATCATACGTTAACTACATGGAAGGAAGATTGGTAAGAGCATATTAAGAATAGAGTGACAAAATCGCGCATAAAAAAAGGACCTCGAGCATCGAGGTCCTTTTTTTAATACTCATTTCAGAATTATTATCTCACTACAATTTTTTGCCTAAGTACATCCTGACCAACTGCAATTGAGATGATGTATAATCCAGGTGCCAGTTGCTGTGTCATTTCCATCCTGACCTGTTTTGAATCAAGATTTCTGATAACGTTCTGACTTAGCTCCTTACCACTGATATCCTGAATTTTAACAAGCGCATCCTTACCAAGATTTTCTTTCAGGAAACTGATGTTAATCTCACTTCCATTGGAAGGGTTAGGATAAATACTTAATGCTTCCTTAACCTCCACAGAAACTATTTTACTATATGAGTAATTCTTATCAAAGTCAGTTTGTTTCAGTCTGTAGTATGATTTACCAATCACCGGCTGATGGTCATATGCTGTATAGCTTCTTGGCACCGTGGAAGTCCCCGCACCCTTTACTTCCACAACATCAGAGAATTCTTCACCACTTTCTGATTTTTGAACGGTAAAGAAATCATTTCTTAATTCAGTTTCTGTTCTCCAATTAAGCTCAACCAATCCGTTATGGCTTGCGGCTGTAAAACTCACAAGTTTAATCGGAAGGATAATTGCTGCGTCTGTAAGTGCCCATGGAGAAAGATTATTAGGCATCAGTTGACCTGGTATTGTTACCTGAAAGAATCCGGCTGCAGGAGCATTATTATTAAAGGATTGACCCGCTGATGGTGCATTCCAATAGTTGGAAGCGCTCCAGCTTTGGCCCGTAATTCCGGTGCCAGGAAGGGTTGGAATAGATCCAGGTTTCTCACTTGCAAGCGCCGTAAATGTCAATGTGGCTGTTGGGCGTACGACATTCGTTGATGGAGTTAATATCCAGAATCTGTCAACAACTGAATTACCTCCACTGGTACCATTTAGATTGGTCACAGTAGCAGGGAGTGGAGTATTGTTGGCTGGAGTAGCATAAGTTGAAACCGTCAGGGTTGAGGCAGCAGAACCCGCACTGGTAATGTTATAGGTCACAGGAATGTATTCTGTAGAGGATTTAGCAAATGGGAAAACAAAGGCGCCTGTAAGATTGCCTGTAGCCCATTTAACTTCACTATAAGGTGCGGTTGTTTTTTCGCTTATGATATATCCTGATGTGCGGGTGATAGATGAAGTGGATGCGTTCGTAACATTAATCTGATTTCCGTTCAGATCCAGACCCCCGTTAGTAAGTGTCAATTGATTATTGACTGTAACACCCTTGTTCATCTGAACAAGATCTGTTGAGGTTCCGTTAATTGTTAATTTATAGAATGTTTCAGTTGCCGTGCCACTGATGATCTGAGGTTGCATTGGACCATTTGCATCGAAAATAACACCAACATCAGATCCAGTCGTTGATGGCAAGAAAGTTCCATTGTTCGTCCAGTTACCCCCCACGGTAAAACTCTGAATGCGTCCCGGACTTGTGTTGGCATCTATTTTTGCTCCTGTATTGATAATCACATCACCAGTAACCGTAAAGGCAGTGGTATTGCTACTTCCATCTCCTCTCAAGGTTGGAGTTGAGGTTCCGTTTCCAATAGTTAGATTTCCAGCCACAGAGGTGCCTGTAGGAGACAATTCATAATTGTTACCTGAATAGAGTACTTCAAGATTTCCAAAAGCCTCTGCTGGTATACTGATGGGATTAGGAGCTACCTGTTCATACTTCACTGTTCCAAAAGGGGCTACTGTTCCCAACGATGTTGAGAAAACCGTAGGAAAACTACTGGCACTTCCGGTCATCCAGAAAGTAGCACCGGGATCTATTTGAAATGTCTCTCCAGGGTTTCCTGTAATGTCAGTATCATCACTGGTAAATAAAGTCCCTGTTTGAATTCTTACATCTCCTGTAACATTGGCAGGAGTAATATCCTGACCGGATGGACTAATTGAAACACCGGCGACGCTGGAGTTATTAAACAATAAGTTATTGTAGTGCCAGGTGGCCGGCGCGTTTGATGGGAAGATCAGAAGCTGACCTGCAGTACCATTAAAGTTGAACGTACTGGAAGTGCCTGGAGAAAGTGTTCCCAGATTATTCGTAAAGCTCACAGCTCCCGAAAGATTTACAATTCCAGCTCCTGAAAGATTAAGAACTGCAGTTGCTTCGTTGGAAGCGTTGCCTGTCGTATTGAATACAAGACTTCCAACATTCAATGTTCCAGTCGAAATGTTAACCCTTGCAATTCTGGCGTTGTTATTCACTGCGCTTCCAATGGTAAGTGTTCCAAGCACGCTGGCAGTTCCTGCATTAATATTCCATGCATCAGTTGCGGCCCCTCCTGGCTGATTTACCATAGCATTGGTCTGGATTGTCAGCAAGTTGGTAGTGGTGTGTGTCAATATCTGCGCGGTTGTTCTTGGAGAAGAGGATGTGTTGATGTTAATCGTATTGATCGTTGTTGCGGAAGGCATGTCATACTGAATGGTCGTTGTCGCATCAGCGATTAACGGATTGCCTATCGTTACAACATCCGTTGCCAGATTTGGAATACGTTGTCTTCCATAGGCACCGGAGGCTGCCCCTGCTACAGCCGTCAAAGTAAGCTGCGTATCGTTTGCAATTGACAAGACCGTTCCTCTTACTGTTCCTGCAGAAGTTTGAAGCATAATTACGTCACCTGTGACAAGTTCTGAAAGGAAAAGAGTTCCTCCTGATCCAACAACATTTGCCGAACCATCAAATGTCACAGTTCCTGTTAAATGCTCAATCCAGGTGGTCTTATCATTCCAGATACGCGTTCCTGTAAGTCTGTTGAAAATGTTTGAAAGCACAATCAATTCACCAACCTGAAAATCAGCAGAAGTATTTGAAGGAGGTAATGTGGAAGCAGGCTCTCCTACGATTTGTGTCGAAGTTGCTGTTCTTGCTCCTGCCGTTGTTGTGTTCCAAAGGAAGCCATTTGCTGTCCATTTGGTTTGAAAATTTGCAGTATTAGCACCACCATCAAGGTCAGAAGGATCGAACGTAAATATTGCATCGAATGAGGTGAATACCGCATCCTGGTTCTTGATAGACCAGTAGCGATTAGCTGTCTTGGATGGTTGAATATTAGAGGATCCAATTCCAGGATGATCTCCTGCTATGGTTGAAACTGTGATCGAACCTACTGTTGAGATGCCTGTAAGACTCAGGGTTGCCGGCGCGTATGTAGTGCCGGATCCGATTTCATATGTAGGATTTGTTAGTGTTGGAGAGGAAACATCTTTCTTCAGATTACCATCAACGAAACCTGTCGTTCTGGAAACTGGGGCTCCGCCGGAAACATAGACGCTGTATACGCCTGTGATGATATGATTGGATAGAAGGTTAAGGGAAGTGTTAACAGAAATATCAACACCAAGCCTAACATCATTTGGATTGTTGATTGTAAGGTTAGCAAAACCTGTACTTGTAGTTCCACCAATAATCTGATTTGTTCCTGTTGTAAAGATTACGTTACTAGAGTTGTTGACAAAGTTTCCGCCACCGTTGTATGTCCAGAATCCATTTGTACCATTTACTGTAATCGTCCGATTAGAGTAGTTCAATACACCATTAGAAAGAATAAGACTTCCTACAGTAAGGTCATTACTCATACTTTGCGTTGCAGAAGAGTTATAGGAAAGTGTTCCCCCAACCGTCATCACAGGATTCAATGTCATCCTTCCGATGTTGGAAAAATTCAGGTTCCCACGAATCAATGTCATTGCTGTTGAAACAACATTTGGAGATCCTGATGCACCACTGATGTTTACGTTCTGATAAGGATAGGTGTTGGTGGTTGATGGATTGGTTGCCGAACTTCCTTTTGGTGTCTGTGTACCCGTTCCATTGAAAGTTACTGTGGTTCCTGCAGCAAAATCATTCGCTGTTCCGGTCAATTCAGGAAGCGTTACAGAGTTCCTTGCGAAACTAATACCAGACGTTCCTGTCATGATAAGATTCGCCGCCCCTGTGAGTGCGTTTGTCGCGACATCAAATACAGCAGTACCAGATGTTGTTAAAGTGTTTGTAACTGAAG